>CAVATL010000005.1:0-9873 GCA_963591575.1 Candidatus Methanomethylophilaceae archaeon
ATCTATGGCTATTTCCGCTGAAGCAAAACAGCTGTTCGCCGACCACAAGGCGGACCATAAGTACTTCGCCCTCGCGACCGCCTCCAAGGCCGGTGTCCCCAACGTGGTCCCCATCGGATTCCTGTGGGTCGCCAACGACGATGAGATCTGGGTCATTGACAACTACCTCAACAAGACCCTCGCCAACATCCTCGAGAACCCCGTCGCCGCAGTCTACGCGATCGGCGGAGAGAGCAAACACGAGACCGTTCAGCTCAAAGGAAAGTGCGTCTACGAGACCTCCGGAAAAGACTACGAGGCCGCCAAAGAGATGGCACACAAGGCGAACCCCGGATTCCCCGCAAAGGGACTTGTCAAGATCAAAGTGTCCTGCGCCTTCGACACCACCCCCGGACCCAACGCCGGAAAGAAGATCTGAAACACATTCAATGTCGGGGGAGACTCCCCGACATTATTTACTTTTCAAAAGACCCAGACAGAAAAATTCAGGCGGGAAGGTTCTTCTTGCATTGAGCGTAAATGCCTTCCGCACAGTAGAGGGTGACCCATCCGTCCTCGATGTCGATAGGCTTCAGATTCAGGGCCTTGCCGATCTCCTCCACTTTCTGATTGAACTTCTCAGAGTCGTCGAGTCCGGTATCGATCTTCAGGATGTGCTTGTAGTGACCTATCTCGAACAGCCACCTCATATAATCGGTGTCCGAGAAGATGCCCAGTTCCTCCAGCGTTTCCTTGGGGATGTTCGACAGCTGTTTTGCGGAATCCCCCGCGCTGACGAACTCGATCCAGTTACCTGCGATGGCCGGAGTGAGGTAGAACATTCCTGTGTATGTCTTCTCCAACTGAAGATACCTGTCGGAACCCCCGATGGCCACGGCGACACAGTCGTCCACGATCTTCCCTTCCATTCCGCGGAACACCGCTGTGGGCTTGTAACCCATCTCCGCGGCCCAGGCGGTGATGTCCCAGCCGTAGTTCCCGCAGATACCGTAGTAAAGACCCAGAGCGTCGATGAACGGCTGGATCTCTTCCACTTCTTTTTCAATATATATCTTCAGTTCCTTGGGTTCCGCGTGCAGTGCGAGGTCGTTGGAACGGATCACAATGTTCAGCACATTCCTGTCGAACTGCACCTTACCAGCATAGAAATCGTCCTGCGGGACAGATTCGTACCTGGTCCCCCTCCGGTCCATTTTAGCTTTCAGATCAGATACGAAACCATTGTCGAGGACCACTATGCGTGCGACCTCTGGGTCATTGCATATGCAATGGAGCAGGTCGTCGTTCATCATCGGACAGATGATGATTCCCAAGACGCCTTTGGCCATATCGACACCTCAGTCATAATCGTATTCGGAGACGGTCAATGCAGTTGTCGCAGTGGCCATAACCGTACCGATGATGATGAACAGAACAATGAAGAACGGCCTGTGGGACATCAGATAGGCTACCCATCCGAGAGCGACACCCACCACGGCCCCGACGATGGCCGCCTGCTTCATCCTCCTTGTGCGCTGAGGCGATTTTCTGCGCATCTCAGACCTTCGTTCCGAGTGCGGATTCGACGGCGTCGACCATCTTGTCGACGATCTCCTTCGAACCGCCGGTGTAGGTGGCAGGATTCATGACGGTCTCCAGTTCCTCGCGGGTGAAGACCTTGCGGACATCCTCCCTCTCCCAGAGGGTGTCGAGAAGCTGCCTTTCCTCGTTCTCGGCGACCATGGAGGCCTCGCGGACGATCTCGTGCGCATCCTGCCTTCCAACGCCTTTTCCGACGAACGCCATCATGACAGGTTCCGCCATGATGAGTCCGTGGGCCATCTGGATGTTCCTGAGCATCTTGTCGCGGTGGACGTCGAGGCCCTCGAAGACCTTGTTCATCTTGTACAGCATGTAGTCGATGAGCGAGAACACGTGGGGAAGGGTGAACCTCTCGGCGGAAGAGTTGGAAAGATCCCTCTCGTGCCAGAGGACCTGGCTCTCGAAGGTGGGCATGACCATACCGCGGAGGACCCTGGCGAGACCGCAGACATTCTCGGAGTTGATGGGATTCCTCTTCTGTGCCATGGTGGAACTGCCGACCTGGTGCTCCTGGTCAAAGTATTCGGAGACCTCTCCGATCTCAGACCTCTGAAGGTTCCTGACCTCGGTGGCATACCTTTCAAGAGAGGTACCCAGGGTGGCCATGAGACATACCAGTTCAGTGTACCTGTCCCTGCCGACGACCTGGGTGGCGGCGGGCTCATAGGTAAGACCCAGATCGGACATCACGAGCTGCTGGATCTTGAAGAAGGTCTTTCCGAGGGCGGCTCCGGTACCGACGGCTCCGGCCATCTTTCCGGCACAGGCACGGGGCATGATCTCCACGAGCCTCTCCTTGTACCTGAGCATCTCGGCGATGTATCCGGCGATCTTGAATCCGTAGGTGATGGGGATGGCGAACTGAGCGTGGGTCCTGCCGATCTCCAGGGTGTCACGTTCCTTCTTTGCAAGCTTTGCAAGGGTCAGAAGGAAAGTGTCGACGTCTTCGGCAACAAGCTCCAGGGCCTCTTTGATCTGAAGAGCGGTGGCGGTGTCGACGATGTCATTAGAGGTGGCTCCGAGATGAACGTACTTTCCGGCGGTACCTTTGCACTGCTCGGTCATCGCTTTTACCATGGCCATAAGGTCGTGGTTGGTAAGTTTCTCGATCTCTTTGATCCTCTCGACGGTGACGAGGTCGGATTCGGCGACGCGGGTGATCTCTGCGGCGTCGTCCTTTCCGATCTCTCCCAGTTCTGCGTGTGCACGTGCAAGGGAGGCCTCGACCAACATCTGCTTCTTGATGCGGCTCTCCTCGGAGAAGATGCTCTTCATCTCCTTGCGGCCGTACCTGTAGTCCAGCGGGCAAATGAATTCGCTCATAGTATCAATGCGAAGTGCATTGCGATGAACTATATTATAAATGCGCGCGCGAAGAGGTTAAAATTCAGCGGTATCCGGTGCCGCAGGGAACTATTGTTGCATGCCTATCTGTGGCATCCTGGGTCTTTTCGATGAAGGTATCTTTATCGTTTATCGGAACGGCCGCTTCGATGCGCACGACATCGGAATACTCGTACTGCGGGGGAACGGCACACAGATCCCTGCATTTCGCATTGAATCCGCCGAGGTCCGCGTAGGGTATGGTGATCGAGAAAACCGCACAGGCAGTGACCTTCTTCACCGCCGCCAAGGACAACGCATTTTCTGCCGCCTGGGTATATGCATGTACGAGGCCTCCGGTGCCCAACAATGTACCTCCGAAATACCTCACTGCCACCACCATTGTATCTGTGAGATCGTGACCTTTTATGACCGAAAGAATAGGCTTCGCAGCGGTCCCGGAAGGTTCCCCGTTGTCACTGCTCTTCTCCCGGCGGTCGGTGCCTCCGTAGACGACCGCATAACAGTAGTGGGTGGCGCCCGGATACTGCTGTGATACAAATTCCAGATTCCTGCGGATGGCATCTTCGGAAGCACACGGCATGGCGATCCCGATGAAGCGGGAACCCTTCGTCTTGAACTCAGAACTTGAGACGTCTGGGACTGTTGAAAAATCGGCGAAGACCGACATATGAAAAAGGATGAGGGGAAGGATCCCCTCGGGAATGGATTTACGGCATCAGGCCCTGTTCACGGAGCTCGGCGGCGACGTTGTCGACCGCACGGATGGCATCCTCTTTGACCTTGGCTCCGGCGCAGACGAGCTTTCCGGATCCGAAGAGAAGGATGACGACCTTGGGGTCATCGAGCCTAAACACAAGTCCGGGGAACTGCTCGGGCTCGTACTCGACCCTCTCGAGTCCCAGGGTGATGGCGACGGTGTTGAGGTTGAGCTCGTATCCGAGATCGGACGAGGCGACCATGTTCTGAATATCGATCTTGGGTTTGATGGGGATCTCGATTCCGATGTTCTTAAGGTCCTCGACGACCTTGGAGACCGCCCTTTCGACGTCCTCGCGGGACTTTCCGCCGGTGCAGACGAGTTTTCCGCTCTTGAACAGAAGGGTCGCAGTCTTGGGTTCCGAGATCCTGTAGATGAGACCAGGGAACTGCTTGGGATCATACTGAGCCGTCTCGAACGAGTCGAGGATTTTGAAAAGGTCGAGCTCGGTCCCAAGGGAACTCGATGCGACGATGTTCTGGATGTCTATCGTAGTCATAGGCCTACCCATTATAATACACTATATAAAGCTTTATAAATAAAGCAGGAAAAGGACGGGAAAATCGGGCATAACGGCCCGGGATCACGGTTTTTATCAAAATGTATTCAAAGGCCCGTACCGGACAGTGATGTCTGTCCGGCAGGCATAAGAAATCCGGTTTACCGCAGGGTCTTCTGCGCCCTGCGGCATTGTAAAGGATTTCAGATCTGGGAGAATCCCTGGTCGAGGTCTGCGATGAGGTCGCGGATGTTCTCGGCACCGATGGAGATCCTGATGGTCTGGGGGGTGATGTGTCCGGCGGCCAGTTCCTTCTCGTTCAGCTGGGAGTGGGTGGTGCTGGCGGGGTGGATGATGAGAGATTTCTCATCCGCCACATTGGCCAGGAGGCTGAACAGGTGGAGGGACTCGGTGAGCTTCTGGGCCTGTTCTTTGGTTCCGTTGACCTCGAAGGTGAAAATGGCACCGGCGCCGTTGGGGAAGTACCTCTGGTACAGCGCGTGGGTGGGGTTGTCGGGCAGGGACGGGTGGCTCACGGATTTGACCTTGGGGTTCTTCTTCAGGTAGTCGACGATCTTCAGTGCGTTGTCGATCTGCTTGTCGATACGCAGGGAGAGGGACTCGAGGGATACCAGGAGGGCGAACGCGGTGACAGGGGAGATGCATGCTCCGGTGTCACGGAGGGTGATGGCCCTGATCCAGGTGACGAGGGATGCTCCGGGAACGTCCCTTGCGAAGACGACTCCGTGGTAGGAGGGGTCGGGCTCAGAGAGGTTGGGATACCTGCCGTACTCAATCCAGGGGGTCTTTCCGGATTCGACGATGACTCCCGCGATGACGGTTCCGTGTCCGGAGATGAATTTGGTCGCTGATTCGACGACGATATCGGCTCCGTGCTCCAGAGGCCTGAAGATGTAGGGGGAGGCGAAGGTGTTGTCGATGATAAGGGCAATCTTGTGCTTGTGGGCGATCTCCGCGATGGCTTCGACGTCGGTGACATCGGAGTTGGGGTTGCCGAAGGTCTCTGCGAAGAGCACTTTGGTCTTGGGGGTGATGGCCTTCTCGAAGTTCTTGGGATCGCTGGGGTCTACCCAGATGGTGTTGATCCCGTAGTTCTTCCTGAAGGTGTGCTCGAAGAGGTTGTAGGTTCCTCCGTAAACGTTGTTGGCCGAGACGATGTCATCACCGGTGAGAGCGAGTGCGTTCACGGCGTAGGCGACGGCGGCGGCTCCGGAAGATACTGCAAGTGCTGCGGATCCTCCCTCAAGGGCGGCGATCCTGTCCTCGAAGATGGACTGAGTGGTGTTGGTGAGCCTGCCGTAGATGTTTCCGCCCTCTCTGAGAGCGAACCTCTCGGCGGCCTGTTTCGAATTCTTGAACACGTAGGAAGAGGTGAGGTAGATCGGAACGGCCCTCGAGTCGGTGACGGGGTCGGCCTCTTCCTGACCTTTGTGGATCTGGAGGGTGTCGAACCTGAGGCCGTTGGGGTTGAGCGGCCCCTTGGGGATGTTGTACTGGTCTTCCACGGTGAATTCCTTGTCGTTTGCCATGTTTTTTAACTCCTGATGGAGCAGTCCTGTACTGCTTCTTAAGTGTGTCTAATATTCATACATATATAATGACTTTTGTTAATGATATTCATTTGTGAATATTACAAAAATTTTCAGTGTTATGATTTTATGAAAAATTTATTTTTCTTATTTTCTACCTGCATTTAGGTAAATTAATTTATAAGCCGTTTTCATAATAGAATAGATTGAAAATCCATTGATTACGCAGAAATTTCGGATAAATCTGTAAAAATTCACAAGGAATAATTTACCTTTTATCTACTAGGAAATCAATATTTCCCTCTTCTACAAGTCTCTTATAGAATAAAGAAACGGCCTCTGAATCAGTCATCCCTAATTTCTTCAGCACCGCGGTCGCATCATAGAGAAGAATAGGATCCATCCTCACATCTACTGCGGCATCCCTCAGAAGATTGGCGTTCCGCAGTCCGAGCGACTCATAGATGTCTGAAATGAACCTGTTGTAACGCACGCCTTTCTTCCTTGCGGCATCGCGGATGAGGTCAGTTGTACCCGATCCGTATTGGGATGCCTTCTTGGTCCGGTGCGCGAGAACGGGGAATCCGAGATCTTCGGCGATCTCTTTCAGCACCGCCTTACGGTCCTGCAGATTGTCGGGCCTCAGAACAGAAGGGTCCAATGCGGAAACAAGACGGAGGACCTCTTCGTCAAGATAAGGATAATACAATTTCTGTTTGAAATGCGCGGCTATGGCGACTTCACAGGGAACGGAGACCTTGTACAGTCTCTCCACACCCCACGCCTTCACCCTTTCATATTCCGTATCGTTAGGTTCAACGGCACGGGAACAGCCCATGAAATACTCGTCGGAACCCTGTCCGGTGAGGACCACCCTCTCTTTCGATGCCCTGCACACGGTGAAAAGCTGAAGATCATAGCTTATGGTGAACGGGTCGCTGACCCCAGTGGCAGAGATCAGTTCCCTTACCGTGTCTTCTATGGTATCTTCGGATATCCGGCATTGGACCCACGGAAGTTCCAATATGTCCGCCAGTTCCTTTCCGGCGGCGACATCGAAGGAATCGTCTGCCCCGCAGGTGTAACATGTTACCGAACGGGCGTATTTCTTCGCCAATGCGGCCACAAGACCGGAATCCATGCCTCCGGAGAAGGCCACGGCGACCTCTTTTCCTTCGCATGCTCTGCGGACGGCCTCTTCGAGTGCTTTGCCGATCGCTTCGTAACCCATAGAGATCATCCGTTCCGGGATCAGCTGTCGATCATACCCGAACTCCTGTGCACGCCTGCATCGGATTCCAGGATGATCTTGCCCACAAGATAGTCGCGTACGGCATTGTCCGCACTTCCGCTGATGCCCGAAACGAGTCTGATACCTAGTGACTTTACCCTGTGATATGCTCCTTCTCCCAATCCGCCACAGATAAGCACCCTTGCCCCGGTGGACGCCAGGACCATGGCGACGGCCGAATGGGTGGCACCCTCGCAGCTGACAATATCGGTCGCGACGACCTCGTTGTCATAGACCTCATAGACCTTGAAGCACTCCGCCTTTCCGAAATGCTGCGCGATGGTTCCGTTCTCATACGGAACAGCGATCTTCAGATTGCCCGGGATCCTGCGTTTGCATTCCCTGCACTCGATGGGAGAATATGTTCCGGAGATCTCCGCGGAATCGAGGATGTGTCCCTCCATCGCTTTGAAAAGATCATCATATTCGAACCCGCTCTTCAGAGCAAGATCGATATCCAATGCATATACCGTGAAAACATACCTGTGAGGTCCGTCGGGAGGGTTCGGTCCCCCGTAGAAGCACGCCTCGGTCTTCTCCGCCCTCTTCTGATGATACCAGGTGGTCACTCCCTGCACCAGGGAGCCGTCCCTGCGGGATGCATCCTCGGGGAGAGAGGTCTTCTTGAGTCCTGCGATCAGCCAATGGTGCCACACGAAACCCTTCAGCGGTTTCACATCCGGGTCGTCGAAGACAGCGGCGAAAGAGACCGTGCCTGCGGGCGCATCGACAATATCAAAAGGGAACGAAATGGGGGACATCGCACCTACGAAAACCCCGCTCTTGGCACCGTATCTGTCGGCTATCTTCCCGTCAGCGAAGGCTGGACTCTCGATCTTCATGAGTGCTAATGTAAGTTCGGTTTAAAATCAGTTCCGAAAGGTCCGTTAAGAGGTTTGAGAGGAACACCTGTTGGAGGAACGGGCATCCCCGAGATCGGATCTTTTTCTTCCAGATGATGATCGTTCCGATGCCTGCAAGCAGCAGGACGGTGGCGATCGCTATGAGAAACAGGTCGGCATAGGTCTCTGCAGGGATCTCGATGACCATTTCCCCGTCATCGTTCATAATGAGGCTCTTGCCTGCGGTGTAGGCGGAAGATGCCTGGATCCCGTCACTGAACAGAATGTTCTCAAAGGAATCCTCGTCCAAGAACCTCGGTCCGCTGTTGATGTGATCATCTTCAGAGATGAACATCCGGGAGTATCGAGTCCGAACATTGAGACATCACATACAATGGCCTGTTAGGACATACGGAGAAGTATCTGCGGGACACCATATAATGGAATAGCAGGACCGGACGGGGGTCATCCGCCCGGGAAATGGTTTGTCTCACTTGCCGCCGAAACGACCCTTTGAGGATCCTGGCACTATGCGTACCTTGTTGCGGTGGATGCGCGAGAAGAGGAGGATCGCGAGGATGGCGATCACAGGAATCAGGAGTATCAGACTGGTGGTATCGTTGTGGGCCGCAGAACCCTCATCTTCAGCCCATGTCGCATACAGAACCTGATCATCGGATATCGGTTGATTCTGATCGAACTTCACAAAGCTCTTCCTATCCGTGCTCCATCCAAGGAATTCGTATCCATCCTTTGGTTCGAACACAGGCAGACTGATGGTCTCTCCCTCGTCAGCGGCGAGGCTTGCATACACATCTCCGTCCGACATGAGAAGAACAGAACACTCCCTGATCATTTTTGCATACAGGACCACATCACCGGATATCGGTTGATTCTGATCGAACTCCACAAAAGTGCTCTTATCCGTGCTCCACCCCTTGAATTTCCTGTGAGACTCAGATTCAGGTGATGGCAGAGTGACCATGTCGCCTTCATAAGCGGTCAGATTCGAGTAGACCTCTCCGTCCGACATGAGAACGATGGAACATGCGTTGAGCCATTTTGCATGGAGGGTAAGGTCTTCAGTGATTGGTTCGGTGACCTCAAATGCTTCCCCGGAGCCATAGACCCAGCCACCGAATTTCGCACCTTCCTTCGTAGGGTGGTCGGGAAGATTGATGAAGTTCTGGTTCTTGCAGACCGTGGTGGAATCGATCACTCTCTTATCGTAAAACATACCGTCTGTGATGAAATCGACTGAGACCGACAGTTTGTTCATGTGGAGAGCATGGATTTTGACGCTCTGCATAGAGGACCCCTGATCGGTCGTGACCTTCTGGGTCGCCAGAAATTCATCGGACTTTGATCCATCGAATGTCACGATTTTACCATTTTCCGTGCGAAGCACTTCTCCGGTCGGATAACTGACAGTCCATTCGACATTGTCGGCCTCTCCGTCATACTCCAGAGTGATGCTGTCACCGTAACACCAATAGACCACATCACTTGCGGTATCGGCGGAAGCCGACGGTGAGATCACAACCGCAGTGAGGAGTATGGCGAACAGTGCCAGCAGTTTAGATTTCGTAGGATCACCCTGAAAGCGGAGCACAGGTGACACGTATGCTGTTCAATGCGGTCATCGAACCGATGACGTTGATCGTAACAACCTCCTGTTCGGTGCTTCCGGTCTTGCTGAGGACGATCTGATACGTTCCGTTACCGGACGTATTAAGTGTCTGTTGGCCGGGAGCCGAAGTAGTGGAGTATAACATCTTGGTGGAAACCTTGGAGGCCTCATCGGTGTAAACGACCGAAGCTTCGGTGCCGTTTGTCACATTCAGTACCAGGGGAGTTCCGGAAAGAACTGATAATGTTGTCTCACTGGAATTGTTATCCAATTTTGTTTCATCACCACTGGTGATCGAATAGGTCAGAGAAGATAGGGTCGGACTGATCGTGTATTTGACCGAGGTATCGACGACCACAGAGGAATTGCTGCTCTT
>CAVATL010000005.1:10459-98595 GCA_963591575.1 Candidatus Methanomethylophilaceae archaeon
ACCTTGGTACCCCCGACGGGAATCGATACGCTCTTAAGATAAGGGTTATCTTTCGTTCCATTCTGAACCGTATCAGTTCCTTCGGAAGAATTCGTTGTGACTGCGATACCTGCGGACAACAGTGCCAGCACAATAGCTAGGGCGAAAACTTTGCTTCTCATTCAAACTGTTCCTCCTATCGTTTCGATAAAAATCAAGTTTAATATCCATTCAACAAGGACATACGCGGTATCGAAGGTGCCTCCGACCGCCGAATAGACCGCAGGAATGACCACCCTGATGTTTCCCGATCCGGGAAATAGTTCAGTAGAGTTCACGGTGCAGACCCCGCCTTCAACCGAAAACTGGAATTTCCCATCTTCCGTAGGAACGAAACAAGGCACCGACCCTGCTGTCAATTCGTATGTCCCAGTGGCCAGGTCATGAGAAAGTCTCAGATCGACCGTGACCGCATCTCCGGTCTTGTAGACCGATTCAAAAAGGACCTCGGCCTGCGGAAAAGACGTCATTTTCGGGATCCAGATCGCATAGAGTGTCAGAACACCGCTGTTCGCTTTTTCCGCTAGTTCAGAGGTCATTTTAAAGTTGGATCTGTCCTGAAAATCAAGGGCCTGAGTATATTGGACGTACCGACCGTCAACATACCCGTCCGAAAAGGACCATCCCGCGAACACCGTTCCTTCAGGGACCATACCTTCGAATGAAGGCAGAGTCATCTGATACCCCACGGATATTGTGAAAGACCCAGATACTTCGGGGGACCAATCACCTCCGTTCGGATCCAGATAAACGGTGTATGCCTCACCCTCCGCGTGTGCCGCAGGAATATAACTGACCGAAAGAACAACTAGGAACACGGCCAGTAACGGCAATGCGGTCGAGTAACCGAGAACCTTACGAAAAGTTCCCGGCAGGGAGAAGACACCTTGCATAGAACTCCACCAATGGTTAATTTCGTAGTCGTTCCGTAATTTATTTCATTGTATATAAATAAAAACGAAATTTGTATTCATTTAATGGCGGATTTTATACAAAAATTGTAGATTTTTCAATTTTTGATAATCTTCAGCGCACCGGCCTTCCGCGGTGTTTCCGCCCGTGAAGAACGATGTACAGCACCAGAGAGGATAATCCCACTCCGGCCATGAGGAGATAATTGGTCCTGTACCCGAGACAGTCGATCAGCCCTCCGTTCAGTATGGAGCCCATCGCATATGCCAGGTCCATGAAGATGCCGAACATGGTCACCGCGGCGGCCACCCTCGCAGGCGATGCCTCCCTTACGACGACCGCCTGTCCCACCGAGTTCAGCTGTGCTATGTTGAATCCTATCAGAAGTCCTGAGAACAACAATACCCAACCGTTCGTGGCGGTGGACAACAACACCATTCCGGCAACGAAAAGCAGGAACATCGGGATGAGTGCCAGATTCTCCCCGTAGAGGTCGTACATCCTGCTGAGGAAGAGCCTGCAGATCAGGGTCCCCGTGGATAAAGCGACGAAGAAATACACCGCATAGGTGTGCAGTCCGATCTCGTTCCCGTAGGGGGAGATGAAAGATAACACGCCTGAATACGAGAAGAA
This sequence comes from Candidatus Methanomethylophilaceae archaeon, assembly GCA_963591575.1. Taxonomy (GTDB): domain Archaea; phylum Thermoplasmatota; class Thermoplasmata; order Methanomassiliicoccales; family Methanomethylophilaceae; genus Methanomethylophilus. The sequence goes on from CAVATL010000005.1 coordinate 12,044, forward strand.
GAACACGAACGCCACCAGCGAGAGGGGAAATGCACTGCGTTCGAATATCCCGGGATTCTCCGGGGGTGCGGCCACCCCGCCCTTCCTGTCGTCCGTCAGGAACAGGGATACGATCAGCGCCGCCAGATTGGCGATGCACCCGATCATGAAGATCCCATGATAAGACCCAGACCCCTGAAGATACATGCACAGGAACGGTCCCAGGGCAGATCCGATGGTCATGCTGAGCATGAAGTATCCCATTCCTTCGCCCCTCCTTTCAGCAGGCAGGGATTGGGCCACGATGGTGTTGATGGCGGATGCGGCGATACCGTAGGAGATACCGTGGATGAACCTCACGATGAGCATCTCTGCCACGGAATCCGCTGCGAAGTAGAACAGTGACACAACGGTCCCTACGGCGAGCGAGATCACCGCAAGCCTCTTCTTCCCATAGTAGTCCAGCCTCCCTCCGACGACCAGGCGGGAGATGACATCTCCGCCGATGAAGATACTGGCGACAAAACCGCCCAGCATCGATCCGGTGGACAGTATGTCCTCCGAGTAGGAGGTCATCCCAGTATAGAACATGAAGAAGAACACTGTGTAAAAGAAACATATCAATGTGCACAGATTGAAATTCCGCGTGAACAACGACTGTCTCTTCATCGACTGCGGGATTGCAGGAAACTATATCATCATATGTCCCAGGACCGAAAATCGTTATATCCGCGAATCCGATTCGCAATACGAGGTATTCTAATGGGATTTGGAGACAAACTCAAAGTAGGGATCAGCAACGCAGGAAGTCGCATCAGCCAGAGCGCCGACGAGGCAGGATATAACAGCCGCATCAGCGAACAGAAGAAGATCATCGAAGATTCGACCAAGAAGGCCGGAGAACTGATGTACGAGGAATACACCAAAGGTACAAAGACCATCACTCCCGAGATCGAGGAACTCTTCAAGGCGGCCGACGCCGCCAAGGCCGAGATCGAGAAGCTCGAAGCAGAGAAGCAGGAAATGATCGACAAAGCCCAGAAGGAACGCGACGACAGGCGCGCCGATGCAAAGGCAAGGGCCGAGGAAGAGAAGGAAAAGAAGAAAGAGGAAAAAGAGAAAAAGAAAGAAGAGAAGAACAACTCGAAAGACTCCGAGTGATCTTTTCAATTTTGCCGGGGCCATGAAGGCCCCGGTCGCATCAAAGCGATGCGATGTATGAAGCAGCGACCACGAACACGACGAGGACCATGATTCCGACCATGAAGTAGGCCTGCAATTTGAGTTTTTTATCTTTACGCATAGTCCCAGGATGACTCAGAGGGTATTTATCGATTTTTGAACGTCGGCAAAGTCATCCATGCCACCGCTGCGACTGTCCTCCGGAATCAGTTCAATCTTCCTTCTCGAAGGGTTCTTCGAACGGGAGGCCGCCTTGCGCTGAACTTCATTATACTCCAGAGGATTCACCGCTGGAGTGGCGTAATGACGCACCAGCACCCCGTCCCATCTGAGGAATCCCGCATACACGGGATTGTGCAGAACCGTGGACAGACTGTCCTTGCTCCACCTGGTCCCACGGCGCGTACGATATCCGTCACGGTTGAGGGATTCGCATATCTGGGACATTGAATTTCCCTCTGAGAATTCGCGGTAGATCCGCTTCACGGTTTCAAGTTCCTCAGGCACGCTGCGGAGCAACCCTTCCTCTAAAATGTAACCGAACGGGGGGTTGAAACCCATCGTGCGATTTTCATGAACTGTGTTGGAAAGCGTCTCCGCCTTCTCCTTCATACCGATCTTGGTCCTCTCTCCGATCTGTTCGGATTCCAGCTGGGCGATGTTCTGTATCATGCTAACCACGAACCTTCCCATGGCAGTGGTGGTGTCAAGGTCCTCAGTAGCGGAACGGAACTCCTTGTGCTTTCTTGCGAGTTCATCCATCATCAGCATGAAGTTGCGGGTGTTCCTGTGGATACGGTCCATCTTCAGGACCAGGATCAGATCCCAATCGTTGATCTCACTCATCATCTCCTGGTATCCGGGGCGCCTGGTGGTCCTTCCGGAATAACCATCGTCACGGTAGATCTTGTAAACGGTGAGATCGTCCACGATGTCAGTGCAGTACATCAAGAGCTTCTCCTCCTGGGCATCGAGCGAATAACCGTCGATGGCCTGTTCCTCAGTGGAGACCCTGGTGTACAATGCGGCCCTCAGCATGACCGTTCATCCCGTATCGGGCCGTTCACCGATATGAAAACGCTTTCGGGAATGATGGCGGGGGTCCTGCTCTTGCGGACGATACCGTCCCAGCGGAGATATCCTGCGTATAATGGATTGTGAAGGATCCTGCACACGGACTGACGGGACCAGGTCCCTCCGGTCTTTGAGGGGATATTGGAATTTGTAAGAGAGACAGCAATGTCCTCCATGGTGGATCCGGATGAATACATGTCGAATATCCTTCCGACGATCTCGGCCTCTGCTTCGATGGGGACCAGCGTGCCACCGGAATAACGGTAACCGTAGGGTTCTCCGGAACCCATGGGCCCGTCACCGCTCTTGGCCTTCTCCTCCATAGCGAGTTTCACCCTTTCGCCGATCTGTTCGGATTCAAGCTGGGCCATCCTCTGCATGATGTCCATCACGAACCTCCCCATAGCGTTGGTGGTGTCGAATTTCTCCATCATGGAATAGAAATCCTTGCCGTTCTTCCTGAGATGATCCATCATCTCGGTGAAGTTGACACTGTTCCTGTGGATACGGTCCATCTTCATGACAAGTACAATGTCCCAGCGGTCCATTTCGCTCATCATCCGACGGTATTCCGGACGATTGGTGGACCTGCCGGAGAAGCCTTCGTCACGGTATGTCTCCGTTATCTCCCAGCCGTTACGCAGACTGCAGTATGATCTGAGCCTCCGTTCCTGTGCATCGAGCGAGTATCCCTCCCTCGCCTGATCTTCTGTGGAGACCCTCACGTAGATCGCTACGCGCATCTCATCCCATCCGAAGACCATATCCGGTTCTGATTAAATATAATTAAGGTCTGAGTTGAAACGGATGCGATACATCGATCGTTCTGTGAAAGACTGAGTTTACCTATGGGATTTTCTCAAAACACTCTTCGAAAGATCCAATGACAGCGGATCAGACATTTGGGACTTGTGATTTCTTTCGGTCGATCATGGGGCCATTTGATCATTGAGGTCGGTTTCTACAGAAACATCCATACAGAAACAGGCCTCATGATCAGCAACTAATTACTTCACCTGACACCGATCCGAGATCAGATTCGGACACAAGGATGGATCCCCGAATGAATCCCGGCCCACATCGAATTTGACCGTCAGCTCAAGACCCCTTGTGGAGCTCGGGACGATGCAGTATCCGTGATGTATCTCGACATTAGAACCGGCGACATTGGCGTTCGATGCGAGATGGGGTGCCTCACCGACCAATTCCATCCTATTCTGACCGACATTATGGAACACGTAACCACTCAGGTTGGCCGCGGTTGTTTCCAACGGCTGACCGTCTTTGTAGAATCTTAATTCCGTAAATGTGTTGGTCCCGACATACGTGATTCCATGATCCAAGGTCACTGATATTACCCATGAATATTTGTAATTCCAGAATGGAGAACTGCCGACGTAATTGTAACCGACACCGGTGGTTCCGGGAGTCAACCTCAAAGTATCAAGGTAGTAAACATCCTCGAACGCAGGATACTGTTCAGAACCGACAGAGTTCAAGGTAATCGGGATCGTCAGAGACTTTAATGCCCAGCAATTGCAGAACGCATGATTGCCCAGGGATTCAACGGTATTTGGGATCTCGACAGAATCAAGGAGCAGATCATGGAATGCATCGGAACCGATGCGCTTGATACCTTCCGCAAAGCTGAGTTCTACAGCATATTTGCTCTGATACCAGGGTGTTTTCTGATACCAAGCATTGTATCCCACATATGCTGCGTAATCAAATCCGTATCCTGACCCGACAGTGAAGTTCACCTTCTGAAGCCCGGTCACCCTATCAAAAGCAGCGTAGTCATCATACCATACCGCGTTGAGACTGATCGGAATAGTGAGGTCGGAGAGTTGGTGGCAGTTGTAGAAACAGTGGCACCCAAGTCTCATAATACTATCCGGAAGAACAAGAGTGATAATGCTCAGTTCGCGGAATGTATCTGCACTGATAGACTTGACGCCGTCGAAGAATCTGATCTCTTTCAGACTGTCTCTGCTCTGATACCAGGGAGTGTTCTGATACCAATAGTTGTTTCCTTTAGACGTGGCATAATCAGGACAACAGCCGTTGCTTCCGGGAGTGAAATCGATCTTCTCGATCCTGCAACAACCGGCAAATGCAGGGTACAGGTCTGACACAACGCTGTTGAGAGCGATAGGTATGGTGAGTTCGGTGAGTTCGGTACAGTTGTAGAAACAGTGGCATCCGAGAGTGGCAACACTGTCCAGAAGTTCCAGAGAAGTGATCTTCAGTTCGCGGAATGCGTCGGCACCGATGTGGGTGATGCCGTCGGCGAAGCGGATCTCCTTCAAAGAATCCCTGCTCTGATACCAGGGAGTGAGCTGATACCAGTTGTTGTTTCCCTCGTATGCTGAGTAATCGGGGCAGCACCCGTTGTTTCCGAAGGTGAACTCGATCTTCTCGATCCTGTAACATCCTGCGAATGCAGGATATGTATCGGACACCACGCTGTTGAGTGTGACAGGTATGCTGAGTTCGGTGACATGTTTCAGGCCCACGAAAGCCCATTGTCCGAGTTGCAAGATCTGATTTCCGATGACAATCGTGGTGATCTCATCACGATGTTCATACCAAGGTGCATGTGTGAAACCACGGTAATCATACATTGCTCCCGATCCATCTATCAGCAGTGTGCCGTCCGAATAGATGCAGTAATATGTATTCTCTCCGCACCATCCGCTTTCAGTGACCTCCGCGGAAGAATTGTCCGTCTCCGCATGGAAGACAACCAGCACTGTCATCGCCGAAGCGATGACAGTTATTATCATCAGAACAGTCCCGAGTTTCAGGGCACTGTCAGACATCAGTTTTCTGTACATAATATATTCTGGTGTTATGAGGGGACCCATTTGAAAGATCCCCTCGGATGGGATCGTCTGCTTCTCACAGGTACTTGGAATTCATATTGGTCGGAAGGACCTCTGGACACAGACTGATGTGATCATAAGACATCTCTTTTTCAAAGACAGGATTGTTCAACGGAATCGGACGGCCGGCATACCGGTTCTCAGACACCGTCTGCTGGGCTACAGCAGATGATACCTCGGTGTTACAACCGGCGTTAGAGGTGTTCGAGACTGTATCAGGTGCCTCACTGAACAGTTCCATCACATTATGGCCGACATTATGGAACACGTAACCACTCAGGTTGGCCGCAGTCATTTCCAACGGCTGACCATCATTATAGAAACTGTATTCCGTAAATGTGTTGGTCCCGATATACGTGATTCCGTGATCCAAAGTCACCGATGCTACCAAAGAAGATTTATAATTCCAGAAGGGAGAACTGCCGACATAATTGCAACCGATACCAGTGGTTCCAGGAGTCAACCTCAGGAATTTAAGACAGTTATCACCCTCGAATGCAGGATACTGTTCAGAACCGACACTGTTCAAGGTGATCGGGATTGTCAAGGATGTTAATACCCCACAATTGTAGAACACATGGCTGCCCAGGGCCTCAACAGTATTCGGTATCTCTACTGAAATAAGGGTCTGATCGCGGAATGCTTCGGAACCGATGCGCTTGATACCTTCCGCAAAGTTGAGTTCTATGTTATATTGGCTCTGATACCAGGGGGTTCTCTTATAATAAGCATTATACCCTGTATATGCTGCGTAATCAAATCCGTATCCGGACCCGACAGTGAAGTTCACCTTCTGAAGCCCAGTTACACTAATAAAAGCAGGAAAGTCATCAGACCATACCGCGTTGAGACTGATCGGGATTGTCAGATAATTCATGGCGCAATCGGCAAAAGTGTACCTACCGAGAGCCACAAGGGAATCCGGAAGGATCACTGTCTCAGCACTGCAGTGGTAAAATGTGCGATCTCCCAGTTTGGTCACCCCGTCTTCTACAACAAGGCTACAAAGGTTAGGTGCACGATTCCAAGGAAGGTAATGGGTCGCATAGAAATAGGTATAATCATTTCCATTGCCCGTACCTTTGGTAATTGTAACTTTTTCAAAGCAGTCATATGAACCTTTATCACGGCAGAATGCCTTGATATCGCCGCATATTGCATTTACAGGAATAGTAAGCTCCCCAATGTTACAGTAATTGAACATACATTTTCCGAGTTTAGTGACATTGTCAGCAATGACAATCGTCTTCACGATGTTGGAGTTCATGTTCCATGGGGCGAGTTCAGCATTGTGAGCAACACTCGACCAACCGTAGGAGTAGTCGAAGGGGACCCCGTTCCCGCGGGTGAAAATGACCTTTTGAACCGCTGTACACCCAGCGAAAGCGGGATAATCCTCGTTGCCGTAGGAATTGAGACTGACAGGAATGGATAAATCAGTGAGTTCGGCACAATTATAGAAACAGTGGCATCCGAGGGAGGTCACGGATTCGGGGAGCATAACAGAAGTTATGTTCAGTTCACGGAATGCGTCTGCACCTATGGATTTGGTGCCGTCGGCGAATCTGATCTCCTTCAGACAGTCTCTGCTCTGATACCAGGGAGTGAGCTGATACCAGTTATTGTTTCCCTCGTATGCAGAGTAATCGGGACAGCATCCGTTGTTTCCGAAGGTGAACTCGATCTTCTCGATCCTGTAACATCCTGCGAATGCAGGATATGTATCGGACACCACGCTGTTGAGTGTGACAGGTATGCTGAGTTCGGTGACATGTTTCAGGCCCACGAAAGCCCATTGTCCGAGTTGCAAGATCTGATTTCCGATGACAATCGTGGTGATCTCATCACGATGTTCATACCAAGGTGCATGTGTGAAACCACGGTAATCATACATTGCTCCCGATCCATCTATCAGCAGTGTGCCGTCCGAATAGATGCAGTAATATGTATTCTCTCCGCACCATCCGCTTTCAGTGACCTCCGCGGAAGAATTGTCCGTCTCCGCATGGAAGACAACCAGCACTGTCATCGCCGAAGCGATGACAGTTATTATCATCAAAACAGTCCCGAGTTTCAGGGAACTGTCCGCTGTTATTTTTCTGTGAATATTACCATCTCCGAGTACAGGTGATTTTCGGATGTCACATATCCTTTCGAGGCCTGTGATGTCCGGCATGCGTTTTGTTGTTCCGCAAGTGGCGAATATGTAGACTAAGTGTAGACTATATGTAGAATATGGACAATCTTATTATAGAAGAAAATTCAGTATCTTACACATCTGTTAAATTAATTTTTAATAATAAACACCAAACATTTGATTATTTTATTGTAAAATAAAATTTTATTATCAAAAGATAATTGTATTAGTTACTATATTTGTATAATTATTAAAATAATATGTCCTCCTGTAAGCAGATTCGATTTCGGGAAGAGGGCACCTATCCCTGAAAATCACCGCTTTCATGTACCTGCGCCCTATGGGGCCGGATACTGTTATCGGATTCGATCTAAAATCTCAATGAAATGCTTTCAGAGGCTGAAAACAAAAAGTAAAACATCACTGAACCAGATTCTCTGGGTTCAGTGCAACATCATCTCCGGCCTCTTCGGGATCATTGTCCCAGGAGTTGGAACTGATGTTGATATCATGACGGCTCTTTTCAAACATCATGCGGATGCTGTACATCACAGCACCTTTGCAGGCGTCCTCGACCGAAAGACCCAGGGTCTTCGCATAATAATTGACGAGTGTCTCCTCGTCCTCATCGAGCTGGATCTTCACTTCCATAAAATAACCGTCGGAGCAAATGGTGGGGCCCGAAGGCCCCTGGAGTTTTATCTTTCCGAAATCACATCGGAGGCATTCCGCCCTGAGGGGGAACGGGGTTGGAGCGCCTGGCAGCGATGACGTCGTCGATCCTGAGGATCATGTTGGCAACCTCGGTCGCGGAGCTGACTGCCTGGGTCTTTACCCTGAGGGGTTCGAGGACCTTTGCGGTCTTCATGTTCTCAGCCTCTCCGGAGTCGAGGTTGATTCCCATGTAGCATCCGTTCTTTCCGGTGTGGGCGTGTTTGAGCTTGATGATGACATCGATGGGATCGAGACCTGCGTTCTCGGCAAGGGTCCAGGGGATGATCTCCATGGCCTTGGCGAATTTCTCGATGGCAAGCTGTTCCCTTCCACCGACAGATGCGGCGTATTTGGCGAGCCTGAGTCCGAGTTCGATCTCAGGTGCACCTGCGCCTGCAACAACCTTTCCGTCCTCAAGGGTGATTCCGACGGTCCTGATGGCATCGTTGATGGCCCTCTCGACCTCTTCGATTACATGCTCGGTTCCGCCACGGATGAAGATAGTGACAGCTTTGGGGTTCTTACAGCCGGTGATGAAGGACATTCCGTCCTCTCCGACAAGTTTCTCCTCGACAAGATCCGCACGGCCCAGATCTTTTGCGGAAAGCTCGTTGACGTTTCCGACGATAGTGGCTCCGGTCGCTTTGGCAATGGCCTCGATGTCGGACTCCTTAAGCCTCCTATATCCCATGATGCCTGCCTTGGAGAGGTAGTGCTGAATGAGTTCGTCCATAGCTTTGGAGGTGTAGACGACGTTGGCGCCGACGGCTTTGATCTTGTCGACCATGGCCTTCATGCTCTCTTCTTCCTCGGCAAGGAAGTCGTTCATGCGGGCGGGATCGGTGATCTGGATCTGTGCGTCGATCTCGGTCTTCTTGACCTCGAGTCCGCAGTTGAAGACAGCGATCTTTGCCTTCTCCATCTTCTTGGGCATCCTGGAGTGTACAAGCTCCTTGTCGATGACGACTCCCTGAACGAGGTAGGTGTCCCTGATGACTCCTCCGACCTTCTTGGAGATCCTGATGTTCTTGACGTCGACACGGCCTTTCTCGTCTGCAACGAATTTGGCGGATTTGACGATGAGGTCGGACAAGTATTTCTTGTCCTCTTCCTCTCCGACTGCCTTTCCGGTCAGGGAGGTGTCCGAGATGACTCCAAGGGTGGCATTGTTGGTGGCGTCGATGGCGATCTCGTTGAGGATCTTCTCGGCCTCGGCAGCTGCCATATTGTAACCGGAGGTGATGACGGTGGGGTGGACGTTGGCGTTGATGAGCTCCTCGGACTGTTTGAGGAGTTCGCCTGCAAGAATAACGGAAGTGGTGGTACCGTCACCGCATTCGGTGTCCTGGGTCTTTGCAACCTCGACGACCATCTTGGCTGCAGGGTGCTGCACATCGATCTCTTTGAGGATGGTCACACCGTCGTTGGTGATGACGACATCACCGATGGAGTTGACCATCATCTTGTCCATTCCCTTGGGTCCGAGGGTGGACCTTACGGACTCGGCGACTGCTTTCGCGGCGTCGATGTTGTTGAACTGTGCTTCTTTGTCTTTGGCTCTCTGAGTTCCCTCTTTGAACACGATGATAGGCTGGTTTCCGTTTCCGTACATAGGATAAATCACCTAATTTTATGAATCCAGTTACTTTGTTCTTCTATATAAAATTATTTCAACAATTGGTTATCTAGCCGTTCCGGAATGGGGTTCAGAAGATCTTCGGAAAGACGTCCCTGACCTCTATGCCTCTTTTTATAAGAAGAGAACGGACCTTTTCAAGGGCGGTATCGGACCTTCCGATGTCCATCCTGTCCAGCCTTTTGGCCATAAGGGGACGGAGATTCAATGGGTCCAATGCCGCTCTCTTCACCCCGGTGGCGGCGACCATATCACAGAACTCCTCCTCCAGACCTTCGAGGCGGTCGAGGACCGGTGCGATCAGGGCGTAGGTGTTTATCCCCGCTTCGGTAAGCTCCTTCAAAGCTCTGAAACGTGCCTCGGGGAGAGGTGCACCGGGTTCTGTTATCCGGGAGATGCGGTCGTCACAGGTGGTCATGGTCACCGCGACCTGACCTTCGAACCTTTTCAGAAGGTCTATGTCCCTCAGAACAAGATCGGATTTGGTATGCAGGTGGACCGGGAATCCCTTTCCGACCAGATGTTCCAGACATCCTTTGGTGAGCATGAACCTCGCCTCCGCGGCCTGATACGGATCTGTGACCGTGCCGATGCCGATGGTGCCGGAAAGTCCGGGCAGTTCCTTCGCGATCCTGTCAACGATGTTGGTCTTGACCCCCACCACCCTCCAGGTACCGATATCTGAATGGGTCACCTCGGGGGCATAGCAGTAAACGCAGCCGTGCTCGCATCCTGTGTAGGGGTTCAGAGCATAGTCCATCTCCGGCAGACGGGACGGTGACAGAGCACGTTTGCATTGAATGAGGCGGTATTCCCCGCCCCACGCGTCCACATTCTCGAACTCGATGAGCCTCCTGTCCTCGACCCCCCAGCGGTCAAGTCCTTTCATAGGTCTCCCTCCTCCGACTCCGGGATCTGCTCGTCTGGGTCTGTTGCACTTCTTCCGTAATAGTCCTCGATCCTTCTCTGCTGATAATAATCTGTAAAAACATCGGAGGTCTGGATCCAACGTTTCTTGTCAATGTCCATTTTGGTGCACATCCAGTCCAAGGCCTTGTCCAAAGTGTCGAAGCAGAGAGGAGTCTGTTTCAGACACACCCTCACATTCTCCCTCACGTTCCATACACCCACGGGCATGACATATCCCTCATGGGCCTCGCGGCAGATCACCGCCCCTGCTGTACGGTTCTCTTTCTCGAGAAGTTCATTGACGGCCATCCTCGATGCGTAATAACAACCTCCGATGTGTGCGTATTCGGTCCTTCCAGCGAAAAATTCACTGTCGTGGATGATCTCCACCTTCGGACCCTCGGGTGACATCGCCACCGGGTTCCAGGAGGTCCCGGGATACCAGGCCTCGATGAGTTCGAAACGCCATGTTGTGGGCATCATGACGATCGCCCATCTGTTGTCCAGCTGTTCCCAGTAATATACCCTGAATTCGCCTATGGGTCTATAGAAACGGGTGCGTTTGAGATAATCCTTGCCGATTATGTCGTCCACCGCGGTGATGCTCCACCTGGTGGGAACAAACCTCCTGTTCTTCCCTACCCCCATGGTGCCCACGGAGAACGCCTTCTGGATCTCTGAGATGCGGGTGCCGTTATAGTATGCCTCGAGAACTGCCTTGGTGGCCGTGAGGTCCGTGTCGTAATAGTTCTTCTCGAGATTGTGCTCCCATCTTCCGTTGCTTTTGCGGAACCCTTCCATACGGGCGGCGGGACCGAAGGGCTGGATGTCGTCGTCAAGGATTATGCGCCCGTGGGGACGTTCGCTGAAATTCGCCTCCACATCCACGGGTTTCTCGGTGAGCGCTATCTCCTGGATATCTGTGACTATCTTCCCGGAACTGGCGAAATCGGTGGCATCGATGGTATATTTCCCCCTCACCAGGCGGTATCTCATATCGACTATGTCATCTATGGATTTCCCGACCCATTCTTCAGGGCGGTCCATCAGCGAAGTGTCGCCGAACTCGCCCGGGATCAAAGGCCCCACATCCACCTTGGGATAGCCGTACCTCCCCACGAACACCCCGGGGGGCGAACTACCTGCAAGATTCTTCATGTCCACCATCGGCATGGTCCGGGAACGGGAATAGAACTTGATCATCAGCGGACAACGTTCCTTTCCGCAGAGACGATGTGCGCCTTTGCATATGACGCAGAGTCCGCCGTTGACCGGCGTCGTTCCGTAACTACCGCGGGAGGGGGCGTTCGACATCATGGCAGTATCCTGTCCGTGGGACTTAAACATAGTTGATGAAGCTGAAAAGAGAATGGAAGCATGGGCCAACGGCCGAAGCCAATTGCAAGAGGATCGGCCCACACTTTAATGTGTGAATTCTGTTTCACTATAAAATCTTGGGTACGTATTTTTCCGATTTCGGAGAAAAACATCCAAATCATCGAATTTTTGCTCGAAAATCATTATATATGATACCAAAAAATAGGAATTTACCCGATTTTCGGTTGATTTCAGAGCACCAGATATTCGATGTTGATGCGGACCCCGAACACAGTACAGAAATCGGAACGCAGGGTCTCCAGTTTCCACTCCACCAGACTCAGATCGGAATCGGAGGTGATGGTCATGTTCACGGTGCCGTTCAGACGTTCGGCCCTGATGTCCTCCACTGCATTGTCACGTCCGCGGTCGAGGATGTTGGCGAACTTCAAGATCATCGCGTACTTCAGGAATTCCGTCACATCCTTGCGTTCCCATCCCGCAAAACACTTGTTGTTGGGGGTAGGGAATGAACCGTGGTGGAAACGGGTCATAAGGGCCATGATATCTCTCTCCTGGCTATCGAATCCGGCGAGGTATGTGTTCTCGATGATGGTGTAAGAGAACACATGGTGTTTCTCGTAGCTGATGAACGCTCCCACGTCATGGAGCCGGGCCGCGTAGAGTAGCAGTTCTTTCATATGCTGGGACTCTTCTATGAGATCTGCATTCACAAGCTCTGTGTACAGCTTCTCGGAGTACCTGACCACGGCCTCTTCATGGGGAGTGTCGCATCCGCATCTCGCCGCGAGATTGCGGACGGACGAAGGTCTCACTCCGAAATCGGAATGTCCTTTCTTGAGGAGATAGTCGGTCTTCATACCTTCCCTGAGCCCGTCGTGACTGATCTCCAGCCTTTCGATGCGCAGGAGTTCCATCAGGGTCTCCACGACCGCACCTCCGCCGATGACGATATCAGCACGGTTCTGACTGACCTTGGGCAGTCTGCACCTCTCCTCCGAGGTCATTCCGCAGAGCATCTTCATGAGAGGTTTGAGTTCGGAGAGCAAGAGGTAGGAACTGTCGCCGTCACCCCTCCTGGAGGCACACGCTTCTGCCAGAGCTTCAACAGTGCCAGACGATCCGACGGCGGTCTCGAAACCGAGTTCCTTTATCGATGCGACGGAACGGTAACACTGCTCCGCCACGTAGATCTTGAGTGATTCATAATCCCTGGGGGACACCTTCTGGGTCTGATCGACCTTGGTGCCGAATGCCAATCTGACAGCACCCAGAGAAAGACTGTCAAGATAGAGGTCCTCCTTACCCTGTGCCAATGCGAGCTCAGTGCTTCCGCCCCCGATATCGATACACAATGTGCGTCTGGGACTGTCCGGTCCGAGGACCCCCAGCCTCACCAGCCTCGCCTCTTCGAGACCGGGAATGACATGCAGGGTGATACCGCATTCCTTCGCGGCAACGACAAGATCGTTGCGGTTCGGGGCCTCCCTTGCGGCACAGGTGGCCATAGCAATGATGTTCTCCGCACCGTGTGCCTTGGCGACCGAGACGAACTTCGAAAGGACGAGCTTCGCCTTTTCCAGAGTGGGCTGATCTATCTTCCCGGACGCGTACAGGGATTTCCCCATGCGGACCGATTCCTTGTCCTGATAGACCGCCGTGCCGGTGGAACCGTCGTAGAAACGGACAATGAGCATATGGATGGAGTTCGTACCGACATCGATGAAGGCGACCGTCTCAGGCATGCCAGGCACCCTTGTGCTCCATGAACCATTCCTGGGAACGGAGCTTCTTCTCTCCGGATTTCCTCTTTCTCAGCACATAAGATCCATCAGGCTGCAGAACCCTCGCCTTCACGTTGTCGCCGAGGCAGACGTTCAGGATGTTGTCCCTGATGGCGGCCATCATATCCGGATCAAGAATGGGGAACAGGGTCTCCACACGGGCGATAAGGTTCCTGGGCATCAGATCGGAGGAGCCAAGGTACATCCTGGGGTCGCTGTCGTTGAGGAAATAGTAGATCCTCGCATGTTCCAGGAAGCGGTCCACGGTACTGGTGACGGTGATGTTCTCCGACACTCCTTTGACACCGGGGCGGAGACAGCAGAGTCCCCTGATATTGAGGTCGATCTTCACTCCCGCCTGGGATGCGCGGTAGAGTTCGGCGATGATGTCAGAATCGATCAGACCGTTGGCCTTCATGGCGATGTACGCCTTGCGGCCCTCTCTCTTGTGCTCCGCCTCGCGTTTGATCATGTCGATGAGGGTGCTCTTGAGGTTCAGGGGCGCCACGAGAAGATGCTTGTAGTTCCTGGGGCCGAAGTAACCGGTGAGCGCGTTGAAGAGTTCGCCCACATCCTCTCCGATCTCGCGGTTGCTCGTCATGAAGGAGATATCGGAGTACTGTTTGGCGGTGTTCTCGTTGTAGTTTCCGGAGCTCATGTGGGTGTAACGTACCAGATGGTCCTTCTCGAGCCTGACGACCTGCAGGAGCTTGGAATGCACCTTGAGGTTGACAGGACCATAGACCACGTGGACACCGATCTTCTCCAGTTCCCTGGCGACGGCGATGTTGTTGACCTCATCGAACTTCGCCCTCAGTTCCATAAGGACAGACACTGCCTTTCCTTGGTCCTTGGCACGCATGAGCTGCCTGATGATCTCAGGGTTCTTTCCGATACGGTAAAGGCATATCTTGATGGACTGCACATTGGGGTCCTCTGCGGATTCCTTCAGTAACCTCACGACGACATCGAAGGATTCGTAGGGGTGGAAGAAGATCCAGTCCTTCTTCTTCAGGGCGGAGAAAAGACTTGTGTTCTCGGCGATCTCCGCCGGGATCACGGGAGTATAGGGCTTGTCCTTCAGGTCGGGACGGCTGAGGCCAGCGATCTCCCACAGGTCGGTGAGCATCATTCCCTTGTCGGATGCGCGGGTGACCTGGTTGTCCCTCAGTTTGAGGTTGCGGGCGAAGACATTGGCGAGATCGGTGGGCATGGTGTCCTCGACGACCATCCTGACGGGGAATCCCACATCCCTGGAGTCCAGGGCGTCCTCGACAGCGGACATGAGGTCCACGGCCTCATCGATGGTGACCTTGACATCCGCGTTCCTGGTGATGCGGAACTTGTATGTTCCCAGGACCTCCAGGTCCGGGAAGAGAGATCCGATGTTGTCCTTGATGATGTTCTCGAGCAGCACGAACTGCAATGTCTTGGAAGGGGACGGGACCTTCACAAAACGGGGAAGGATGCCGACCGGGACCTTGACACGTGCGTAGAGCACCTCCTCTCCGCGACGGAGTTTCACAGCCACGTTGAGGGAGTTGTTGGAGATGAACGGGAACGGGTGGGAGATATCAAGTGCCAGAGGGGTGAGGAGGGGCTGTACCCTTTCCATGAAATAGTCGTCAACCCACATCTTCTGCTTGGGGTCGAGGGCGGAGACGGAAAGGATGGATATGCCGTTCTTCATCAGTCCCGACTCGATGTCGGTCCAACAGGCCTCATAGCCGTCGGTGAGGTCGTTGACCTTCTCGTTGATCAGCCTGATGAGCTCGTCCTTGTCGTCGAAGGTGTCGGGACCCATGTTGACCAGACGGTCGATATAGGCTCCGAGCAGTCCGGGCATACGGATCATGAAGAACTCATCCATGTTCCCGTAGCAGATCGCAAGGAATTTCACACGCTCCAGGACCGGGTTGGTGCGGTCCATGGCCTCATCGAGGCAGCGTTTGTTGAATGCGAGCCATGAGATCTCCCTGTTGATATACAGGGAGCGTCCGTAAAGGTCGATCTCTCCGTTCCCGGCCATGATATCACTGTTTGCCGTTCGATTTGGATTTCTTCTCCTTTCCGAACCTGATGTCTACGGACATTCCGTGTGCGTGGAGACCCTCCACCTTCGCAAGGGTGGTGATGGTCGGCGAAAGGTTGGCAAGTCCGTCCTTGGTGAGCATCTGCACGGTGGATGTCTTGCGGAACATGTTGGCGGTGAGTCCGGAGTAGACCTTTGCATATCCGGAGGTGGGAAGGACGTGGTTGGTTCCGGATGCGTAGTCCCCTGCGGCGATGGGGGTGTAGGGTCCGACGAAGATGGAACCTGCGTTCCTGATCTTGGAAAGGACGTCCTGCGGGTCCCTGACCTGGATGCACAGGTGTTCGGGGGCGATACCGTTCATGGTCTCTACAGCGAGGTCCATGTCCTTGCAGACTATGAATCCTGAATTGGCGGTGGATTTGGCGATGATGTCCCAGCGGGGTTCGTTCTCCAGCAGTTTCATCATGCAGTCCCAGACCTTGTCGGGGAGTTCGGGGTCGTCGGTGACCAGCACATAGGCGGAGGAAGGTCCGTGTTCTCCCTGCGCGATGAGGTCGGCGGCGACGAATTCGGGAACGGCGGAGGAGTCGGCAAGCACTGCGGCCTCGCTGGGTCCTGCGGGGAAATCGATGAGGACGTCCTTCTGCAGAAGGATCTTCGCTTCGGTGACGAACATGTTTCCGGGACCGACGATCATCTGGACCTTCTCGATGCTCTCGGTACCGAGGGCCATGGCGGCGATGGCCTGGGAACCTCCGACAGTGTAGATTTCATCACAACCGGCCACGTCGAGTGCGACGAGCACTGCGGGGGTGACAGGTGCAGGGGTGCAGCAGATGACCTCGTCCACACCTGCGGTCTTAGCCGCTACGACGGTCATGAGTGCGGATGAGGGATAGGCTGCAAGGCCTCCGGGGATGTAGCATCCGACCCTCTCGAGGGGGGTGCTCTTGATGCCCAGGGTGATTCCGGGCTCGACCTCGGTGGTCCACATGTCCGGGGGAAGCTGCATCTTATGGAAGCGCTGAATGTTATAGGCGGCATTCTCGATCTCGTCGACGACGTCCTGACTGAGTTTCTCATAGGCCTCGTCGATCTGGTTCCTGCTGACGCGGACGCTCTTGAGCTTGACCTTATCGAACTTCTCGGTGAGTTCGATCAGTGCCTTGTCGCCTTCGGTGCGGACCTGTTCGATGATGCCTTCTACGATGTCTTTGACCTTGTCGGTCTCGTTTTTGCGATTTGCGATCCAATACTCTTCGCTGATCTCCTTCCATTTCTCGGGTGCAACGAACGGTTCGGACTTTGTTTGCTTCGCCATGATTGCCTGCTATACCCGTCCCCCTATTATACTATCGCACGCTAGTTCGCGTATATGCGCGGATATGCGCTCGCGAACGTAGGTGATGAAAATCGCCAAAGGTGATGAAAGCCCTGTTCGAGACCGCGTCGGAATAGATCGCCTGTGTATGGAAATGTCTGCGAAAGAGCCTCGGAAAAAGAAGGATATGAAGACCTCAGACTGAACAGCAGAACATGATGTTTTTCAATGTCTGGGTCTTTGCGGTTTCATGTATGTTGGACATTGGAAAGTCTGCAAATATGGCGCAGGAACCGATGACTCCTGAAATACCCGTCACTACTGAAGGACAGCGTTTTCCTCCGATTCAGAATATCTTGCCGATTTGTCCCAATGATGTCTGACATAGATTATAATAAGAAGAGCAGGTAAGCGGAATCAATGAAGGTCCTTATCATCGGCGGAGGTACCGTCGGTACAGCATCCGCCAAATCCGCACTTGCCGGAAACGATGTTTATATCATCGAGAAGGACGACACCACCGCTGAGACCATCAAGAACATTCTTCCGGTCTCGGTCCTCAAAGGAGATGCCAGCAACCCCAACGTCCTCATCGACGCCCTGGACCGTATCACACCTGATTTCCTGTTCGCCGCGGTCAGCGATGATGGTATCAACCTTTTTATCTGCGAGATCGCCAAACACCACCTTCCCAGCGTCCGCACCATCTCCTGCGTCAGGAACCCGGAGTTCCTGAAAACGGAAGGTTACGAAGGCGTCGACTCGCTCATTTCGCCCGACATCATCACCTCTGAGAAGATGAACAGGATCGCGCTTCTCGAAAACGCGGTGAACTACGAGAAGCTGGATTTCGATGATTATGCGCTCACCACATTCCGTATCGAACGTGGACACGAGATCGTGGGCAAGACAGTGATGGATATCGAACTTCCCCGGGACTGTACCATCATCTGCATCTACCGCGGAGACCGCGCCATCACCCACATCGCCACCACCGAGATTCACGCCGATGACAGGATCGTCGTGCTCGGCACATCCGAAGCAACATCCGACTTCAACGAACTCGTCGGTATCAAGAAGGATGCCAGGGAGTTCGTCATCCTCGGTGCCGGACAGCAGGGGCTGAACATCGCCCGCCGCATCACCGAACTGGGGAACAGATACTTCGTCAAGGTGTTGGACAACGACCTCGAGAGGTGCCGTGAGGCCTCCAAATCGCTCAGAAAAACGATCGTCGTCAACGGAAACGTCATCGACCCCCAGTTCTTGAAATCCGAGAGTATCGACCGTGCCGATGCACTTATTTCCGTCATGGATGCGGATGAAAGGAACCTGCTCGCATGTATGACCGCCATGAGGTTCGGTATCAGGAAGATCATCTCCAGATACTCGATCGAAGAGTATGAAGGCGTCTTCAAGTATGCCGGCATCGAATCGGTCATCGGATGGCACAGGATCATCTCCAACGAGGTCACCAGGATCATCCGTCTGAAGGACAATTCCACCGTGCATGTCATGGAGAACCCCGGAGATTACTTCCTCACATTCACCATCGATGAGGATTCACCCCTGAAGAATCAGTTCCTGGGCGACATAGAGGTCCCCGAGGGCGTCAACATCTGCGGACTCAGGCGCAACGGGGCCACGATTTTCACGGATCTTCTGACCAAATTCCAGCTGAACGACGAGGTGCTGATCTTCACCCACTCTGTCGAATCCATCAAACTGGTATCCCTGCTCGGACGTTCCGCACCGGAGATATGAACATGTTGAACGGGACGATGAGGAGGATCAGGTCCCTGCAACGCTGGGACAGTGCTTCGATCAGGATCCTGGGTCTTATCGAACTGCTGCTGGCGGCGGCCCTCGTGGTGAACGCGGTCTATGCCCTGATGGTCGGTGAAAGGGCATACTATTTCACTTATCTCATCCCCTTCGTCGGAGGCCTGGGTCTTTTCCAGACCCTGTTCTTCTCAAGCAAATCCAAACTCAATCCCGCCACCGGTATCCTGCTAATCGCGGTGATGTGGCTGATCTCCTTCCTGGTGGCTTCTCTGCCGTTCATTCTGTACGGGATGCCAGTCGTCGATTCGTTCTTCGAGGGAGTAAGCGGTTATACCACCACCGGCGGTACCGCGGTCAAGGACCTCTCCGTCATGCCCTCAAGTCTGCTGCTGTGGAGAGGCATCATCCAGTGGACCGGAGGTATCACCATCCTGCTGAGCTTCGCATTCCTTCTGCCTGCCATCGGCATGGGCGGTGCGGGATTCAACTCCAACGAGTTCGCGGGTTCCGACAGCGGAAACTTCACCATGAAGGTCACCTCCGCGTCCCTCAACTTCCTCAAGGTCTATGCTCTTCTGACCATTGCTGAGGTCGTAGCGCTCATGGTTTGTAGTGTCAGCATTTTCGATGCTGTGTGCATCACCTTATCGAACATACCTACCGGAGGCCTGCTGCCCCGCAACGAGAGCATGGCCTGTTATTCGATCTATGCCCAGGCAGTCACCCTGGTGTTCATGTTGCTCGGAGCAACGAACTTCTACCTTGTGTTCAGGGCGATGTTCAAGAAGGATGCGGCCATCGCCAGGAACGGGGAACAGAGGGCGATGCTCACCTGGTTCCTGATTGTCTCCGTCGTCATCTTCCTCGCCTATATCATACCCGAATGGTCCGATCTCAGCTCCGATACCATCTGCGGATCCATCTGGAAGGCCGTGTTCTGTGTGATATCCTCGGGTACCGGCACCGGATTCGCCATATTCAGCTATTCGTCGCTGTCCGGTGCGGGAAATCTCGCGTTCATCTTCATGATGCTGATGATCGTGGAGTTCATGGGAGGATGTTCCGGATCCACCACAGGAGGTATCAAGATCTACCGTATGATGGCACTGAAATCATACATCGGAAACAGTATGAACAGGGTCCTTCACCCCAACGCGGTCGTTTCCATCAGGGCGAACGGCAAGTACATGAACGAAGAGACGGTCAATAACGCCCTGTCCACCGTGTTCCTTTTCATCATCTGCACCTTCGTGGGTCTGGCACTTGTCATGATCTTCGATCCCTGGCTCAATCTTCAGGAACAATTCGGGGTCGTTATGGCGGCCATCTCCAACGCGGGTATCGGTCCGCTCGACACCTATGCGCCACTGTCAATACAGACCAAGATCGTCATGTGCTTCCTGATGTGGCTCGGACGTATGGAGATGGTGATGGTCTTCATCCTCTTCACCAAAGGATTCTGGACCGACATCAAACTGGAAGTCGGAAAAAAGAAAAGTTTCGGTAACAGGGTCAGGTCCCGTTACGACAGGAGAGGAAGGGCCTGAGGCCCCATATCCTCAATTGTCCCTACAAAGTGCCAGGATCCTGAAAACAGCAGGACTTCCCGGCTCTTCTTCGTTGATCGCACCGGCAGCGATCTTGGCCTCCCAGTAGGAGCCCTTCTCTGCGAAACAGAGACCGATGGTCTCCATGGCACCGAGGTGTTTGTTCTCGATCTTCAGTGCCTTCGAAGAGAATGCACCTCCGGCGGTGGAGTTTCCGTTCAGCCACTGATAGAATGCCATTAGGGCATATCCGTCAGCGGACTTGTCCTTCATACGCTCCTTGGCGTACTTGGCGGCATCCTTGGTCCTGCCTGCAAGCACAAGGGCGGAGATGTAGCACCTTCCAGCACGGTAACTGTTGCTTCCGGCGAGGATCTCCTGCGCCAGGGCGATGGCCTCGTCATGTTTTCCCAGAGAACCGAGGACCTGTACCTTCAGTACGAGGTCGATCTCTTCGTGGACGGTCATCTTGGACAGGGCATCCATAGCCTCGTCGTACCTGTTGGTCCCGTTGAACACTGCGGCGCGGGCACGGTAGACCTTGTCGCTCTCGGGGAGTTCAGCAAGGAGGGAGTTGGCGTCCTTGAGGCATCCGAGGGAGATGAGTCCCTGGATGATTTGATACTTCATGTTCGCATCGTCTGGCACATGTGACATTATGAGCGAAATGACGGTGGAGTGGTTCTTCCTGTCACCGATGGTCAGAAGCATGGAGGCACAGGTCAGGAGGAGCATGGGATCGTCCGTGTTCCTAGAGGCGAGGTCCATGATCTGCATGGAGGCGTCGCTCTCGTCGCCTTCCTTGATTGTCTTTCTAATGGCCTCGAGGGCCTCTTCATTGGTCATTGGGACGGGTACCCGTATCTGCATTATAAGACTCGCCCTCTTTTTATGCGAGGAACAGATACCGAAACTATGAATCCCGAGAATGCGGACTATGGGACCGACCCTTTCACCCTGACAAGATATCTCAAGAATCATTGCCATATCTGCCCGAAGTGCAGGGAGGAATGCTCTTTCACGGCGGATTTCGATCGTGAAAAAGAGATTATCGATCTTGCGGCGGAATGCGGTTCCTGCGGGAAGACCGTACTTGTTCCGACCCTCGGTCAGAACGGAGATCTTTCGATATACATTGGGGATTCAGACGAGCTCTATGAACCTGATCAAGAATGTTTCGATCTGAAGAAGGAGCTCGGCGACAGACAGGTCAAAGGTTCGAAAAAAGAGGATCTGGGTCTTTTCAACCGCCTTACCAGGGCATACTCTGAATCACACCGCATATCCGCTTCCGTGGACCTCTCCGAACTCATCGCAGAGGAATACCGCGGCCATATCGGAGATGAAGGTTGGACCGATGCGCTTACCGAATGCATCAACACGGTCACCAGAACATACAACATCCTCTCGGGCATAGGGGACAGCAAACACGCCTCGGAACTCCTTGAAAAGTATATCCCCCTGACAGAAAACAACGATTCCGACGTCTGTCTCCGCCTCAGGTACCTCTATGGAGAATCCCTCGCCGAATCCGATCCGAACAGGTCCGTCAGATACCTGAGGGAACTGATCGACAGACTGGAATCCCTGAAAAAGAGCGGTAACGGGCCGGAACTGCTTCCGATCTATCTTTTCAAAACATACGAATCCTTGGGAATGTCCCTTTTCGCCAGGAACGAACCGGACAAGGCGGTGAAATCCCTCAAGAACGCGTTCGAGGAGATCTACGCCATAATCGGCGCCGCATCCGACAGCCTGCTGATGGAATTCATCAGGGTGACCTACGAATATTCCACCGTCTGCGTGCTCTGCAACAAACAGAAACGCGGTGTGGAAGCGGCCAAGATCTGCGTGAAAACGTGTTCCGAATATCGGTCGGAATCTCCTGTCGCCTATGCCGCCGCGGTGGAAGGAAGGGTGAAACTGTTCCTTTCGACCAATATGAAGCCCCTTCCGTCGTTCGGCGACGAACTCACTGAATCGATAAAGGTCCTGAAGGAATGCGGCAATCCCGACAGATACGCCCATCTTGTGACCGCCTACTTCCTCCGTTCCGCTGTGAACCGCCCGGAAGGTGAGCTCGACAGGGACGATGCCGAAGAAGGATACCGTATCCTCCGCGAGGGATTGTCGAACGGAGACATACCCGAATCCGTCGCCGTCTCCACAATGAACATCTATGTGGCACATCTCGATGCTAAGAAGGATCCGAGGGCGACGGAGATCCGCAAGGAACTCGAGGAGATGGGCATATGGCTCATGGCCCCGCTGGGACATACCGGTATGAACTGATCCCTTTCACCCGGGATCGGACATACCTTTTCTCCCCATTCAAATGCCGTTAATAGTCCGATTGACGTCATCGTGTCTGTTATCGAACATTTTGCCCATTATCAATAAATATCTTCAGAGCGATTTCAACAACGGCCTATGTTGACGAGAATCACCATTCAAGGACTGTTCAATGAGACGAATTACGACCTTCAGCTCAAAAACGGACCGCTGACCTTCATCCACGCACAGAACGGTTTCGGCAAATCCACCCTTATGAAACTGGTATACAACATCCTCAGCGGCAATCTCGAGGAGGTGAACTGCGTCCCGTTCCAGAGGCTCGTGCTCTATTTCGACGATGGAAGCAAGATCATCGTTGAGAACCGCAACCAGGAATTGAACGTCCTCATCTCCAAGAACAGACTCGAGGAGGATATCTCACAGGATGATCTCGCAGATATCATGCACACCCTGTACATCGGGCCCGACAGGACCTACATCTACAATGAAGAGGGACTGCTGTGCCCCGCGATCGATGTCTATATGAAAGAACTGTCCCAGAGTATCAGAAAGGCCATCGGAGACAGTCAGATCGTCCCTGCAGAAGCAGGCGATATAAAGTACACTGAGACAGACCTCGACCAGATGTTCAAGAATATAGAGGCCAAGCTGAACTTCATCCGCCAGGCAGGTTTCGGACCTGTCATCCCCTCGGGATACAGGTTCCCTCCGACCCGCTACGAGATAGGTCAGAACCTTTCCAAATATCAGGGTCTGGCACTTTCGCTTCAGAGCTACGTCGACAGGTATTACATCTTCGCTGAGAGCATCGTTGTTTACCTGGATATCATCAACTCGCTGTTCGTCAACAAGACCGTGAGTATCAACGAGAAGGGATTCCCGGAGGCCAAGATGGACCGCAGCGGGACCATCGTTCAGATCTCCAAATTCTCCTCCGGAGAGAAACAGGTCATGATCATATTCTACCTCCTGCTGTTCAAAGGATTCCCAGGATCGCTCATCATCATGGACGAACCGGAGGTGTCCCTGCACGTCTCATGGCAGCACGAGATCGGAAAATACGCAAAGGACATCGCGAGGATCAGAAACCTACAGATAGTCATCTCCACCCATTCTCCGTCCATAATCCATGATGACTGGGACCTGGCAGTGGAACTCTCCGCCGAAAGGGCCGAATGAGGCGTTACCGATGATCGGAGCAATATCCTCCTCCGATGTGGCGAACGAGATGTCCATGATGCGTTCCGTGTTCAAAGGAACGTTCCTGGTGGTCGAAGGCGCCAGTGACTGTAGGTTATATACCAAATTCATCGACAAGAAGAACGTGAGGATCGTTGTTGCACACTCCAAGACCACTGTCATGCAGGCCGTGGACGATGTTGTGAGGAAAAGACGCGATGAGAAGGTCGTCGGATTCGTGGACCGGGACATGGACTCCCTCCTCGGGAAGAAATGCAAAGCACCGATATTCCAGACCGATAAACGTGACATGGAGGCAACAGTCCTCTCTACGTCCGCTTTGGACGATATCCTTGCGGAATACGGGGATCCAACTAAGATCAAGGAATTCACTCAGAAGTACGGTTCCATCGGAGATACCGTGGCAAGAGCGGCCGATGCCGTGGGTCTGCTGATGTATATCTCCTACCGCAAGGGGATGAATCTCAGCTTCAAGGATCTTGACCATGAGAGGTTCATCCTCCGCAACGGTCTGAAGGTCGATTATTCGAAACTTGTCGCTGCGGTGTTCGCAAACTCGATGCCGCAGAGGTATTCCCGCCCCTCGATCACCGAACAACTGCGTTCGTTATGCGAGGAATACGGGGCATCCTGGGACATTGCAAGAGGACATGATGCGGTGGCCGTTCTGAGACTGGGGCTGAAGACCACATTCGGTTCCTACAACTGCCGCAATCTCTCCGACAACGAGCTCGGGGGCGCACTGAGACTCGCTTACAACTGGGAGTATTTCGAGGCCTCCGACCTTTACAAGGAATCGAAGGACTGGTGCTTCAAGAACGGTCTGGCACTGTGGAAGGAAAGGAACGGAAAGATCACTCTATCTCCTTGAAATCCTCTCTCTTCTCCCCTGCGGAGGTCTCCATGATGCTCTGCACTTTGCGTTCGGATTCGTCGAGGATCTTCTTACAGTGTTCCCTGAGGGCCACCGCATCCTCGTAGATCTTCAGACTCTCGTCGAGGTCCAGTTTTCCGCCTTCCAGTTTCCTGACAAGATCTTCGAGCATGGTCATGCTCTCTTCGAAGCTCAGTTTCTCCACATCGATCTTCTGTTCGTTCTCGCTCATTGAAATACCTCTTTTTCTGTGATGTCCGCTTTGAGTTTTCCATCCCTCATACGGACGGTTATCGCGGTCCCGGGCTGCAGTGCGGCCACGGAAGTTACTGCATTGCCTTGATCGTCCGCCACGAAGCTGAACCCGCGGTCCAGGACGCTGTACGGACTTAATGCGTCAAGCCTTCCGGAAAGACCCTCAAGGCTGTGGGTCCTGCTCGTCATTGATGTACCTACAGCGGGATCTAACCTCATGAACAGACATCCCGCCCCAGCCTTCTTCGATGAGATCATAGCGACCAATGCCGCCTCGGGACGTCTGCCGATGGTCAGGACGCGTCTGTGCATGTCCGAAACGGAGCCTTTCACACAGGCGTACATCCTCGAAGAAAGGTCGTCTATCCTAAGACCCAGATACCCGATGTTCTCCAATGCCCTCTTGGGGGAGAGCTTGGCATCGGCGGCCTCGAACCTCGCCTTCATCATCCCCACCACGGAGGAAAGCGCACGGTTCGATCTTATCATGTAATCGTCCAGCTGACGGAATATCTCGGCTTTGTCACGGACCGCCATCTGTGCCGCGGCGGTGGGGGTGGGGGCACGCATATCGGCGGCGAAATCCGCCAAGGTGAAATCGGTCTCGTGACCGACAGACGAGATCACCGGGACTTTGGAGGCGCATATCGCCCTTACGACAGGTTCCTCGTTGAATGCCCACAGATCTTCCAGAGAACCGCCTCCGCGCCCCACGATGATGACGTCCACTCCGACCCTGTTCAGGAGTTCTATTCCTGCAACGATGGAGGGTGCAGCCCCTTCCCCCTGCACCTGTGCCGGTGCGAGAAGGATGTCCACGGGGAACAGCCTCTTGGTGGTTGTGAGGATATCATGGATGACCGCACCGGTGGGAGATGTGACGACACCGATGGTCTTCGGATACACGGGGAGTTTCCTCTTGCGTTCCTGTGCGAACAGTCCCTCCGCCTCTAGCTTCTTCTTCAGAGCTTCATAACGGAGATAGAGGTCTCCGATACCGGACCTCTTCATCGATTCCACAATGAACTGATAGGAGCCGCGTTCAACATACATGTCGAGATGTCCGTAGGCCTCGACCTTCATACTGTCCCCGGGAACGAAGCCAATCCTGCTGACCGCACTGCGGAACATCACGGCACGGATCTCGCTCCCGGTGTCCTTTATGGTGAAATAACAGTGCCCCGAGGAATACTGCTTGAAATTGGATATCTCTCCGATGACCCAGATATCCTTCAGACCGGGTGTCGAACCGAACAGTTCCTTCACGCGGGTGTTGAGCTCGGTGACGGTGATCCTCTCAGACATAACAAGACCCCATGGTCCATTTAGTACTAAAAGGTTCAAAATAGATTCCGGCCTGTTTCTTCACCTGGTGAGTTGCCGTGACAACCCCGAACATTTAAAAAGTGATTTTAACCAGACCGTATTTCACGCATAATCATGAACACAGAGGATGCACTCGCCCTTGTACCAGAAGAGTTCTCCGGCAATCTGGAACATATCAGAGAGATGTTCGAGGCACCATACTTCGCAAAGAACGGAATGGAACCCGTGAGCATCTCCAAGGACAGTGTCGTCATCAGGAAAAAGGTGGCGGAGGACGATTGGAACAGCAACGGCTTCTGGCACGGGGGCGTCATCTTCGGGGTCATGGACCACGCGTTCGCCATCCTCACCAACCTCGACGGAATGGCCGTCGGTCAGAACTCCAACATCAACTACTACCGTCCCGGAAAGGGAGAATACATCACTGCAAAAGCGAAATTCGTCAACCGTTCCCGCTCGCTCGACCATGTTTATATCGAAGCGTTCGACGGGGAGAGGCTTGTCGCCTCCGGGATCTCCACCGCGTTCAGAGTGAATGAGATCCGCAAAAACTGAATCTCAAGAGAGACCGTCTCTCACGGCAGTTTATCACAAAACTATTTTAAACCATCCTTGAGTATACCGTGAACAGAGCGACCTCAATGGAATATGATGAATACCTCAGAATGCTGATATTCATACCGGTGAAGATAGACAAATGCACAAGTCTCCTTTCCAATGAATATCTGAAAGAAAGCGATCTCAAGTTCTATCATATCCTGTATCTGTATCAGATCAATTCTACGGATGGTATTTCTCAAAAACAGCTGACAGAGGTCATTCCGTTCGACAAGTCCCGCATTTCGATTGTGGTCAGAGAATTGATCGAAGGCGGCTTCATCGAGGACACCGGAACCAAACGCAACAGTTCTCTCCACCTTACCGAGAAAGGCAGGAACGTTCTACCCCTGTGCAAGCTCTTCATCGAATTCATCAAAAAGGAGATCTTCGGAGAGGACAACATCTTCGATCCCGAGTACATCGACAAGACCATGCAATTCGATGCAAGACTTGATGTGCTCATCGACAAGTACAGCAAAAAATGAGTTTTCCTGTCCACGCCCATACCCAATCACTTTATCCCAGACAGTGATTGCCGTCCGATAGTATGCTCCTAAAAGCCCAGTCGGTAACCAAGTCGTTCGGCCCTATGAAAGTCCTGACGGATGTCAGTCTTCAGATTAACGAAGGGGACCGTATCGGACTGGTAGGCGCCAACGGGGCCGGCAAATCCACTTTTCTGAAGATCCTCCTCGGTGAAGAGAAGGAGGACACCGGAGAGATCGTCCGCAGGACCGAGCGTATCGGTTACATGGAACAGTTCACCTCCATCCCCGAAGGAAAGACGGTCAGGGAGGTCCTCGAAGAGTCATATTCCTACGTGGAGAACATCAAACGCCGCATGCAGGAGATCGACGACGCATACGCCTCCGGAGGGGACATCGACTGGAACGCCCTCGCGGAGGAGAGTGCCGATCTTCAGGCAAAAGTTGACAAGTTCAATTCCGAAGTGGGAGACAAACTTCTCGAGATCCTGAAACAGGTCGGTTTCCCGGAAAGCTACCTCGACAGGGACATGAGCTCCCTCTCTGGAGGTGAGAAATCCAAGGTCATGATGGCCCGTACAGCGGTTCAGGTTTCCGACTGTGACGTAATCTTCATGGATGAGCCCACCTCCCACCTCGACATCACCACCGTGGAATGGATGGAGAGGAAGATCCTCTCTTCGAAGTGTGCAGTGGTCATCGTGAGCCACGACAGGTACTTCCTCGACCGTATCGCCCTCCGTGTTCTGGAAATAGAGAACGGAAAATCCACAGAATACCGCGGAAACTACAGCGATTACGTGGAAAAGAAGAACATGGCCATCGAGAGGCAGATGAAGGAGTACGAAAGGTACGCCAGCGCCAAAAAGAAGCAGGAGGATCTGATCGAAGCGATGTCCCACGACGCCCGCAGATATATGGCCACCTACAAAACCCGTAAGATGATGGCATCGAAGATCGAGGAAAAGGAAAGGCCTGACGATCAGAAGGAGATCGGAATGAAGATCACCGCCGCCCAGAAGTCCGGCAAGAACATGATCCTCGCCGAGAACATGTCCGTATCCAGGGGAGACAAGACCATTCTGTCAGGAGTGAACCTTGATATCCAGAAAGGAGACAAGGTGGGTATCTTCGGATCCAACGGGGCCGGAAAATCCACACTGGTGAAGACGCTCCTCGGAGAACTCCCTGTGGGCGGAGACCTGTGGGTCGCACCCGGCGCAAAGATCGGTTATTACTCTCAGCAGCACGAAGGTCTTGACCTCAACCTCACCCCCGAGGAACAGCTGCTTCAGGTCATCGGCCCCGACAAAAGGGCAGAGGCGAGGAACCGCCTGGCACAGTTCCTCATCACGGGAGAAGTGGCCACCAACAAGATGTCAACCCTCTCCGGCGGACAGAGGGCGAAAGTTGCCTTATGTATCATGATGTGCGCCGAGACCAACCTCCTCATCCTCGATGAGCCCACCAACTACGTGGACATCAGTTCCAAACACGTGATGGAACAGGCCCTGGCAGAATACGACGGGGTCGTCATCACCGTCACCCACGACAGGTACTTCCTCGACAATGTGTGCAATAAGGTCATCGAAGTGAAGAACGGAAAAGCGACCTGCCACAACGGAAACTACACCGACCTCAAGGGCGCACCTGAACCCGTCAAAATGGCCGAAAAGGGCGAGATGTACCGTGTCGTCGAACCCTTCACCAACTGGACCACCAGGAAAAAATACGCCAAGGGAGACCGTATATCGATCACTCCTTCCGAGATGTCCGGATTCCAGGATGCCCTGGACAAGGGAAAACTCAGAAAAAGCTGATAACCGCCTAGCGTATGTCGGGACCTATTAACATCGCTTATCTTGGAGACACCGCATGTGGTATGTTGTTGACGGAATGGACGGAAGCGGGAAATCGAGCGTCGCCGAATATCTTGCCGAGGAACTCAGGGCCAAAGGCAGAAAGGTGCTGATCCTGGGACATCCGAACCGCGACACATACATCGGTCAGAAGGAGGCGGATTATCTCCTCAAGGAAGGGAAGTTCGCCAAGATAATGGCCACCCTGTTCTACATCATGGATGTCACACATTCCATCCGTGTCAAAAAGAAGAACGACAAGACGGCGGAGTACGATGATATCATCTTCGTCAGGTACATCATGGCCGTCACCTACGTGCCGGAATCCCTTTCCAAAATAGCATATAATTTCTTCGCGCTGATCTTCCCAGAACCCGATATGAAACTTCTGGTGGATGTGGACGGCTCCACCGCCATGGCCCGGATCACCTCCAGGGGAGAGGCATTGGAATCCTTCGAGACGGAGGAACAGCTCACTGCTATCAGAGCGAAGATGATGAACTTCACCTACGACAGGTGGACGGTCATTGACAACAACGGGACCCCCGAAGAGTCGAAGGCCCAGGTCGTCACGATCCTTGATGACAGGGACTGAGGACAAAGACCCAGATCACCGAAGAACCTCACATTCTGTTCAAATATTCGGTGTCATCACAACAACATGTAATGACAACTGGATTTCCGGCAAACAGCACAAATACACCTCTTATTATTGACTCCTATCCGGTCATAGCATGAACAAAGAAGATACGATCAAGAAACTACACGAATACCGCTGGTACATCTTCCTGATCCTGGTCTGCTGCTACTTCTTTGTCTATTTCCACAGGATGACCGTCGGTATCCTGGGAAAGGATATCGTCGACGATGTCGGAGGTACTGTCGGTATCCTTAGTTCGGTGTATTTCTGGACCTACACAGCGATGCAGATCCCCAGCGGGCTTCTGGCAGACCGTCTGGGCCCCCGTAAGTCATCATTCATCTTCATGACCATCGCGGCCATCGGTTCCCTTCTCACCGCGTTCGGCACATCCTTCTGGATGATCGTTCTCGGAAAGATGTTCATCGCCGCCGGAATGGCCATCGTCTACATCCCCTTGATGAAAATCATCTCGGTATGGTTCGGAAAGAAGGACTTCCCCCAGCTGAACGGAATAGTCATCGCTGTGGGAAACGTGGGTGCCATTGCCGCTTCCGCACCCCTTGAGATCTTGAGCAACTCCATCGGCGGTTGGAGGAACGTTTTCCTTGTTCTGGCACTTGTGACATTCGTACTTGCACTGCTGGTCCTGGCGGTCGTCAGGGACCATCCTCATAACATCGGACTTCCGGGTCTCGAAGAGATCGAAGGACATGAAAAGACCAAGGACCCCTCGGACGGTAAACTTCCCACCATGCAGGGTCTGAAACTCGTCTTTTCAAGCGGCCGCAAGTACTGGAACATGGCATTGGCCTACTTCCTCGTCTACGGTTCCATTATGGTGTTCCAGGGGACCTGGGCGAAGTACTACTTCAACAACAGTTACTCGTTCACACTGAGCGTGGCATGGTTCATCACTATGATCGGTATCGGAAAGATCATCAGCACCGTGACCATCGGAATACTCAACGGAAGAGGCATCATCAAATCGAAAAGACGCACAATGCTCTACGGGACCCTATGCTTCCTTGCCGTCTGGGGAGTGCTCTGGGCCCATGCAGGAGAGATCAACAGCTACTGGTTCTGGTTCCTGGTGAACTTCTTGTTCGGATTCTTCGGGGGATTCATGACCCTGTCATTCACACAAGTGAAAGAGTGGTACCCCATTTCGATCGCCGGCACTGCTGTTTCCGCCACCAACGTCTTCCTGTTTTTGGGTTCTTCGATATGCACCACATTGGCCGCCGCGGTCATGGGAAGCACCTATCTCCTCTCGGACTTCAAGACCCTCTGGATGATCATGTTCATCGCAGTTGCATTGGCGGTTGTCCTGATCTACTTCTCCGTCGAGAAAGGTCCCGATGATGACATCATAACGATGGAATGAATCACCTGCCCCCGAAAACCAAGGGGGCAGATTTGAAATTAAACCGTTTACTTCTTTTCCATCTCGCGGTCGACCTCGGAGACATCTCCGAGCGACATACCGCTGTCGATGTGAGTGGTGTCCTTCTGCTTCACGAAGTAGTATGTACCGAAGACGAAATAGAGTATCAGGAAGGCCGCGATTATTATCACAATCGCTACAATGAACGCGGTCCATAGGAGTTCAAGACCTCCGGATATGTATGCGTAGACCGTGGCAACGATAAGGAGGATCGCCAGGATCACGGTTCCGGCTGCAAATGCATTGGTTTTATCCATAGTTATCAACTCGAACTTGTGGGTATGTATGGGATCAGTGCGGCCGCCAGGTCACCGAGGGTCATGGACTGGATGACGACCTTTCCGGGACCGGTCAGGGTAGTGACGAAGAGTCCTTCTCCGCTGAACAGAGCATTCTTGATACCGATCGAAGCGATATCGTATTTCACAGTGTCCTGCCAGGCCACCGCATTGGAGGTGGATACCTTGAGGACCTGTCCGGGCTGGAGATCGATGATGTTCATATCTCCGCCGGCGTGGAGGAACACCATGCCGGTTCCCGACACCTTCTGAAGGATCAGTCCTTCTCCTCCGAAGAAGATGGAACTCAGCTTCTTCTGGAAGGCCATATCGAACTTGACGCTCTCCTCACCTCCGAGATAGGCGTTCTTCTGACAGAGCCAGGCCCCCTTTGCGACATCGATATCAAGAATCTTTCCGGGTGCGTTTCCGGAAATGCTCAAAGTGCCGGGTCCACCTTCAGTATTGTATTTCACAAGCATGAATGAAGAGCCTGAAAGTGATCTCTTGATTCCGGACAGAAATCCGCCCTCCATCTTGGAGGTCATTTTCATGTTGCCGGACATCATGACCATGGCACCAGCCTGGGATTGGAATGTCTCTCCGGGTTCGACCTCAATGTTCGCGAACTGCAGATTACTACCGGTGATGGTGTACTTCATAATTGAAAAACACAACAGTTGTATTTAAAAAGAATCAAAGACCCAGCAGGAAACCAGCGATAATCTGGAACCAGGCCGTGATTTGAGAAACCAAGGCATAACTCATAATCGGAAAAAAGAAGAGGGGTTCTCCCCGAAAGGGGGAGAAATGGTTTTAGATTGTGGAACTCACATTCCGAACTTCGCTTTCACATCGTTGTCCAGGATCGCCATGGTCATGAAGATACCGATGAAGAGGTATGCGACACCGATGACGGCGGTGACAAGGCCGATGATCAGTACGATAGCGGCAATGATGGTGAGGATGAAGAGGAGGAGGAGGACAATCCAGACGATCTTATCGAACAGGGTGTTCTGACCGTCGGTGATCTTCTTGTAAATGAAGAGTGCGACAAGACCGATGATGATGCTCATGACACCAGATGCGGGACTGTTCCAGAGGCCGAAGATACCCTCAACGATCTGGACGTATGCGAAGACCTGAACAAACTTGCAGACGATATCGAATTTATCGCTGAGTGCTCCGTTCTTGACACTCTTTCCGAAGCCGAAGTAAAGGAATGCTCCGATAAGGGCACCCACACCAGCCACGATGACAGAGAAGTCAGTCTCTCCGTCATCAATGAATTCACCTACAATGCTGAGAATTGCTCCGAGGAGCAGCAGGAATGCACAAACTACGAGTGCGACGCCTGCGTTTTTTGAATTGTTGAATAACGACATCGACAAGTCTCATTCTGTAGTAGTATGTAAAGGTTTACCCATTTGACTAGTATAATATGAAAAGAACTGTAATTACACTATCAAATCTGAAATATCTGTTGAAATATCCATTGGGTAATTAATATCTGCCCATCATTGATTGAATCCGAACATATACATCCAGAATCTTGTTACACTCCGGATTGCAGTAAAACGATTCACGTTTCCGGGATCTAAACGTTTAAGAAGGAAATGGCGGACGAACCGCCATAAAAGGTTTTCACTTGAGTGCTTTCACAAGATTGACAAGACCAAGGACGAGGAGGACTGCTCCGCCGACCCTAATGAGGATGTCTCCAATGTTGTTTGCATCGCTGACGACAAGTCCGACGATGAGGCAAATACCGATGACGAGGAGAACAACAGCCATAATCTTGTTGAGGGTTGCAGAACCGGTGTCGACAGATCCCATTCCGAATTTCTCCGCGATTCCATTAGAAGCTGCACCGAGTGCAGGGAGGGCAGAGAAGATCAGGATGATTCCGACGAGGACCTTTGCAACATCGTCGAACATACCGATAACAATCAGTATGATACCGACGATGATCTGTACGAGTCCGCCTTTAAGGTCAGTCGATTTCAGGACAATCTGGACGATTCCGATAACAATCATTATGAGACCGGAAAGCCAGAAGATAAAGTTGATGGATCCGTTTCCGAATGCGAGCATCACGATACCGATAAGGACATACATGATCGCAGTGAGGAGAGCGTTTCCAGCCATAGCATCTTTGAGAGATACAGCCATAGTAATACCTCGATAGCTGACTGGAATTATCACTATAAATATCTTGTTCCTGACACCTATAAAACTGATGTCTGGGTCATAATAAAATGGGGGTGTGAACCCCCCGAGAAAATCATTTCTTTTTCTTCATCTTTTTCTCGAGTTTCTCGAGTTTGCGTTTGGCCTCGGAGTCACCGGATTCAGCTTTCTTCTGAAGTTCGGCCGCCTCGGCTTTGTCCTGCTGAGCCTTCTTGGTCAGCTGTTTTTTGCTCATCGGCATATTGATTACCTCGTGGGTGAGTTCTGTTCTGGGTATATACTGATTGTGCATCAATTATGCAGTTTTCCGACACCATTCTGATGAAAGAACCGTCTTATCAGCCCCTTGTGGTTCCTGTTCCCCAAGATCGAAATCCGAAAGAACCTGTCAAAAAAAGCACCCGATGCAAAAATGTTAATGCAAGTTACTCATACCCCCGCACGATAAGGGGGATCGGGAGTTTTGCACAAGTTCGGATTCATCACAGATTGTTCGCTGTCGGAACTGCAGACCGTTGTTTTCCGTCGGGAGGCATATCAGTGACCGACATATTCTCCTCTCAGAAAGAGGCCCTGAAAACCCAGCTTGAGATGTACCGTGACATCCCTGGGCTGCCCTGCAGACCCGTCGGGATTGTTCTGAAATATCCTGTGTTCTCCGATCTGACTCCTGATCAGCTCAATTACTATCTATACTGGAGAGGTACTCTCGGTACGCCTGACTTCAAGAAGGCAGCGGACGGTTACACCTGGCTTCTGGTCACTGAGATCATCAATGACCCAGATACTCAAAATGCGTCCAAAAGGATCAACACTCTCTGCTCATCCTGTGCACCCGATAAATCCCCTCTCTACCCGGAACTGCTTTCGGTCGCCATCGAATATTCCCAGGTGTTCGGAACCCCTATGCCCCCGTTCGCGGAATGGATGGGTTTGGTCGAGAACATATTTCTTTCGAGGGCCTTCGCTTCCCCGATATCGGACATACCTGCCCATTCCATTGCACCGTATGTTCCAGACATCTACGATAAAGGCACGGATGACATCGCCATCGCAAAACGGATGAGCGATCTGTTCCGTTCCTATAATAGGCTCCTGACGGAGAGGACCTGTCTCGGCCTGAGGGAGACCTTCATGCACCCAACGAAATCCTGCATCCTGCCGTTCAGAGATTATGCCTATCTAGGAAAAAAGGTGCCACTGGAGATCATCGCCTGGTGGCCCACGGGAAACATGCTCTCTAAAGTGTTCAGAACCGTGTTTGCAATCTGCACTGGCAAATGGAAGAAGACTGAGATAGAAACCATTCCCTTCGAAAAGGACCTTGCAAAACTGTCTGCAGAAGCGGAACCTATCCATCCGGACCCGTATTCGAAACCCGACGGTGTCCTCGCCCGCCCCCTGGGCTCCAGACCCACCTCGCTCGGTCCGTCCTGTTTCTCCGATCCCGCCGCGGCACCCAACAGTGCTCACAAGAACACGCTTGGAGACCTCCTCACATTCTCCAAGATCCATCCCGAAGCTGAGAATGCGAAATACGTCACCTCAGACTGCGAACACCCCTGTTTCCTCGACCTCACGCAGGAACAGTTCGATTACTATGTGCATTGGAAACAGTCGTTCATGCGCGGAGTGCCTCTTGACACCGACAACGGGTACTTGAACCTGTTCCTGTCTGAACTGATCAACCTCGACACCCCGTTCACGCCTTCAATCCTCCAGAGACTGATGGAGACCTACGGGGGCGCCGGGAAGAACCTGATCTCTTCAGTACTCATCGACTATGAACTGTTGGAAGGGCACAGCTTCAGCGACCATCGGGTGTATCTCGACAGGTATGTGGTGAATTCCTGGATCGAGGAATTCATCAAAGGAACGAACGAGGCCCCACTCAACTCCACCCTGCTCGGTATCATGCGTTCCGGCGGAATGAACGTGCGTTATATCAGTGAGAACATTCCCATACAGACGATGTCCCAGGCACTTCAGGAAGTGTTCAGGGGGATCATTACGGACACCACCCCGGAGAAGATGTTCAACGCCAAATCCATCAGCACCTGGAGGACACTGTTCGTTGGTCTTGACTATCTGAGAGGCAGAGCCGAGGCGAAGGTGAGATACAGCAACTATCTTGAAGCACCGAAGTTCGTGAACTTCATCGACAAATCCGTGAGATATATGTCAGCCCTGCTCTCCGGAAGGTCATTCGACGATCTGGGCATGAAAAAGACATTCACATTCCTCGGGGTGGACTGTGCAAAGATCTTCAAAACGGTCGTTTCGCAGAGGGCCGAACAGCCAGAACCGAATCCTCAGGCCAAGATCGTGCTGAATCGCGATGCCATCTCCGAGGCGCAGTCCGATCTTGCCGCGGTCACCGACATGATGTATGTGCCAGAAGTTGAAAATACAAAACCGGAGATCGAGCCCGAACCGACGGTTCAGACCGTGACCCCGCTTTCCCCGGACGACCCTTGGAAAGTATTGAACGATAATCTAGATCCTTCAGAGAAGAAATACCTCGATGCACTCGTCCAATCGCCTGGGCAGGCCAAGGAACTCCTGAAAAAGACCGGAACATCACGCACGAAGATAGAAGATTCGATCAACGGCAAGTCCCTGGACTGCATCGGGGACACGATCATAGAGAACGGAACGATTGTAGACGATTATTTGAATGATATAAGGAACATGAGATAATGACACCGACCATCCCCAAAAGGACCCTGAACACTCTGATGAACGCCATCTCCTCGGGCGTGGTCCCCCGCCGCGGTCTGGAGTACATCGCGGTCGGAAGGAAGAAGGAGACCGAGACCTTCGTTGCAGATCTCGATGACACGGCCGAAGGCGGAGGTGCCTTCCGCTTCATCTCCGGACGTTACGGAAACGGTAAAAGTTTCATGACCCAGATGGTCAGAAACTATGCCATGGACAAAGGCTTCGTGGTGATGGATGCCGACCTTGCCATCAACCGCAGGCTCACCGGATCCAAGGACGAAGGAGTAAACACCTACCGCGAACTCATCAAGAACGCCGCCTACCGCGCAAGACCCGAGGGCGGTGCCCTGGAACCCATCCTCCAGGAATGGGCCATGTCCATATCCGAAGAGGTGGGAGAGAACAATATCACGAAGGAAATCATCCTCTCTGCCGTCAGAGCAAGGACCAAGGAGTTCTCCTCCCTTCAGTTCTGCCACGATTTCGCACTGATGATCAGCGGATACATGTACGATTTCCTCAGCAACGCGGAGGACTCCCCCTCACTCAGATGGCTCAAAGGGGAATACGACCTCAAGAGCAATGTGAGAAGAGAACTGGGCATCAACACCCTCATCGACGATTCCGACTGGTATGAGATCGTCAAACTCTGGGCCCGTCTGTTCAAGGTCCTGGACTACAAAGGACTCGTCGTCTTCCTCGACGAGGCTGTCGTTCTGTACAAACTGCCCAGCAAGGTCTCCCGTTCCAACAACTACGAACGTCTCCTGACCATGTTCAACGACATCATGCAGGGTAAATCGATGTACCTCTCGATCTACGTCTGCGGAACCCCTGAATTCATCAAAGATCCGGCACGCGGACTGTTCAGCTATGATGCACTCAAATCACGTCTCATCTCCGGACGTTACGAATCGGACTACGACAATTATCTCGGACCCATCATCAACCTCAAGCCCCTTTCCAACGAGGAGATCTTCGTCCTTCTGCGTACCATAAAGGGGCTGCACGAGCAGAAATACGGATACACATCTGAGATCGATGACAACAAACTGGAGATCTATCTGAAAACAGTACTGAGCAACAGCGTCTCCTCATCCCTCACCACCCCGCGTGAGATCACCAGGGACCTGATCAGTCTCCTCGACACCCTCCACCAGAATCCCGGCGCGAGTTTCGACAAACTCGTCCGCGGAAGGACCGTGAAACCGAAAGACCCAGATGACCATCTCGGGGACCTCGACGTATGAGCGATCTCTTCTCCGACCTCCCCTGGTTCATTCAGGAATACATCCATGACAACAGGTGGAGGTCCTTCAGGGACATTCAGCTGGAGACTTACGACCTCATACTGAACACCAAATCGCACATCCTCATCTCCGCCGGAACCTCGAGCGGAAAGACCGAGGCCGCCATGTTCCCCATCATCGGTTCCCTCTACGAGGATGAACCTGATGGATTCGGCGCATTGTACATCGGTCCGCTGAAGGCATTGATAGATGATCAGTTCGAAAGACTGAAGCCTGTCCTCAGAGACTCGGAGATCAACGTGACCGCATGGCACGGCGACGTCAGCAATCACAAGAAGACGCAGTCGCTCGACAAACCCTCCGGTATCCTTCAGATCACTCCA
The DNA here is from genome assembly GCA_963591575.1 of Candidatus Methanomethylophilaceae archaeon. Taxonomy (GTDB): domain Archaea; phylum Thermoplasmatota; class Thermoplasmata; order Methanomassiliicoccales; family Methanomethylophilaceae; genus Methanomethylophilus. The sequence goes on from CAVATL010000005.1 coordinate 50,173, forward strand.
GAATCCCTGCAGAACATAGTCACGAACAAACCGGAACGTCTCTGCCAGCTTTTCTCCCAACTGAGGTTCGTGGTGATCGATGAAGTACACGCATTCATGGCCTCCGACAGGGGCCTTCAGTTATTGTGCTGCCTCGAACGCATAGAGAAGATAACAGGTTGTAAACCGAGACGTCTGGGTCTTTCAGCGACCATCTCTGATCCGGAGCCTGTATGCGAATGGATCACGGCCAATACCGGGATCGACACGAAAGTGGTCACCGACGACGCCTGCGGGAACAGGGAGGTCGAGATCAGATACACTCAGTTCCCCAAAAAGACCGAGGACGACCCGGTGTCAAGAGAAGTGGAGATCAAAAAATACTACGAGAAACTCTACGCCGACATCAAAGGAAAGAGCTGCATCGTATTCGCCAACAGCCGTGATTCCGCCGAAAAAACAGCACATTCGCTCATGATCATGGCGTACAACGACAACCATCCCGGCGAGGTCTTCATCCACCACGGCAGCATCTCCAAGGAACTCAGGACGAATGCCGAGAATGCACTTAAGAGCAGCGAGATGAAGGCCGCCGTGGTCGCCACCGTCACTTTGGAACTGGGAATAGATATCGGGAACCTCGACCGTATCGTTCAGATCGGGACCCCGTTCACATGTTCAAGCATGGTCCAGAGGATGGGCCGTTCCGGAAGGCGTGGCGGTATGCAGAACATGGTGATCTATTGCAACGAGGATCTCGCCAAGGCATTTTCCAGCTCCGGAGAGATGTTCTGGGACCTCATCAAATGCATCGCGCTCGTCGAACTCGTCATCAAAGACAGATGGATCGAACCCTGCGAATCTCCGAAGATGCCGTACGGACTCCTTTTCCACCAGACCATACAGTACATCAAGTCCGGGATCGGATGCAGATTCAATGAACTGATAGAAAAGGTGCTCTCGCTTTACCCATTCAAGAACATAACTCCCAACAAATACCACATGCTTCTGAAGGATATGCTCGAAGGCGGATTCCTTCAGAGGATGGAGGACGGGACACTTCTTCTCGGACCCAAGGGGGAATCGCTTGCATTCAACCGCGAATTCTGCGCGGTCTTCTCGGTGGGAAAAGAAGTGGAGATCGTCTTCAACGAGAAATCGGTCGGTTCCATTCAGCACATCCCCCGCGAAGGGGACCTTATCCAGCTGGCGGGCCGCATATGGCGCGTCAAGTCATACTCTGCCAAGGAAAGCCGTGCTGAGGTGGAGGAATCGGACGGAAACGTGACCACTCCCTGGTCCTCCAGCATCCCGAATGTGAACACGAGGATCCTCAAAAAGATGAAAGAGGTCCTCTTCTCCACCGAGGAATACCCGTATCTTGATGAGAATGCCGCAAATGCTCTCGAACACTACCGCAAAATGGCTATGAGTGTTGGAATGGACAGGGTCTTCGTCCCCACCAGTACAGGATACAGACTCTACCCGTGGTTGGGTGACAAACAGTTCGACACCCTGAGGATGATACTCCTCCAGCTGCCGGGCATCGACGACGTCTTCAGCAGACCGCCGTATTACATGGACATCAAGACAGACCTGGGCGAAGGCAAGATAAGGCAGATGATCAAGGAGAAACAGGATCCGGATGTGTTCCTGCCGTATATCTGCAGAAAAGATATCGAGATCGGGAAATACGATACGTATATCCTGGGAAAACTGCTGACGGAACAGTTCGTGGCGGACCAGGTCGATCTGGATTTCGAACTTGAGGAGTTCACTGAATCCTGACGAATTCCGAGATGTAAAGGGACAGCTCCCTCTCGAGTGCATCTCCCTTCTTTCTCTTGGGAAGATGTCCGTCCACTGAAGACCCCAATACGATCTGAAGTGCGGCGGCTAAATGCTGCAGACGGTCGGCACGGTCGAGTTTCCTGTTGGTCCTGACCTGTTCCAGTTCCTCCTCGGAAAGTTTCGAGGATGCCTCTTCCAGAGCCTCAGCGACCGTATCGAAGAACTCCACGATCTCGAAACAGAACCTGCGACCCATCTTGGGTTTCAGTCCGCCCTTGTAACTCATCCTGCCGTAGGACATGCACTGGTCCGCGGTCAGGGTCCCCAGCCTGGAGACCTCACGGCATTTCTCCGCGGATTCCACAGGATCGGAGGAGAAACGCAGGTATCCGACTATCGAATAGGCACCGGCGATGAAGAACATCGATGAGGATTCGGGACCTTCGCACTCGGAAACGTTCTCCTTCGCATAATAGAAAAGGTCCTCGCAGAGGGGTTTCCATACATCTCCGTGTTTGATCTGGGCCTCCGCATCGACCTCGGCGATCAGCTGTGTGGGAAGGATCCTTCCCTTGATGGCTATGTCAAGCATCTGCTTCGATACGAAATCATAGATGTCGTTGCGGAGTTTCAGGAGATATTTCGGAGTGTCCTCATCGAAACGGTCGATCGCTTCGCACCACAGTTTGACGGCATCGACGAGATTCAGTTCCTCGGCCTTCTCGAACGCCCTGTCGGCATAGACATGCCAGTTGGCGTTCTCGTCGATCTGCGGTTCCGGCGGAGGCTCAGGCACCTCCTTTTTCTTCCTCCCGAAAAGACCCATCTGATCCCTCAGTACTTGCCGCGTTTCTTCTTGGGAGAGTCGCGGTTGGACGGATACCTCTTAGGGGTGTCCCTGTTGGAGGGGTACCTCTTCGGAACATCGGACTTGGGCTTGAAATCCCTGTCTGCACGGGACCTGTCGGAATGTTCACGATCGTGATATCTGGGTCTTTCGTCACGGTCCCTGTAGGAGCGGTCTCCGTGATCACGGCGGGGCCTGTCACTGTAACTGTTCTGACGGCGGTCGCGGCCTCCGTAACCTCTGTCTCCGTGTCCGTATGAACGGCCTCTGTCTCCATGTCCGGAATCCTCACGGTCGTGATATCTGGGTCTTTCGTCACGGTCCCTGTAGGAACGGTCTCCACGATCCTGATACCTGGGCTTTTCATCACGGTCATGGTATCTAGGTCTCTCGTCACGGTCACCATAGGGCCTCTCCTCACGGTCGTGGTACCTCGGTTTCTCATCGCGGTCCCTGTAGGGGCGGTCTCCATCGCGGCGGGGGCGGTCTCCGTCCCTGTCACGGTATCCCCCACGGCGTTCGCCGTATCCGGAACGGTCACCATAGGGCCTGCGGTCGTCCCTCTGCCTGTACGGACGGTCTCCGTCGCGGCGGCCCCTGTTGCCTCCGTAAGAACGGTCGGAACGCTCGCGGTCATTGTATCTGGGTCTTTCGTCACGGTCCCTGTAGGGGCAGTCTCCGCGGTCTCTGCGGCCGTATCCTCCGTTCCTGTCAGAACGGTAGGGTTTGTCGTAGGGCCTCTTCTCTTCAGATCCCTCGAATCCCTCACCGGAATCGTCCTCGGCGGCCTCTTCGGATCCTTCCTCGTTCCTCTTCACGTAGTTCTTGTAACGGTTCTCCCTGCGCCTGTCGAAGGAACCGTCCTCCTCATCGGAATATGTCCTCTCCTTGACAGGAGCGGGAACGAATGTCACCACCTTTCCGTTGTGTTCCAGTCCGACCAGGTTCTCGAGGACGTAATCGGAATGGTCAAGGGAGATCTCCACAAAGGAGATATCGTCCTTCAGACCGACCTTGCCCACCGCATCCTCCGGCAGGTCCGCGTGTTTGCGGATGAGGTCCGCGATGTCTCCGCGGGAAAGACCGTCGTTGCGGCCGAGATTGATCTCCAGGGTAGCGTAGCCTTCCCTCTCCTCGGCCTTGCGTTCCCTTCTGTTGTTTCTGTGTTTTTCGACTTTCATCTTGTTTTCCTTCTTAGGACGTTCCTTGGGAACGGGTTCGTGGACCGCGTCGATGGGTTCCAGCTGGTCCAGGGTGACCTCCTCCATGGCCTCATCGGCCTCATCCTCGCACATACGGACCAGTTTGCGGTCGCGGGGGTTCACCAGAGAGATCGAGATGCCTTCCTTTCCGGCACGGCCGGTCCTTCCGATACGGTGGAGATAGGTCTCCGGTTCGGTCGGAAGATCGAAGTTCACGACCAGGTCGACGTCCCTGACGTCGAGTCCTCTGGCTGCCACGTCGGTGGCCAAAAGTATAGTTATACGGTTGTCACGGAACTCGCCGATGACCCTTTCCCTCAGTTTCTGGGGCATGTCGCCGTGCAGGGTCCCGACCTTGGCTCCGTCGGCCTTCAGTTCCTGATATACGGTATCCACCATCACCTTGGTCGCGAAGAAGACAATGACCTTCGGGGTTCCTTTCAGCAGGATCTCGTAAAGGGCCTCCTTCTTCTCGTTCCTCTTGCATCTGACGAGATACTGGCGGGTGAGTCCGGTGGTGGGCGTGTCTCCAGAGATGTCGATGACATCGGGACTGTCGAGCATGTTCTCCGCAAGATCTTGGATCTCGGGACTGATGGTGGCCGAGAACATCAGGCCGTGCCTCTTCTCGGGAACGTGCTCCATGATGAAATCGAGGTCCTCCTCGAATCCCATGTCGAGCATGCGGTCGGCCTCGTCAAGAACCACTTCAGTGATCTCAGAGAGGTCGAGAGCGTCGCGTTCGATCATGTCCTTGAGCCTTCCGGGGGTTCCGACCACAATGTCGGTACCTCTGCGGAGTGCGACTATCTGACGGTCGATGGGAGCTCCGCCGTAGACGGCAGTGCTGGTGTGTCCGGTGCCGCGGGAAAGTTTTCTGAGTTCTGTGTCGACCTGCATCGCCAGTTCCCTGGTGGGGGTGATGACCAGCGTCGACGGGTGGTCCCTGCCCTTTCCCGTCCTGCTCATCACGATCATGGCGTAGGCACCGGTCTTTCCGGTACCGGTCTGGGCCTTGACAATGAGATCGTTTCCGGCTATTCCGGCAGGCACCGCCTCACATTGTACAGGCGTAGGTTCGTTCCAGCCCATTTCCTTCATAGCACAGATGAATCTGTCGTTTAAACCAAGGTCCTCAAAAGAAGTCATTAGAATTCATTCCCGAACGTACCGTCAGGTACATGCCACGGTAATCATCGACCTATATTAAACCAATCTAAAGAATTATCAAGAGCTGAACGTCTGGACCGAACGGCCGACGGTCTGCAGATAACAAAGATTCACGAGTTTCATAAGGCATGTGTGACTGCTTCAGTGTAACAAAAACGAAATGCTGGGACATTGTCCCGTTCCGGGATCGGAGATACGATGCTGATAGATTTCAACGGAATGGAGGAAAGAGAAATGCCATGTATGAACAACGGCACCGGGACCATGGCGGCAAGGATGTACGCCGATGATCTCGGAAGGGCCGTTTTCTGCAGGATCCGTCCCGGAGGTTCGATCGGTATGCACAGGCATGACAACGGTGATGACGTGAACTATGTGATCTCCGGAACAGGAAAAGCGATCTGCGATGGGCAGGAAGAGGTCCTGAAAGCAGGTGTCTGTCACATCTGCAGAAAGGGTTCGGAACATAGTATTGTGAACACTGGCACTGTCGATCTTGTACTGTTCACATACGTGACTGTCCGCTGAGGATCTGTCATTCACCCAATAACCAATCCACAATCTGCACGATCTTTATCCCGTCAATATCGTCAGTCAGATACCTGTCGTAGGTTATGATGAACTTGGGATTGTTGTCATCCACCGCCTTGAGCGGACGGAGTTCCCTTTCCAGGGTTTTAGGGTCCGCCAGACTCATACACACCTGATAATACGACGGTTTCCCCAGCGAATCGGCGACAAAATCGATCTCCGAACCGTCTACATCATACACCACCACCTCGCGAAACCTGAAACACAGTTCATTGAAACTATATTTTCAAGCAGTCCGTCGAGGTCCTCCGACCTGAAAGGCACCGTCACGTTCCTTATGCCCAGATCAGAGGCGAAGAACTTGTCGGAAGTGCTGAGATACTCCTTGGTATTGGAACTCATCCTCTTCGCCCGGTACATCAAGAAGGCCTCGCTCAGATAATCGAGATAATTCTCGACAGTGACATGGCTCACCTTTACGCCTTTGGACTGCAGATAAACTGATGCCTTCCTTGCCGATGTCCGGACCCTGATATTTCTCATCGCATACCTCACGAGATTGACCATTCTGGCGGAATCCGTGATGTTATGGTGGCGTTCGATGTCTTTGGCGTACACTGTGTTGTACACGTCGGTCAAAATCTGGGGGATCAGCATCCTGGCGGGCATATCCTGCAGTTTCGCCACCGCAGGAAGCGAACCCTGCTTCAGGAAATCCTGGAAAAGACGGTCGAGTGACAGCCCGCTCCCCTTTCTGAAGGAGACATATTCTCCAAAGGTCAGAGGCATCATATGTATCTCGATGTCCCTCCCGGAGAGTTTCGTGGCCAGTTCCGAGGACAGCATCTGCGAATTGGAACCTGTTATGTACACATCGGCTCCGGATGCATAAAATGAGGCAACTGACACCTCCCACTCTTCCACATTCTGGATCTCATCGAAGAAAAGGTACTTTCCGGGACCGGGAGTGAGCTTTGAGTTCACATAATCTGTCAGTTCCCTGTGGTTACACGGACGGTCCGCCCCATCGATATCGAAATCGATGGAAAGGATATCTTCGGTAGGAATGCCCGAGGATCCGAGTTCGTCGCGGAACGAGCTCATGAGTGTGGACTTTCCCGACCTCCTCAATCCTGTGATCACTTTGATGAACGGCGTATCCCGAGATGCCCTGATCATTTCCAGATAATGTTCCCTCGGTTCGATAACCCACTGTCCCTTCTCCATAATGTAAAGTAGACTTTACATAATACTCAAAAATTACTTTTTTGTAAAATAGACTTTACAAAAATTTCTGAATAAATCCAGTGTTCACTTTGAAGTCTCGAATGATTTCAAACTCTGTCTCATAATCAGAATTTCAACGTCTGGGTCTTTTGATTTTTATCCCTGTTCCCGTGAGGAGAATAAAGATTCCACCTCAGAGGTGGGTCTCAAAACCGCAGATCGGGATCCATAGCTGTCGCTGTCAACAGCTATGGAAGTAAACACTACCGAGCCCGGGATCAGTTGTTCCCGACGATCTCTTCAGCGGACTGGATGCACTTGGTGAGCACCGAGTATGCGTTGATCATGTCGGGTTCATTGACGATGAAGATCGTATCCGTATGACAACTGACGGTCTCCTCGAGGTTGATGCCCGCGTCGGAAAGGTTCGTGATGAGATATGCGATGACTCCGGCGGTGTCGACGATCTTCTCGGGCGATTTCACCACGATCTCCACGAGATTCTCGCGGATCTTGATGAGGTTGAATCTTCCGACCGTGTCGATGATCCTGTCCTTGAGCATCCTGTCGGCGATGATGGTGACAGCGCTTGCGGACTGGACGCACTGCATGATGGAGTTCTCGTTCCACATGTCCTTGAAAAGGTTGTCCATCTTGTGAAGGACGGTCCAGTCGTTCTTGGCGGTGACGATACAGGTCTTGGTACGCATCTCGAGCCTGCTGTCCTTGAGAATGGAAAGGATGCTGAGTTCATGGTCGGTGGTGACGCTGAGTTTAGATGCATAACGCCTGCAAGCGATCATCACTGCCTCCTCGTTCTCGACATCGAGGTCCTTCATGATCAGACGTGCCAGAGAGGAATAGTTGATAAGTCCTTTCGCCACGCAGTCTTTGATGCTCGGGTGGGCATCGATGAACAATCTGGTCCTCTCAGCGAGGCTCTCTCTGGATACGGAATCCGCCATAATGAGGATAACATATTCTCATTATTAATGTCTATTGTCGGACATATTGTTGGTTTAATCCTCAGAAGACACCTTTTCTTTTCAATTCCCTAGATAGGATGTCTGTTAAACGTGTGATTCAGACATTACATATCGTCTGAAAATTGTATATAGAACGCTGTTCTCTCATCTTTATTTCGCAACCGGAAGGTCCGTTACAAACGGGCCGGAACGGTACGATCAACGAAGGTAGAACATGGACCAAACGAACGAAATCATCAGAAAATACGCGCTGCAGAATGCCGTATTCTTCAAAGGAAAGGCAAACCCCAAGTCCGTCGTGGGTAAAGTTCTCGGAGAGATTCCCGAACTCCGTCCCAAGAGCGCCGAGATCATCCCCCTCGTCAACTCCATCGTTGAAGAGGTCAACGGAATGACCCTCGAGGCCCAGACCAAGGCCCTTTCCGAGATGGACTCCTCTCTGCTTGTGAAAGAGAAGAAAGAACGCAAATACGAACTCCCCGAACTCAAGAACGTCAACGGTGAAGTCGTGATGCGTATCGCACCCGGACCTTCCGGACCCCTTCACATCGGACACACCCGTGCCTCCGTGCTCAATGACGAATACGTCAAGCGCTATGGCGGAAAGCTCATCCTCAGGTTCGAGGACACCAACCCCGAGAAACTCGACCCCGATGCATACCACACCATCCCCGAGGACCTCGACTGGCTCGGCGTGAAGATCCACCAGTCCTTCATCCAGTCGGACCGTTTCGAGATCTACTACGATCACACCAAGAAACTCCTCGAGATGGGACACGCATACGTCTGCACCTGTAACGGCGACCACTGGAGGGAGCTCAAAGAAAAGAGCATCGCCTGCCCCTGCAGGGACCTTCCTGTGAACACCCAGATGGAAAGGTATGAGAAATTCATGAACGGCGAGTACAAGGACGGAGAGGCCGTCGTTGTCGTCAAGACCGACCTCCACCACCCCAACCCCGCAGTCAGGGATTTCGTCGCCCTCCGTCTCGTCAGCCGTGCATCGCACCCCAGGACCGGAGACAAGTACATCGCATACCCGATGATGAACCTCTCCGTCGCCGTCGACGACCACCTCATGGGCATGACCCATGTCATCAGAGGAAAGGACCACCTGAACAACACCGACCGTCAGGCATACATCTTCGACTACTTCGGATGGAAGAAGCCCGAGTACTACCACTACGGTCTGGTCCACATTCCCGACACTGTTCTCAAGACCTCCCTCATCAAGAAGGAGATCCAGGAAGGCACCTACTCCGGATGGGACGATGTCCGCACCGGAACCGTCCGTGCCCTCGCCAGGCGCGGTATCAAGGCCGATGCTGTCAGGAGATACTGGGTCGAGGCCGGAATGAAGAGCGTCGACATCGAGTTCTCCTGGGACGGACTGTATGCCAAGAACAGGGACATCATCGATTCCGTCTCCAACAGATACTTCTTCGTCGGAAACCCCGTCGAGTACAAGGTCACCGGTGCCGATGAGATCACCGGATCCGCACCTCTGCATCCCGACCACGCGGACAGGGGAGACAGGAAATACGACTACAAGGCACCTGTTTCCGTCTACCTCTCCAAAGAGGACTCCGAACTCTTCGGATCCGCCGGAAAGGTTCGCCTGAAGGACTTCTGCAACCTCGAATTCGGAAACCCCGCGGTCTACGCAGGAAACGACGTCTCCATCCTGAAGAAAGGCGCCAAGGCCGTCCAGTGGGTCGGATCCGATGCGATGAAGGCTGAACTCCTCATGCCCGACGGAACCGTCACCGAGGGACTTGTGGAACCCGCCTTCGCCAAGGAGAACGGGGACTCCGTCCAGCTTGAGAGGATCGGATTCGTCAGGGTCGAGAAGAAGGACTCCAACAAGGTCTCCTTCGTGTTCTCACACCGCTGATAAAGTAAACACTGGTCTTCGGACCGTTAAAAAACCCTTTCGGACCCTTTTTCACTGGTCCGGAAGGGAAAATGAGTTTCAGTTGAGAGCTTCCGTGAGGATCCTCATGAACTCGTTCTTCTGCTCCATCGTGAAGATGAGCGGGGGAATGAGACGGAGGGTCTTTCCGTGGGCCACGTTGACCAGAATGCTGTGGTCGAACATGAACTTCTTGACCGCTGCAGCGGTGGCCTCGGAATCCATCTCGACACCGATCAGGAATCCCATTCCGCGGACGTCCTTGATCTTGTCGGAGTGTTCCGCTTTCAGAGCGTTGAGGTCGGCGAACCAGGACTCGGAGACGGTGTTGACATTATCAAGGATGCGCTGACGGTTGATGATGTCGATGACAGCGCTTCCGGAGGAACATACCAGAGGGTTTCCGCCGAAAGTGGTTCCGTGGGTACCAGGGGTCATGCAGGATGCGATCTCATCAGTGGTCATGACGGCTCCGATGGGCATTCCGGCGGCAAGACCTTTCGCTGCGGTGATTATATCGGGAACGACTCCGAACTGGTCCATGCACCACCATTTTCCGGTGCGGCCCATTCCGGTCTGAACCTCGTCGACGATCATCAGAACACCGAGGTCGGTACAGAGGTCACGGACACCCTCGATGAATTCCTTGGTTGCAGGGATGACTCCTCCCTCTCCCTGGATCCCCTCGACCATCAGTGCGGCGGTGTCGCGATCGATCTGGGACTTCACGGATTCGAGGTCGTTGTACGTATAGTAATGGTATGCTCCGCTGATCAGAGGTTCGAATCCGGACTGATACTTCGTCTGTCCGGTGGCTCCGAGGGAGGCCGATGTGCGTCCGTGGAAACCGTTCAGAGCAGAGAGCACCTTGTGGCGTCCGGTGTAACGGACAGCGGTCTTGAGGGCACCCTCGTTAGCCTCTGCACCGCTGTTGACGAACAGGGTGCGGGTGATGGAATCAGGGGTGATGGTGTTGAGACGCTGTGCGAGCAGTGCCTGTTCCTTGATGTAGTACAGGTTGGAGACGTGTACGAGGTGGGAGACCTGGTCGCGCATGGCCTTGACCCACTCGGGGTGCGAATGTCCCAGACTACAGACCGCGATACCTGCGGTGACATCGAGATACTTCTTTCCCTCAGTGTCGAAGAGGTAACATCCTTCTCCGTTCTCGAAGGCGATGTCCATACGACCGTAGTTCTGGAAGAGGTACTTCGAACTGAGGTCTTTGATTGTGTTGAAATCCATATGAATCACTTTTTGACTATGAGTGTCCCTTTGGGGACGTTGTTGAGGATGATATCCGTGAGGATGCTGTCGGGATCGCGGCCGTTGACCATACGGACCATATGCGCACCAGCGTCCACGGCCTTGCGGCAGGCCTCGACCTTAGGGATCATTCCTCCGGAGATGGTGCCATCTGCGATCATCGCATCGATATCGGCGAAGGTGGCACGGTCGATCTTGGAAGAGGGATCTGATACATTCTTCAGGATACCTGGGACATCTGTTATCGCGACCATTTCCTTACATTTGATGCCTGCCGCGATACCTGCCGCCATGGTGTCCGCGTTGACGTTCAGGTGCTGAACCTTGTCATCGGCCGCCATGGCTCCGATGGGATATACCACAGGCACGATCTTATCTGCAACAAGGTCGAGAATGGTCTGCTTATCGACGGAAACCACTTCTCCTACAAGCCCGGGATCGACGGTCACGGTCTTTCCGTCCTCGGTGGCATCGAAAGGTGCCTTCTTCCTGCATTCGGTACAGAAATAAGCAGGCATTCCGACGGCCCTGACACCTGCGCGGTCGAGAGCGGCGACGACATTTCCGTTGATCTCGCGGAGGACCTTCTCGGCCACTTCGAGAGCACCTTCATCGGTCACACGGACCCCAGCGACCATCCTGGGACTCATGCCGAGACGTTCCATCTCACGGGAGATGGAGGGGCCTCCGCCGTGCACGACGACGATCGATCTCCCATTCTCCATGAGCACGGATATCTCATGTGCCAGACGGTCCAATCCGGACTCTCCGTCGAGCGCATTTCCGCCGAATTTGAGAAGATAGATCTCACTCATCCGATCACTCAGGATGCGTACTCTGCGTTGATGCGGACATAATCGTAAGTGAGGTCACAGCCCCATCCGGTGGCGGATGCGTTGCCGACACCGAGGTCGAGACTGAGGATGACCTCCTTGTTGTCCATGGTCATGCGGACGGCCTCGACGGAGGTCTCGTCCTGGAAGACAGGTGCACCGGAATCGAGGATGTCGACGACCATGTCGCCCCCCTTGATGGTCAGGTGAACGTCGTTGAGACTGAACTTGGCACCGCTGTTTCCGACGGCCATCATGACACGTCCGTAGTTGGGGTCCGCTCCGAAGATGGCAGCCTTGACAAGGGGCGAATTGATGATCGCCTTGATGCACTTCTTGGCATCCTCCTTTGTCTCGGCTCCCTTGACCTCGACGGTGATGAGCTTGGTTGCTCCCTCTCCGTCCATGGCAATGGTGCGTGCGATCTTGGTGGTGAGGACACGAAGCGCATCCTGGAAGTTGGGGTCGTCATCGGCGGGCTTACCTCCGGCGAGTCCGTTGGCGAGCATGATACAGGTGTCATTGGTGGACTGATCTCCGTCGACAGATACCATGTTCATCGAATCATCGAGGATCCCCTGGAAGTGCTCGTAGAACTTGGGGGTGAGGACCGCATCGGTGGTGATAAGGGACAGAGTGGTACCATGAAGTGCCTTGAGGTGGGGCTGGATCATTCCGCTTCCCTTGGAGATCATGGAGATCCTGACCATGGTTCCGTCCTCGAGACGGACACGGACCGCACACTCTTTCTTGATGGTGTCGGTGGTCATGATGGCCTCGCAGATGAGGTTGTCGCTGTCGCGTCCGGTACCGAGGGCCTTCACGGCCTTGGTGATACCGAAGGTGATCTTCGGCATGTCCATGAAACGTCCGATGAGTCCGGTGGACATGACACCGACCTGTTTGGGTTCGATGCCAAGTTCGGCCGCCACGAGTTTCTGCATGGTCTGCGCATCCTCGTATCCGCGGCGTCCGGTGAGGGCGTTCGCGTTACCGCTGTTGACAATGACCGCGGAGAGTTTCTCCGGCTTGTCGTTCATCATGAGCTGCACAGGTGCAGCCTTGACATTGTTCGAAGTGAATGCGCAGAATGCAGTGGCAGGAACCTCGGAATAAAGAAGTCCCATATCCAGCGAACGGTATTTCACACCCGAATGCACACCTGCTGCCTTGAATCCCTGAGGGGTCGTAATCCCTCCGTCGATTATCTCTACCATTATCAATCACACTCCAAGTCCGGGGAAGTCGAGACCCGCGGTCTCGTCCAACCCCAGCATAAGGTTCATGTTCTGGACCGCCTGTCCGGCGGCCCCTTTGACCAGATTGTCCAACACACCGAAGCTCACGATGCGTCCGCCGATGACCTTCGAGCCCACCTGTGCGTGGTTCGAGCCCACCACAGCGCGGATCGAGGGTTCCGGCACATAGTCCACGAAGCGTTCCTTTCCGTATGCGTCCTCGAAGACCGCATCGATGTCCGCCTGTGTCACCTCGCTCTTCACACGGAAGTAGCATGAGGAGATGATCCCTCTCACGATCGGGATGAGATGGGGGACGAACATCACGTCGCACCTGCTTCCCGCGTACATCCCGACGGCCATATCGATCTCCGGGGTGTGGCGGTGGGTACCCACGCTGTAGGGGATCACCGATTCACCGCAGGTCGGGTGGTGAAGACGCTCGGAAGGTTTCATTCCCGCTCCGGAGGTTCCGCTCTTTCCGTCCACGAAGACGTCCGGGTACACAAGACCGGATTTTATGAGTGGAGCGATCGCCAGGATGGCGGATGTCGCGTAGCATCCGGGATTTGCCACGAGATCGGCACCTTTGATGTCCTTGCGGAAGAATTCGGGAAGACCGAACACGGCTTCGGAAAGATGTTCGGTGTCGGTGTGTTCCTTGCCGTACCAGTTCTCGTATTCTTTGGGATCTTTGAGACGGTAGTCTCCGGACAGGTCGACACATTTGATCCCCTGTTCGATGAGATCGGGCACCTCTTCCATGGCGACACCACGGGGGGTGGCCACCATCACGAGGTCGAGGTCCTTGGTATCGGAAATCTTCTCAGTGAACTCGATGTCGGAGTATCCTTTCAGGAAGGTGTTGACCTCGGAGACCTTCTTCCCGGCATTGGTACGGGAGGTGAGGGCCGCAAGCTCGACATCGGGGTGTCTGCAAAGGATACGGGAGAGTTCGCTTCCTGTGTATCCCGTTCCTCCGATAATTCCGATTCTGTATACCATTTCGATACCTCGTGTTGAATACGGCCGCCTAAGAAATATCGATTAAAAAGCTATTGTCTGATTTCAGACATCAAATGTCGGATACGTCACGGCTTCAACAAAACTGACCGTTTTCTGACGGTTGATTCTATCCGCGACATTCTCCGGAACAGGTCTGAATCCGGAGTGCTGGCATCTCTTACTGGTGCAGGAATTCTTCCCATCCGAGCACACGTTTCAGCATAGTGTCGATATCGAGTACACCGTAGGCGAACCCTTTGCGGACCAGTTCTTCAGGAACATGCTCGTCGTATTTCTCGAAATACGGCACTTCTTTCTCATAAACGAGGTCCATGGGGTCGAGCTCCTCTTTGGCGTGTTCGACCGCGATCCGATAGAACTCCACCTCTGGAACCTTCATGGAGAACTGTATGAAGAACGGACGGTCGGAGTCGAGACCTGAAAGACCCAGATCACCTGCGCACTTGATCTTGAGGAACCTTTCGAGGGCGAAGAAAGCGTATGTTCCCAACCATGGAAACAGACACCACATGTTTTCTCCGAGATTGATCAGAGGCCTCCTCCCGATACCTGCGGCGGCGGCCACCCCCCTTGCTTCGGAAAGTCTTCCAACTGCATTTTTCATCAGGAACGGATAGACCTTGTCTTCCAAAAGCACCTGTCTCATCCTCAGAAGGATCTTGGTGTCCATATCCCCGGGATCGAGACCGAAGAAGGCCGGAACGCGTCCTTTCACTTCCGTTACGGTGAGAAGATGTCTCTTCAGGTCGATCGTGTCCACTGTCCACACCTTTCCAGCGATGGCCACCTTCTCTCCCACGGGCGGAGGGCGCACTATCGTTCCCAGTTCCACGGAATCGCAGCGGACAGTGAACTCCTCGTTCTCCTGGAATGTGGCAAGGAAACGGTAAGAGGACAGGATCTTCTCTCCCGCCAGCCCCACGATCAGTCCTCCCCTTTCGGTCCTCTCGATCATATCGGTGGATATCAGATGGCGGAGCAGGACCTTGTAGTCATCCTGGGATATCCTGTGGAAATAGGACAGTTTCAGAACCTTACCGGCAAGCTGAGCGGGGCTCATCTCCCCTCCGCCGGCCAGGACACACATGGTCTGATGGAACAGCAGGGAGAACGGAAGCCTGTCAAATCTAGGCGGTTCGACCCATTTCTCCTCGATATATAGCTGAACCAAGGCTATTCCGTGGATCAGAGACCAGGGAACGGCAGCAGGTGCCATGCTTCTCGATTCCGCCTCGTCCTCCCGGATGACAAACCACATCTCCGGCGGCTGTCCCCTACGTCCGGTCCTTCCCATCCTCTGCAGGAAAGAAGAGACTGTCCACGGGGCATCGATCTGGAATGCCCTTTCCAGACGACCGATGTCGATACCGAGTTCCAATGTGGAGGTGGTACAGACCGTGATGTCCCGGCCCTCATCCTTCATCTCCTTTTCCGCGGCCTCTCTCAATGCAGGGGAGATGTTACCGTGGTGGATCAGGAACCTGTCAGGCTCCTTTCTCGCCTCGCAGTAGTGGCGCAGGGTGGAACAGACCTCTTCGCATTCCTCTCTCGAGTTGGAGAAGATAAGACACTTCTTCCCGCGGGTGTGCTCGAATATGTACCCGTACCCGGGATCGGCATTGCGGGGTGCTGTATCGGTAGGGACATCCAAAGGTGCCAGAGGCTTGACGGTCCCCTCAGGTTCGGCCTGCTGGGACTGTATAAAGAAATGCTCCATCGAG
Source organism: Candidatus Methanomethylophilaceae archaeon (assembly GCA_963591575.1). Lineage (GTDB taxonomy): Archaea > Thermoplasmatota > Thermoplasmata > Methanomassiliicoccales > Methanomethylophilaceae > Methanomethylophilus. Next base: position 65,902 of record CAVATL010000005.1, read on the forward strand.
AGCCTCCACCTGACCTTCGGCTCCTCAACCTTGGGTATCACGGTTATGCGTCCGGTACCGGCGGAAAGGAACTCTCCCGTCCTTTGGGGATTTCCGATCGTTGCCGAAAGGCCTATCCTGCGGGGGTTGCAGCCGGCCATTTTCGACAATCTTTCGATAAGACACAGCATCTGACCCCCACGGTCGCCCTTGATCAGAGAGTGGACCTCATCAATGACTATGAAACGAAGATCTCCGAAAAGACGGACTATATCGCCGTGTCTGTGGAGCAGCATCCCTTCGAGGGATTCGGGGGTGATCTGCAGAATGCCGGAAGGATTCCTGACCATCTTCTCTTTATGGCTCTGATTCACATCCCCATGCCAGTGCCATACCGGAATATCAGCTTCCTGGCACAGTTGTTCGAGACGTTCGAACTGGTCGTTGATGAGGGCCTTCAGCGGCCCGATGTAAAGTGCTCCGATGGAGGTGGGAGGGTCCTCCTGAAGGAGCGTAAGAATAGGAAAGAACGCCGCCTCGGTCTTTCCCGAAGCGGTGGAAGCGGTCAAAAGAACATTCTGCGAGGTATTGAATATCGCATCCGCGGCCGCCATCTGGATCCCGCGGAGTGATTCCCAGTTGTTGCAATAGATAAATTCCCTGATGAAAGGTGCATATCTGTCGAACACCGGGTTTACCATGATATCAGATCTCGAACTCCGGGATCGCGTCCTCATCTTCCTCGAGACCGCCCTCGGCGAACTGGAAATCACCGGAACGGAGGACCTGGTCGACGGTCTTTTCAGGATATTGATACAGAATATCCAGAAGCTCGATGAAATCTCTGATTACCTCTCTGGGGGTGATGTGGCTGTCAGCACCAATGCGGCCGTACTCGATCTTGATGAAATCCATCAGGTCCTTCTCCTGGAGTCTGACCTCGTATCCGAAGAGCACCGAATGTATCTGGGACAGTTTCTCCACCAGGATCGTCATCTCCTCATATCCGAGAGGATCGAGTTTGATGACCGGTGCAAGCATGTCCTTTGTACCCTCATTCGAAAACTTTCCCGTGCAGAGCCTCGAACGCAAAGCCTCGTAACTGTAGATGCCTCTCAGGGGATTCTCGATACATTCCGGAGTACCGCACATGATGATGCCCAGATACTTCGCTTTGCCCTGCAGGACATCGTTGTACATCGACAGGATCTTCTCGTAGTTGCTCTCCCTCGAGATCCTGTTGGAGATCTTGTAGAGGTTGACCAGTTCGTCGATGAGGATGACCATTCCAGTATATCCTGCCTGTTTGAGGAAGGCGGCGAACACCTTAAGGTACTCATACCAATCGTCGTCTGTGATGATCAGGTTGATGCCGAGCTCTTTCTTGGCCTCGGTCTTGTTGATGAACTCCCCGCGGAACCAGCGGATGACCTTCGCCTTCATGAGTTCGTCGTTCTCAGCATATGACCTGTAATAAAGGGTCAGCAGCCTGGCGAAATCGAATCCCCTCACCATGTCGCTCATTGAAAGCACCTCGGTGCTGATGCGCTTCTCCACCGCCTTGGAGAAATCCGGGGACTCTGGGTCTGTGTCATTCGACACTGTCGCCATGACGTTCGAGATCCATCTGTCGAGGATGAGGGACAGTGCTCCTCCCTCGGGACAGGTCTTGGTGCTCATGTTCCTAACCAGTTCGCGGTAGGTCGCCAAACCCTGTCCCTTGTTGCCGTGCAGTTTCCTTTCGGGAGAAAGATCTGCATCGACGACCACGAAATTCCTGTCCATCAGGTAATTTCTGATCGCTTGTAACAGAAATGATTTGCCGCTTCCGTATCTTCCCTCGATGAATCTGAACGCCGCTCCGCCGTCGGCGATGATGTCGATATCGTTCAGAAGGGCGTCGATCTCCGCCTTGCGTCCGACTGTGATGTAGGACAGCCCTATACGCGGAACGACACCCCCTTTCAGCGAGTTTATAACGATCGAAGCGACCCTTTTCGGTATTTTCACAGACATAGTATCCTCTTGAGTTCTTCTTCGTAATCTTCAATGACGACCGGCTTTCCATCCTGCATCCCGAGGGCGGTATCGCCGAGTTCCTCGAACAGTTTGTCGTTCACCGAATCCACAATGATCGAAAGCATCAGACGGTTCTTCTTGATGAATGACTGCCAGTCCCCGCCTTCGATCAGAAGGGTCAGGAACCTGGCCTCGTTACCATCCAATAATGATGATCCAACAGGTGCTTCGGCCCCATCGGTTTCTGCCGAAACTGCTTCCGCAACCTCTTCCTCGTTCATATCATTTTGAACATCTGGCACATTATCGATCTCTTCAGAGGTCATGATCTTCTGAGAGATCTCCTGCGCATCCTGACGAACGGATTCCAGCCTGCTACTGTCAATGACCACGACCCTCTTGTTCTTATCCGCTTTCCAGTCGTGAATGGCCTTCACGATGCACTGATAATACTCGCTTTCAGGGGGGAGTCTTTCTTTGGTCTTCCGAAGACCCACCTCCTCACGCATCAATGATTCCACAGTATACAGGATATTCTGAAGTGATGATAAGAACTTGTGACTCAAAGTACATACGGAAAAAGTGCAGTAATTTCCTTCGAATTTGTATCTTCTCACATCATCCAGTTGGTAGGTATAATTATTGTGGGATTCTGCCAATTGGAACGGGAGTGTACAGAACATCTCATACCAAGAGTCGTTGTGCCACACGAAAACGCTCTTTGAAGACAAGCCTTTGTCGCTGTTCCCATAGGCAATAAGATTGCGGAAACACCGCACAAGCACTTCCTTGTAATCCTTCGAAGATCTCTGATATGCCTTTTTGTTCTCCAGATCGTAATCACAATCCGTCAGTGCATCCAAGAGGGAGATGATGTTTTTCGGAGTTATGTTCTCGGGGTGCAACAGTTCTGCGACTGACCCCTCCGTATCGGTGTATTCAACTTCCCAGCATGGGGGGAGATTATGATACGCACTGAAATCACAAAGCCACCTCATAACCCTGTTAGTATACCTAGATGTCTCGAGGTTATCGAGAACAGAAGATAATAGTTTCTGACCCTTAACGGGATCTGTCCATCCTATCCCATTGACCAATTCAGCCACATAAAGAAGTACAAAAGAATCAGGAATCGGACATTTCTTTCCCAGCCTATATTTTGTTCTCCAAGTAAAATAAGCCCTCAGATCATCCATACAGGACTCGTAGGTGACGTTTAAAAAAGGATACGAATCGTCAGAGTAATTATCTTCCAGATCTTCCACAGTTTTAGCTATCTTTACGAACTTTGCACCATATGAAAGATGATTTAGTTCTTTTGAATACACCATCTTACGTACATTAAGAATGCGCGGAAAGTTCTTAGAATCAGCTTCATCAGGATTCAAATCGAGTTCTTCGCCCCGATACTTGCATGTAGACATATACTCTTTGTCGGTCAGCATCCTCGCTAGTTTTCTGGTTTCTTTTTCGTTTTCCTTATAATACTCTATCGAACGATAATCATCACAATCATAGGATAGTTCTAACGCATAATGTAAGAAAAGCACATCCGTGTCAGGGAAAATATCGATTGTATACCACCTGTCATCAAATCCGTTCTGCGCAGGATGAACGAAAGGCAGTTCGGAGAAGAAACTGTAAGCATTATAGCATCCCTTAAACGATATCTGGGGCTGTTTGTGCAGCCGGGTGATAATAGCACAGGCCGCGAGCTCTGATGCAATTATGATCTATGGATATGCGACATTATCAGCAGGAACCACACTGTAGTCACTGCTTCCCGAGACATTATTGATAAAACGCTCCACCACCAGTTCCGCACCATCAAAATCGTCCATGAACCAAACTCAGCCCACACCTATAGGCCCGACAGATATGTAATTAACCGCGTTCTCTGAACGAGGGAATTATAATAATAAAGGGAATGGGGGAGCATATGACTCAGAACAAATCGAACGAAAAAGGAAAACGCGACAAGGTCGTACTGGCGTACTCCGGAGGACTCGACACCTCCGTCGACATCCACTGGCTCCAGGAGAACTACAACGTGGACGTCGTCGCCATCTCCGTCGATGTCGGACAGCCTGAAACAGACGGCGAGGAGATTGTCGCCCGCGCATACAGGAACGGAGCGGTCCGCGCTGACTTTTTCGATGTGAGAAAAGAGTTCGTCGAGGAATACGTATGGCCCCTCGTGAAGGCCAACGGCCTCTATCAGGACATCTACCCCCTTTCCACCGCCATCGCCAGGCCCCTCATGGCCAAGACCCTGGTCAAGATCGCCCACGAAGAAGGTGCAAAGTACATCGCCCACGGATGCACCGGAAAAGGAAACGATCAGGTCCGGTTCGATGCAGGCATCAAGGCCCAGGACCCCGACCTGAAGATCATCGCACCTCAGAGGGAATGGATCGCCTCCAGGGACGACGAGATCGACTACGCCGCAGAGAACGGAATCGAGATCAAGGCGAAGAAGAGCAGTCCCTACTCCAGGGACGAGAACCTCTGGGGAGCATCCTGCGAATGCGGAGCCCTCGAGAACGCATGGGACGAGCCTCCGGCAGGCGTATGGGCACACACCGTCGACCCCGAGAAGGCGCCCAACACCCCCACCTACATCGAGATCGGATTCGAGAGGGGAGTTCCTGTGTCCCTTGACGGCCAGAAGATGGACGGAGTAGAGCTCATCGACAAACTCAACAAGATCGCCGGCGACAACGGTGTCGGAAGGATCGACCACGTGGAGGACAGGCTCGTCGGAATCAAATCCCGCGAGACCTACGAGTGCCCCGCGGCGGTCACCATCATCGCCGCCCACAAGGCGATCGAGGCCATGACCCTCCAGAGGGAGGTCCTCGACTTCAAGAGGGGAATCGAACAGAAGTTCACCCGCCTGGTCTATGATGGACAGTGGTTCGGCGGACTCAGGGAGCCCATCAACGCCTTCATCGACAAGACCCAGGAGTTCGTCACCGGTACCGTCCGCGTGAAACTCTACAAGGGAAGCGTCACCGTCGTCGGAAGGAAATCACCTGTCTCCCTCTACGACACCGGACTCGCCACATATTCCAAGGACACCGTCGACACCTTCGACCACAAGGCCGCCATGGGATTCATCTACGTATGGGGTCTGCCCGATCAGACCGCGGCCCGCGCCCACAAGAAAGAGTGAGTCAGATGGCCGGCAAAGCACTTTGGTCCGGAAGGTTCGCCCAGGGAATGGACGAGGGGACCCTGAAGTTCACCTCTTCCCTGGATGTCGACGGAAGGATGGCGTTCTATGACATCATGGGGTCCCTGGCACATGTCCGCATGCTGAAGGCATGCAGGATCATCCCGGCCGAGGACGCAGATGCCATCACCGAAGGACTCAGGAAGATCGCCGGCAAACTGAAGGACGGGACCTTCGAGATGGACACCTCCCTCGAGGACATCCACACCAACATCGAGGTCCAGCTCACCGCCATGATCGGCCCTGCAGGAGGCAAACTCCACACCGGAAGGAGCAGGAACGATCAGGTCGCGACCGATTTCAAGATGTACCTTAGGGATGCGGCGCTCAACACCGTGGATGCGGTTGACCGCCTCATCTCATCCCTGCAGGACATCGCCAAGAACCACCGCGAGACCATCCTCCCCGGGTTCACCCACATGCAGCATGCACAGCCGATCACCCTCGCGCAGCACATGCTGGCACATGCATTCAGACTCGGCAGGGACGCCGACAGGTTCCTTGATGCTGTGGAGAGGATGAACAAATGTCCCCTCGGCTCCGCCGCATTGGCCGGAACCACCTACCGCATCGACAGGAACATGACCTCCGAGCTCCTCGGATTCCGCGAACCCACCGAGAACTCCATGGATTCCGTCGGTTCCCGTGATTATGTCACCGAACTGGCGTTCGATGCCTCCATGGTGGCCATCAGCCTCTCCTCCCTCTGCGAGGAACTGGTGCTCTGGAACTCCCAGGAGTTCGGATTCGTGACCATGGACGACAAGTATTCCACAGGTTCGTCCATCATGCCCCAGAAGAAGAACCCTGATATCTGCGAGCTCACCAGAGGAAAGACCGGCAGCGTGATCGGTTCCCTGGTCACCATGCTCATGACCACTAAGAGCCTCCCCCTCGCCTACAACCGCGACCTCCAGGAAGATAAGAGACCTGTCATGGACTCGCTCCAGACCGTCACAGACTGCGCCAACATCATGGCGAAGGTCGTCTCCACACTCATAATCAACGAGGATGCGATGCTGAGAGCCTGCAAGAAGGGATTCATCAACGCCACCGACCTTGCGGATTACCTTGTCACCAAAGGCGTTCCGTTCAGACAGGCCCACGGTATCGTCGGTGAGGCGGTAAGGTATTGCGAATCCAACGGTCTGGAACTCGACGACCTTACCCTCGAACAGTTCAAGAAATACTCCCCTCTCATTGAAGAGGACATCTTCAAGGAGATCTCCGTCAAATCCTGTGTGGAGAGGAGAGACTCCTACGGCGGAACATCCCCCGCTTCGGCAGATGTTCAGCTTGCCATCTCCCTTCAGAACCTCTTCGACAGGGAGACCGCGGTCAGGCAGAAGGACATGCTGTACGAGAAGTGCTGGGACATTCTCCTGAACCAGTGAAAATCATTTCCGGCCCCGGCATCGATCTTATACCAGGGTCGGTTCATTTTACTCAGGAACGCGCTTTCTCTGAACTGTATACAGACGGGTCTTTCTGTCGTGGCTTGTGATCTTCAGATACCCCAGTTCACAGAGACGGGTGACATAATTTCTCGCGGCCTGATAAGATACGTTGTACCTTGCTGAGATCTCCCTGACCGAGAACATCTCCTGACTCCGCGTGTAGTCGATCAATATCAGAGATTCATCCCGGCTGAGTTCCATGTCGCTTTTTATCAGATCGGACACCTGTTTCTGCTCTGCATTCTTTTTCTTGATGTATATCCTCAGATCGGACACGGCCTTGACGATACAGTTGAGATTGAACCTTATGAAGTAGGTGAGATCGTTATCATCAGATTCTGTATATTGGTACGCAAGACCGTATTTCGCCTGAGAATTCTTCATGATCCTGGAGATCGAGGTGTATTTCATCAGCGGATAACCGTTTTTTAGAACGAACCAGTAGAAAAGCGACCTTGCCATACGACCGTTGCCGTCCACAAAAGGATGGATATAGCCGACCAAGTAGTGTATGATGATACCTTTGATGATGGGGTGGATGAATTCCTTCTCTTTCCTGTTGATGAAATCGCAGAGTTCCTGCATCATTGAAGGAATCATATCATAACTCGGCGGAACATGGTAAACCGTACCGTTGCAGGGATCTGCCACCACGGGTTCATTGTCTTCTCTGAACCTTCCTTCCCATGCAGACCCTTCTCTGAGAATTCCGGAGGTTATGGTCTTATGCATTTTGAGGATCAGATCGACGGTCATCTTCTTGTCAAGAGATGTTTTCAGCTGTTCCATTGCGAGATAATTGTTCAAAATCATCTTTTCGCTGGTGTTCTTCGGTTCCCGTTGCGACCTCAGCATCTGTTTGGCTTCTTTACGGGTTGTCACCGCACCTTCCATCTGACTCGAGGCGATAGCCTCCTCCATCACCGAACTGATAGCATATATCTGAGTATCTTTCTGACTGAACCCGTCAAGTTCGGTCAGCCCTGCGGAATTGCAGTCGATCAGATGCAAAGCCTCTTGAAAATCGTTTAACAGCACATATTTGAGATCAAGTCCGCATAGCCCGAATTGTCTGAGATCGGTTCTGCGGAGGAATTTCATCAAAGCCCATGTGCTTTCCAGTTCCTTGTCATCTACCCGAGATTTGAGCTCACCCCAATGATAATATTCCCTGTTGAAGCGGGAGATCTCTTCCATTTTTCCAGGATCGGACAGGATCTTTTCCACCAAAGCGGGATCGATTTGATCGACTTGGGGAACTGGTTGGATTTTCTTCACAATCAAATACTGATTTTCAGATATTATAAAATGTCAAAAAGTCAAAAATTGACTTTTCGAGAGTATTTAAAGAAAAGTCAAATTATAATATCTTGACATATCTTGACTTTTCGAAAAGAACTGAAGTCTTCGCTGAAACAAGTAAATGGCCGAACAGGCCGTCAGGCCTTATCCGAAGATCACTTCAGATCGAACTTGATATCGTCATCCTCTGAGATGTCGAACTTGACACCTGCGGTGCTGAGAATGTTGGAAACATCCTCTTTGATGTCGTTGAGGTTGACGACCTTGGGGCTGTAGCTCTGAACGTAGAACTCTTTACGGTCGAGAGGGAAGACGATCCTGACCCTCGCCTTTCTGATGTATCCTTCGGGCTTATGGTTCTGTTCCAGATCGTCGAGGTTCAGCTTGAGGATCATGGTGAACTCCTCTTCCTCCGGAACCTGGTCCGCGTGTTTCAGAACATTCAGAAGAATATCTTTGAATACAGGAGCCAGGTCCTTGTAGTCGCTCTTGTTTTTGAGAATGAAATGAACACTCGATTTAGCCATCAATGCGGTATATCTCTAAACCATATTTATATTGAATTCTACCCCCGGAGTTGGGATTAAATTATCATAACCTATGGTCCCAGATAGTAAACAGAGCCTTGAATCGGAACGCAAGCTGAAAGAGACCGACCATGAACAACTACCTGAACCAGTACAAGAAGAACTCCAAGACCTCGAACAATACCGGAAAGGGGACCCCTCAGCCCGGAGAGATCTGGTGGGTGTCCAACCTCGACGGAGTAAAAGACCGTCCGGTCCTTATTATCGGCCACACCAACAATATGTACAGGTTCAGAAAATGCACCTCCCAGTCAAGTACGACCAGAATCCGTGACACTATCGAGGATTATATGGAGGCGGGGCTTGAGAAAGAGACCTATGTGGACCGGGAGATACGCACTGTGGAACGGAACCGCCTGACAAGGAAGATGGGCGAACTGTCCGAATACGACCGCGGAAAGTTCCTCGGAATGCTCTCTATGGAGCCGTGATTATGACTTCTGAATCAATGTTCCAGACAGTGAAAAAGGTCCTTGATCCCGAACGCAGACTGAGAATGATGGAAGAGCTCAGACAGATCCTCTGTCTCTCCGTATCTGCAGAAGTTCTCAGTGATGCAATGGACTCGACACGGGACAAAAGTGAATTGGACGGCAGCCGGAATGCACGCAACGCCAGACTGGCACAGCTGGGGGATTCGGTCCTCGACCTGATCATCATAGAGACCTTGTTCAGAAAAGGCCTGCCCATCGGACATATCGAACCGCTCAGACAGATCCTGGTTTGCAACGATACCCAGTACAGACTTCTCACGGATATCTGGAGACTGACCCCATATTACTACAACGATCAGGGATTCTTCAATGACCCAGACATCGACAAACCAAAGTCCTCTTCAGACCACATCCCCTACCTTGAAGCTATCATCGGTGCGGTCTACCTGAACAAAGGATTCGAGTACACCAGGAACTGGGTGGTCAATGTGGTATACCCAGGACTGATAAAAGCAGCCGGTCACTGATTCCCGTCTTAAATATCTGGACTGAATACAGGCCGCTATGAGAACCGCTCTAACAGTGGCCGGTTCCGACTCATGCGGAGGTGCAGGTATCCAGGCGGATATCAAAGCCATGACCGCAGCGGGAGTCCATGCGGCCACAGTCATAACCGCTGTCACTGCGCAGAACACATGCAGTGTCAGCAAGATCTTTCCGTTGCCGGCGGACGTGGTCCAGGCACAGCTCGATGCCGTTCTCAGTGACTGTGATATCAAAGCGGTCAAGACCGGAATGCTGTACAATGCGGAAATCATCAATATCGTTGCAGATGCGTTTGAAGACCATGATGCCCCCCTCATCGTGGACCCCGTGATGGTGGCCACCGTCGGAGACAAACTTTACGACCGCACCTACATACGCGCACTGAAAGAGAAACTGCTCCCCATCTGCGAACTGGCGACCCCCAACAAGAAGGAGGCCGAGATCCTCACCGGACTGAAGATCGAGGATGAGGATGATGTGGCATATGCCTGCGAGATCATCGGAAAGGACGGGTCCTCCGTCCTCCTGAAAGGCGGACACATGGAAGGAAGGACTGTCACTGACTATCTTTACCTTTCAGCCGACATCACCAAGATCACGAACCCCCGCCTGCCCTATGAAGCAGGCCACGGTTCCGGATGTGCTTTGTCCTCGTTCATAGCCGCCAATATGGCCAACGGTCTCGATCTGATCACCGCTGTGAACGAATCACGCAAGATGATCCAGAAGTCCATCGAGACCCAATACAAGATCGGCGAAGGGGTCCCTGTGGTCAACCTCACCAAGGTCACTCTGAAGAAGGAGGATGCGAGCAAGGTCGACCTCATCCGCGAGCTTGATGCCGCTGTCGACGAGATCTCCGCGACCATTCCACTGGAACTCGTTCCCAAGGCCGGAATGAACCTCGCATTCGCCAAAAAGAATGCCCGCGGACCGGAGGAGATCGCTGCCGTCGACAAGAGGCTCGTCGCCCACAACGGAAATGTGGAAAAGAACGGGCCCGTGAAATACGGTGCCGCCGAACATCTCTCTTACATGCTCATGGAGATCATGAAGACCAATCCCGAGGTCAGGTGCGTTCTTGAGATCGCAGCCGATAAAGAGCTTCCCGACGACTTCAAACGCGTCGGACTCAAAGTGGTCCCCATCGACAGGGTGAACGGTGAATCTGTCTCAAAGACGATCCGCAAGACCCTGGACAAATGCGACAAGGTCCCCGATGTCATCACCGACCTCGGCGGAAAGAACCCCAAAGTGGACATCTTCGGAAAATACCCCCGCGAGGTCCTCGCCAAACTCAACAAGATCTTCTGAGACGGCGGGGGCCTCAAGCCCCTCTGTCACACATTATTCTGCTGGAATCAAAATGATGAAGTGCAGACGCATTACCACTGACGACGACGGAGTGATCGCCGGGATAATACGCGCGAATCTCGAACAACTCCATCTGAACATTCCTGGCACCGCATATTTCGATCCGGGACTCGATCCTCTGAGTGACTTTTACAACAGCACTCCGGAGAAGAGATGTTATCTCATCGCCCTTGACGAAACAGACATGATAATCGGCGGGTCGGGATCGCGGAATTGAAGGGTATCGAAAACTGTGCCGAACTGCAGAAACTGTATCTTGTAGACTCCGTGAAAGGCAGAGGTTACGGCAAAGAACTGGTCTTTGCAGCAGAGGCCTGGGCGAAAGATGCAGGATACGGGAAGATGTACCTTGAAACGCATCACGATCTTAAAGTTGCAATTAACCTCTATGAGAAGGTCGGGTTCAAACTAATCGAAAAACCTCCGTTCGTTGTTCACGGAGCAATGGACCGTTTCTATCTGAAGAATCTCTGATCGGAATCCGATACTGAATCTCAGAAACTGATATTTATAAAAGAGAAACCCAGGCCATTATATGACCCAGGTTAAATGATTTGAATAAGGGTTTCAGCTCTTGGAAACGATCTTGATGACGAAGTAGAGGCCCATATTGTGGATTGCATCGCTGCTGGAAGTCGCAGTATTGTAGATGAATCCAGTGCCATCGGTACCGACGATGTTATAGCTCTGTCCGAACAGGTCGTAAGAGATCATCTCAATCTCTGCAACAGAGGCATATTCTTTTGCAGTGTCATTCCATCCGTAGGCAGTACCGTCCTTGACCGCTTTCTGATTCTCGATCGTCAGGTTGTAGGTGATCTTATCTGCACCGCACTCGGAAGTGGGGGTCATGGTGACCTTTCCTACAGTGTTGTCGACGATGGTATATGCCTTGTCCTTTTCGAGGATATAGGTTACCCTGATCTCCGAACCGTTATAATTGACCCTAGCAGGCAGCCCGTTTTTATCCGTGAGCTCTGCAGATCCCTCAGAGGGAGTCTCTTTCTTGTCAAAAAGGGTCTTGTATTCATCCGCAGAGATGACGAAGTTGTTCTGGAACTCGATTCCCGTCATCGCTTTGTAGACGTTGCTGTTGGCTGTGGGGTATGCATCGTCAGCTTTGATGAACACCCTGACGGTGTCACCGACATTGTGTCCGATGATTGCATTCTCGAACGCCTTGAGGAACTTGCCCTGACCGAGAGTGATTGAGGTGGTGCTGAAGGAGTCCTTGCTGAATCCGCAGACGAAGACGTTCGACTTGTTGTCGAAGACGCTCTGCAGGGTGGTGTCAAAGATCACAGGGACGACAGTGTCAGTTGCGGAATCGTAATACCCGTAAAGCGAACCGGTATAATCGATGACGACGGTGTCTCCGTAGACGACACCCTCGGAGTTGTCCGTAAATTTATCATACGCATAAGCACTAAGAACGCCGGCGCATGCAATGATGAGCACGACGAAACAGACAAGAGTTATTGGTTCTCTTTCCCGTTTTTTGACAATTTTTTCGTTGGCATCTGCCATTGTGATCATTCACGGATTCTAATTATATTATTAATAAAAATCGATTTGTGTTTAAATAGATAAAAGGACAGATGGCATATCCATCCATACATAACGTGACACAAACTTAATATCAGTAACGAAATCCGCGAACCATGTCTACGACATCGGAAATGATGAAGAAGGTCCGTGAAACATGCCCGTTGGTCCATATGATCACAAACTATGTGACGGTGAACGACTGCGCCAACGTATGTATCTGCGCGGGCGGATCCCCGGTCATGACCGATGCCACCGAAGATGTCCCAGACATGGTGAAACTCGCATCTGCGGTCGTCCTCAACATCGGTACCCTGAACAGCAGGACCGTCGATTCCATGATCCTCGCGGGAAAGACCGCCAACGCCAAAGGCACTCCGGTCATCCTCGACCCCGTCGGTGTCGGTGCCACCAAATACCGTACCGAAACAGCTGAAAGGATCCTCAAAGAGGTCAAGGTCAGTATTATCAAAGGAAACCACGGAGAGATCTCTGTCATGGCAGGTCTGGGCGGAGAGGTCCGCGGTGTGGATTCCGCCAAAGGTGCGGACAATGTCGCCGAAGCGACGAAGACCCTTGCCGCCAGGACCGGATGCGTCGTGGCCGCCACCGGACCTGTCGATTATGTCAGCGACGGAAAGACAATCATCACTCTCAAGAACGGTTCGGAATGGATGTCCACCGTCTCCGGAACGGGCTGCATGCTTTCAGCCGTCCTCGGAGCATACGTCGGTGCCTGCGGACCTGTCATCGAATCGGTCGCATCCGCGATCACCGTCATGAACATCGCCTCCGAGGTCGTGGCCGAGGGAGGAAAGGTATCCGGACCCGCCTCCTTCAAGGTCAATCTCCTCGACAGTATCTACAACCTCAAGACCGAAGACGTCGAGAGACTGATCAAAAGGGAGTGACCATGTTCGAATTGTACGCGGTCACGGACAGGGACCTCCTGGGAAACACCTCCGAGGTGCAGGCCGCCCGCCTCTGTTACGAAGGCGGGGCCGATGTGGTGCAGCTCAGGGCGAAGAACGTCGACGGAAGGGAACTCCTCGCCGTAGCCAAAGAGATGCAGAAGATTGCCGAGGAATACTGCAAATTCTTCATCGTCGACGACAGGGTCGATGTTGCGGTCCTTGCTGGTGCAGACGGGGTGCATATCGGACAGTCGGACATCCCCGTGGCCGAGGCGAGAAGGCTCTGCGGTGATGACATGATCATCGGCGTGAGCGTCTCCACTGTCGAAGAGGCTGTGAAAGCAGTGGAGGACGGAGCCGATTATCTCGGCATCGGACCCATATTCAGCACCAAAACGAAGGCCGACGCAGGCGATGCTCTGGGTCTCGATGCGATCTATGACATCAGAAAGGCCGTGGACGTCCCCGTTGTAGGTATCGGCGGCATCAACAAAGGAAACCTCCTCGACGTGCTTCACGCGGGAGCTGACGGTGTGGCGGTGGTATCCGCCATCATGGCCCAGAAAGATATCAAGGCCGCGACCCATGAATTGAAGGTAATGATCCTGAACGACAGGCGTGCCTGAGAATTCAGAGCATCTTGAGGTCGCCGGTGATCTTGTCGAGGTCCGCCTGCTTCCTCGGACCGATCCCGAGACAGGTGTAGGTGCCGGGTTCGATCTCGGTGCGTCCCGCGTCGCATACGATGCAGCAGGTTATCTTCTGCTGTTCGGCGATGGCCTTGAACTCGAAAAGGTCCCTCTCGGAATCCACCTTGAGGACGGAGATCTTCTGTCCTGCTGAATTCCAGGCGGAGAACTCCAGAGGGTACTTCTTCTGGGAGGCCAGCGCACATGATACTGCCGCATGGCAGGCCTGGGCAGCTGCCTTTCCCTTGGACATCTTGAGATCGTTCCTCACCAGGACGACGACCTTGTATTCAGAATCACGGTCCGGAACCGACATGATTGTGCAATACCCAGCACATATATAATAAACAATCACGGATATCCTTCAGCAACGTTCCGACAGCAGATATCCTGCAGAAGACGGCGGTGAACCAGTGTTCAAAGGTACGAAAGAACCCAAAAGTCCAGACGAGCTCATCCGGCGCGGTGATGAATTCCGTATCGGGGTCCGCGAGGAGCAGTCCTTCGAGAAGGCTGTCACTTACTACCGCAAGGCGGCACTCAAAGGCAGTGCCTATGCACAGTATCTGCTGGGCACTATGTACGAGAGCGGACACGGGGTCCCCCAGAGTTACAAGGAGGCCGCCAAATGGTACGAACGTTCCTTCGATCAGGGGTTCAGACCTGCCACCACCGCCATGGCGTTCGTGTATGAATCCGGACTAGGGACAAAGAGATCAAGGGCCCTCGCCATCGAACATTACAACACCGCCGCAGAGGGCGGAGACCTTCGTGCCTTCAACAATCTGGGTCTTATCTACAAAGACCGCAACGGAAACGTCCATAACTATCATGGTGCCGTCGTCTCCTTCCAGAAGGGGAACCTTCAGGGATCCTGTTCCTGCCAGGCCAACCTCGCTGCGATGTATGAAAAAGGATTGGATGTGGGCCGTGATTGCGAGACCGCTGCGATCCTTTTCAAGAAGGCGGCCAAACAGGGCAGCGTGTTCGCCAAAAGGTCCCTCGCGGAAATGTATGCCTTCGGTCTGGGACTCCGTCAGTCGGAGACCGTTGCACGCCACCTCTTCCTTGAAGCCGCAAGATGGGGCGATGCGGAGGCGATCGCATACCTGAAGGGAGAGGACAGGGAATCCCCCGCCTATGAATCCGCTCCCGAAAAGGCCACCACACCACAGGAGATGCTTGCTCTGGGTCTTCGGTATCTCGACGGTACGACCATCGGTCTCTCCGTGCCTTCCGCCATGTTCTGGCTGGAAAGTGCGGCCAAAGCGGGTTCCACATCCGCCATGCTGGTCCTCGGACAGATGTATGAGAACGGATACGGGATCGAACCATCCTCGAATGTGGCACTGAAATGGTACAAATGGGGTGCCGAGAAGGGAAGCGGGTGCTGCGCATACAACTTCGCGTACCTCTATGAAGAAAAAGGCGGTGAGGATGCCCCTGTCATCTGCACCGAGATGTATCAGCTTGCCGTCGAGAAGGCCGAGGATGAGGATGTGAAATCCGATGCCTTGTTCAGTCTGGGTCTTTACTCAATGAACGGTATCGGGACCGAGAAATCCGACGAAAAGGCCCTCGGTTATCTCAAACAGTCAGCTGAACTCGGCAACGCAGGCGCACAGTATCTCGCCGGGATCATGATCATGAACGGAAAAGGCTGCACACCTTCCGAGGATGAGGCCCTCAGATACCTGAAGATGGCCTCCGATCAGGGAGACCGCCGTGCGGACGAGGCCATCGCCAAGATGCAGGGCATCTGAGCAAAGACCCAGACATCTGTTTTTCATTGAATTTACCAAAGAAACGATACCTCCTCTCAGACCGTGTCGATTTTAAGGTAGAACCCGATTCACGACCTATGGCACTAGTAGATATCACGTACATCCATTCAGGCGACCCCGTTGTTCCCAAGAACTCGGAATGCAGGCGTATGACCGTCAAAGAGATGGAATCGTACATGGAGAACCTCGTCTTCGAAATGAAATGCGCCGGTGTCAACACCTCTTTCAAGTCCGAGCACAAGGATGGTGCGGTCAATGATGTCATCGTCAACGGCAGGTCCGTGAACCAGATCCTCGACGGACTGGAGATCCGCAAACCCGAGATCACCGAGGATGCGGAAAAACCCAAGTTAGTCTCCTTCGAGCGTTCCCCCGACGACTGGAACACCGCCCTGATCGAGGATATCCCTGATCTTCTGATGAAAAATGCCCTTTCCAAGGCCTTCGCCGACGCAGAGAATCTGCGCATCAAAGACGTCGTCATGTGATCGGATCTGCAGAAAACCCGATATGAGCCAGTAATAACTTTATCGGGTTGCTGATATGGGGGAGCATGTTCGAAATCCTCAGAAGGGACGGAATGGCCCGCATCGGGAAACTCACCACCGTTTCCGGCCGTACCATCGAGACCCCTGCCCTTCTCCCCGTGATCAATCCGAAGATCAAGACCGTGCTCCCCCGCGAGCTTTACGAAGAGTTCGGTTTCAAAGCGCTCATCACCAATTCATACATCATCAAGAACACCCCTGCCCTCAACGAGGAGGCCCGTTCCAAAGGACTCCACGAGATGCTGGACTTCCCCGGGATCATCATGACCGATTCCGGAACATTCCAGAGCCACATGTACGGCGAGGTCGAGATGACCAATGAGGAGATCATCGAGTTCCAGAAGGCCATCGGAACCGATATCGGAACCGTCCTCGATATTTTCACCGAACCCTATTGGACCGAGGAACAGACCGCCGCCTCCATTGAAGTAACACTTGAAAGGACCGAGCAGGCCGTCGCCATGAAAGGCGACATGATGATCAACGGTGTCGTCCAGGGTTCCGTCTATCCCAAACTGAGGCGCGACTGTGCCAAGAGGATGGCCGGTATGGACATCGATGTGCACCCCATCGGAGGGGTCGTGCCCCTTATGGAACAGTACCGCTACGCGGAACTGGTCGACGTCATCATGAACTCCAAGATGGGCCTCAACCCCAACCGTCCCGTCCACCTGTTCGGTGCCGGACACCCGATGATCCTTGCCTTCGCCACCCTCATGGGCTGCGACCTCTTCGATTCCGCATCCTACGCGAAATTCGCCAAGGACGACAGGATGATGTTCATCGACGGTTCCTTCAGGCTTGCGGAGATGCAGTCCCTCGACTGCAGCTGTCCCGCATGCAGGGGAATAACACTCGAAGGCCTCAGGAAGACCAACAAGAACGACAGGATCCGCATCCTCGCGAGGCACAATCTTTATGCGATCAAACAGGAACTGCTCCTGGTCACCAGGTATCTCCGCGAGGGGCGCCTCTGGGAACTCGCCGAGATGAGGTGCAGGGCCCACCCTGCCATGCTCGACGGACTCAGGAAACTGAGGGATTACCAGCAGTTCATGGAGAAGTTCGACCCCATCTCCAGGGAAGGGGCCATCTTCTACACCGGTTCCGAGACCCGCGGAAGGCCCATCTTCCTCAGGTATGCGGAAAGGCTG
This sequence comes from Candidatus Methanomethylophilaceae archaeon, assembly GCA_963591575.1. Classification (GTDB taxonomy): domain Archaea; phylum Thermoplasmatota; class Thermoplasmata; order Methanomassiliicoccales; family Methanomethylophilaceae; genus Methanomethylophilus. Next base: position 83,469 of record CAVATL010000005.1, read on the forward strand.
ATGGACCGTTATGTGCCTCCGACCAAGAAGGCGGCGCTTTTCGTAGGCGGTCAGCAGAAGCCTTACAGCAGGGCCTTCGTGAAGGAGTTCGAGAATGCACGCAGGCTCGGATACACCCCGGTCGTCGTCAGCCCCTGGGGGCCCGTCCCTGCAGAACTTGATGAAATGTACCCTCTGGCACAGTCGCTTTTCCCCGAGATCGAGGACAAAGAGAGTGCACAGGAGATCGACGATTTCACCATGGAATTCCTCAGCAGGCACTTCACCGAGACCATCGATGCGGAAGAACTTCCGGTGTCGGAAGAGGATACTGTCGCAGATGCCCCGGCACCAGAACATTCGGAAGGTGTCATCGCCCGCAAGGGAGAGCTCATCTCCGAAGACCCGGTGGATATCCAGAGGGCACTTGCGGTCGCAAGGTATCAGTTCGGGATCGATGCCGCCGAGGCACTTTTCAAAGGAAGGATTGAGCTTAGGAAGAGCAAGAAGACCGGAAAGATCAGAAACGTCATCTCCAACGGAGAGCACGTTCTTTCGATGAGGGCCGGAGACGGGCTGTACAGTCTCCGTATCGAAGGAGCCAAAAGGATCGTCGCCGCGGTCCCCGCACCCCGCCTCAGAATGAAGGTCTCCGAGGACTCGGTCCCGTTCGTATCCCAGGGAAGAAACGCAATGTGCCAGTTCACCTTGGATTGCGATAGGGGCCTCGTCCCCATGGACGAAGTGATCATCGTCGACGGCAATGACAACGCCGTCGCCACCGGCAAGATGCTGCTCGTTGCGGATGAGATCTTCAACATGAAGAAGGGAATCGCCGTCAAGATCCGTACCGGTGCAGAAGAAGACTGACCGAATCCCAGGTGAGACCATACAGGAAATCGATATCCTAAATGCAATCTATAACACGCTCGGATGCTCCGCAATGGACTGCGTGTCCCTCGCGTTCGAGTACTGCTTCAAGTACGATATCCTGTGGATCGTCATCGGACTCATCATGATCTACACCAAAAAATACAGGATGTTCGGTCTCGTGCTGATCACGGCCATCATCCTGGAATTCTGCATGGTGGCCTCACTGAAACTGATCGTCGAAAGACCCAGGCCCTTCGAGGAGTACGCGGTGAATGCACTGAAAACCTCGTTCTCCTCATATTCATTTCCTTCCGGACACACCGCCTCGCTGTTCTGTGCGGCGACCGTGGTGTCCGTTTTCCACCGCAGTGCAGCACCTTCGATGTTCATACTTGCATTCCTTGTAGGCCTGACCCGGATGTATATGTACGCCCATTACCCGACAGATGTCCTGGCAGGTGCCGTGATCGGTATCCTATGTGCATTGTTCGCAGTATTCGTCCTGCTCCGCATGGAACCGAGGACGGTGTTCGTAGAGAACAGATGCCAAGAGGATAATGAAGAATGATCTTACTCGTCCGGTTCGTCCGGACGGGAGATGAGGCCGGCCGATTCCTCGGCGACCTTGATGCAGGCCATGAGGTCGTCCGCGGTGTTGCGGAGGGTTCCTGCATTGTCGGCCTGCATCGTGAAAATGATGGTGTTTCCTTCGAGCTCCGCATTCACATAGTCTCCGTTCTCGGGGGATACGGCAGCAAGCACCGCTTCGGCGGTTTTTGCATCGGAATATGGGAAGCGGAGCTCGAGGTGCAACATGGAATGACTCACTTCTTCTGGTTGAGGACGTATGTGGCGATCGCTTTTCCGACCTCTGCGGTCTTCAGCTTTCCGCCGAGATCGGGAGTGGTCTGGTTGGTGTCAAGGACATGCCTGACAGCATCGTGGAGCATCTTTCCCTCTTCGGGGAAGCCCTGGTTCTCAAGGAGCATCTGTGCCGCGAGAACGGCCGCGATGGGGTTGGCCTTGCCCTGACCTGCAATGTCGGGTGCGGATCCGTGGATGGGCTCGAACATGCTGACCCCATTGGGATTGATGTTTCCGCTTCCGCCCATTCCGAGTCCCCCCTGAAGCTGTGCTCCGAGGTCGGTGAGGATGTCTCCGAACAGGTTGGGGACCGCCACGGTACCGAAGGTCTCGGGGCGGACGATCATAGCCATGGACATAGCATCGACGAACATGAACTCGAGTTTGAGTCCGTACTCATCGGCCTTCTGCTGGAAGATCTCCCTCTGCATCCCGTAGTTGTTGGTGATGACGTTCGCCTTGTCGACGAGGGTGACCTTGTCGTCGCCCCTCTTCAGAGCATAGTTCATAGCGTAGTCCGCCCAGCGGGTGATGCCTTTCCTGGAGACGAGACCGATCTCAATGGAGTAGTCGTCGTCCACGGTGGGTTTTGCGGTGACACTGAAGTCCATATTGTAGGACTCCCTCTTCACTCCGAGGTCGACGGTATAGGAACCGTCGGCGTTCTTTCCGCCGTAATCGGGACCGAACCTCTTTCCGAGACCCATGTAGAAGTCCTCGGTGTTCTCCCTGAGGAAGTGGATATCGAAATCCACCTCCCTCTTCAGGGGGACCAGGGGGAACCAGGAGGTTACGGGCCTGAGATTGATGTACTGGTCGAAGACCGCCCTCATCTTGAGGAGGATGCCGCCTTCGAGGATACCGGGCTTGACACGGGGGTCACCGATGGCACCGAAGTAGATGGCGTCCTTCTTCTTCAGGGCGGAGATATCCTCGTCGGTGAGGAGCTCACCGGTCTTCAGGTACCTGTCGGAACCGATGTTGAAATGCTCTCCGTCATAATCAAATGACGAGATCTCGGACACCGCGTCGAGAACTTCCATTCCTGCCGCAATGACCTCTTTTCCGATTCCGTCTCCAGGAATAATCGCAAAGTGCTTCATCAGAATTTACCTTCCTTTACAAGATTTACAAGTCCGCCTGCTTCGACGAGTTCTCCGATGAATCCGGGGTATTTCTCGAATTTCCAGGTCTTTCCGGTCGTCTTATCGGTGACGACACCTTCTTTGATGTCAACAGATACGACATCTCCCTCGGGGATATCGGTCTTGCATTCGACCAGGAGCAGTCCGATATTCATGGAGTTCCTGTAGAAGATACGGGCGAAACTCTCGGCGATGATGACGCTGAATCCCGCCTCCATGAGGGACAGGGGCGCGTGTTCCCTGGAGGAACCACATCCGAAGTTCTTTCCGGCGACGAGGACGTCGCCTTTTCCTACGGTCTGTGCAAAACCGGGCCTGACCTTCTCGAATATGAAGTCGTTCAGGTGGTCGAGATTGGAAGATACGAGCCTCTCGGCGGGGATGATCTGATCGGTATCCACATCATCTCCGAACTTCCATGATTTTCCTTCAATGATCTTCTGCATTCAGTTCCCCTCCAGCTGTGACGGGGTGGCGATCTTACCTGCGATGGCGGAGGCCGCGACGACCTCGGGACCTGCAAGATATACTTCGGAGGCCTTGTCTCCCATCCTTCCGATGAAGTTCCTGTTGGTTGAAGAGATAGATCTCTCTCCTGCTGCGAGGATACCCATGTATCCTCCGAGACATGCTCCGCAGGTGGGTCCGGAGACGAACGCTCCGGCATCAAGGAAGATGTCCATCAGTCCCTCGTCGACCATTGCGCGGTAGACGCGCTGAGATGCGGGGACGACGATGAACCTCACTCCATCGGCGACCTTCTTTCCTTTGATGATCTCGGCCGCGACCCTCATATCCTCGATGCGTCCGTTAGTGCAGCTTCCGAGGTATGCCTGATCGATGGTGACGTCCACATCCTTCACCTTGTGTCCGTTGGAGGGCAGGTGGGGGAAGGCGACCATGCTGTCGAGTTCGTTCAGATCGTATTCGAGGGTCCTGCAGTATACTGCATCGGGGTCCGCGTCCACAGGAGTGTACTCTCCTCTGACGAAATCCTTGATGTACTCGCGGGTGCGGTCGTCACAGGGGAAGATTCCTGCTTTTCCTCCGGCCTCGATGGCCATATTGGAAACGGCGAGCCTGTCGGGAACGGACATATTTGCTACGCCGTCACCGCAGAACTCGAACGCCTTGTAATTGGCACCGTCGACCCCGATATCGTTGATGATCTTCAGGATGAGGTCCTTTCCGCCGACGTATTTCTTGAATTTTCCGTGGAGGATGACCTTGATGGATTCAGGGACCTTGAACCACAGTTTTCCGGTGGCGAACACGACACCTGCTTCAGTGGATCCGATACCGGTGGAAAGTGCGTTGACGGCCCCATAGGTGCAGGTGTGGGAGTCGGCACCGACGATCAACCTGCCGGGGGCGGCGAATCCTTCCTCGACCATGAGCTGGTGGCAGACACCGCCCTTTCCGATCTCGAAGTAGTTGGGGAGGTCGTGCTTCTTGACGAAATCCCTCATCTCCTTGGCCTGGATGGCGGATGCGATATCCTTATTGGGAACGTAGTGGTCCGGAATGAGGACCATACGGTCCTTGAACATCTTTCCGTTGTTGATCTCATCGTATTTTCTGAAAGCGATGGGGCCTGTGACATCGTTGACCATGACATAGTCAACGTCAGCGATGACGATCTGACCTGCCTTGGCATCCGTATGGGAATGTGCGGACAGGATTTTCTCTGCGATTGTCTTACCCATGAGTGTTCACTCCTTTGGATCGAAAGTAGGTTTGATGCGTGCGAAATCCTTGTTGATGGCCGCCATGGTGGCATTGACCGAGGTTTCGACTATGTCGGGTCCGACGGCACGTCCGAAGGACATGTTTCCGTCACCCTGCACGTTCTTGAGAGTAACTGCGACCTGACACATGGAGTCACTCTCTCCGGTGATAGCGGAAAGCCTGTACTCTTCCATGGTCATGTCCTGGTTGACCGCCTTCCTGATGGCGTTCACCGCCGCGTTGACAGGTCCGACTCCGATATCGGAGGTGGTGACGACGGTTCCGTCGGCGCGGGTGATCTTGACAGTGGCGGTAGGCGTGGTGGACTGGCCGGTGATGACGGTCAGCTCGTTGAGGACGCATTCTCTCCTGTCGTCGGACTTCTTCCACATGATATCGTCCGCGACCGCTGCAAGCTCCGCATCTGTGACGGTCTTACCTGCAACTGCGAGTTTCTTAATGGTCTCCATCAGCTCGGGCATGTGCTCCTGGGGGAATTTGATACCGAGTTCCTCCAGTTTTCCTTCGACGGTGTGCGCACCGGACAGCTTTCCGACCACGATGTGCCTCTTGGCACCGATCACTTCAGGTTTGAAGGGCTCATATGTCAGAGCGTTGCCCATGACCCCGTGCACATGCACTCCGGAGGAGTGTGCAAAGGCGTTGGCACCCACCAGGGCCTTGTTGACGGCCATGTGGACACCGGTGATACCCTGGATCAGATTGGAGGTCTCCATGATCTTGTCGGTGTGCACGCACTCATATCCGTAGTTGGCAAGCAGATTGATGGCCACTTCTTCCATGGCGACGTTTCCGGCCCTTTCGCCGATACCGTTGACGGTGGAGTGGACAATGGTCGCTCCCGCGTCGATGGCCGCCAGAGTGTTGGCGGTGGCGAGACCCAGATCGTTGTGACAGTGTACTGCGATAGGTACCGTGATCTCCTTCTTCAGTTCTGTGATGATGTGGGTCATCGCCTTGGGGATGATGACTCCCACGGTGTCGGGGACGTTGATCGAGCATGCGCCCGCATCCTGTACCGCCTTATACACCGAGGTCATGAATCCCAGATCGGAACGGGTGGCATCCTCGCAGGAGAACTGTACCTTGAGTCCGTGTTCGCGTGCATATTCCACGGATTCAACGGCCTTCGCCCTGACCTGTTCAGGGGTCATCTTGAGTTTGTACTTCATATGCAGGTCGGAGGTCGCGATGAACAGGTGGATGTAATCGCATCCGCTGTCAATGACCGCGTCGATATCTCCCTTCACGGACCTGGCGAGACTCAGGACCTGTGCATTCAGGCCCAGTTTGTTGATCTGTTTGATAGTGTCCCTTTCGATGTCACTGGAGGCCGCGAATCCGGCCTCGATATAGCTTACGCCGAGCTGGTCGAGCGCACCGGCGATGCGAATCTTGTCCTCCGGGCTCAGCGCGATGCCCGGGGTCTGCTCACCGTCCCTCAGCGTGGTATCGAAGATCTGCACATCTTTGATGGAATCCACACCAGAGAGCACAAGCTGATTGTAAGGACTAATCGCGAACATGTCTTTCAATCTAGTACTGTCTTCACTGGTTTGCGTTGTTTTCATAAAACCACCAAACCGTTCAAAGCATCCGCTGGTTCAAAGAAGAAATAAACCTGTAATGACGCTGCAAATCATCTGATTCACCTGAACGGTGAAACTGTCTATCAAATTATATTATAAAAAATCGCCTAAAGAGGCCCGGCAGAATCTCGTAATGAGTACTACCTGATGCCTCTCTGGGACTGTTGAAGTTAAGGTGTGTTAATAGTGGTCGGAGAAGAATTCACTCCTTCTTCTCGTTTTCCTTGGCCCTTGCCTTGAGCTCGTCCTCTTTGATCTCGGCCTTGAGATCCCTGAGTTCCTCTTTTAATTTGGCAATGTTCTCCTTGATGCCGTTGATATCATTGGCGAGCGCTTCCTTGGCGGCGGCCTTCTGTTCCTTCGAAAGGTCCTTGGATTTGGCCTTGAAATCGTCTTTTTTCTTGGAGATGTTGTTCTGTTCGATGGAGATCTTGTGTTTGAGTTCTTCGACTTTCATCTTCTTCGAATCGGCCATCTTCTTGTGTCTTGCGGTCGCTTTAGCCTCGGTCATATTAATTCTCCTGGCACAGACCAGTTTGATGCAGTATGTCCTATCTGGCATATATAGAATACGAGCGTGTTCGGGCCGAATGATGGCATAAACAGCCACCGCATAGGATTTACATAACAAGACCAGAAGTCCGAACTGTCAGAATTCTAGGAAGACTGTCGAACCTATGAAAATAAAGAGAACAGCTCCGGTCACGGTCTCCTCGCGGAGCTTTGAATGGTTTCAGCCGTAATAGTACAGACCGTGCTTGTTGCACAGTTCTCTGGAGGTGATCTTCTTTGCATCCGTGCTGAAGAACGCTTCGGGATTGTCGCCGGGCTTCAGGTATTTCCTCATACGGACACCGTCGGCACAGATCTCGATCCATACAATGTAATGGTCTTCTGTCATCGGATGAGGTTCGGTCTTTCCGACCTTGACGAGTACGCCGCCGTCGACCTTCTCGAAGTAGGGAACGTGCTTGTTCTTCTCGGGATCTTCGGTCTTCGGAGCGAGTTCTTCACAGGGGACACCGCAGCATACCGGGGTGCATCCGCCGGCTGAGTAGGTCTTCTCATAGACATTCCTGCATTTCGGACATTGATAGAGAGCCATGAACAATATTCCGCACCGTGAAATAAAAAGCTATTGCGGAGCAAATATCCGTTAAAAGTACAATTATTTGCTCATGCTCAAATCATTATAAATAGTCGGACACGAATGGAGTCTTAGTTGCCTTTTGCGCAACAGAAGGATTATACAAAGGTGAACAAGATGGATTCTAAAAATCTCAATCTTTTAGGTATCATTGCCATCATCGGTGCAGTGCTCCTCGTCGTCGGAGTGTTCATGACCTGGCTGAGCAATGATTTCGCTACATACAGCGGAATGAATGTTTTCAACAACGAAGACAACATCAAAGATGCCATCGGATATGGCTACTGCCCGATTCTCGCACTGATCTGCGGAATTATCTCACTCGTTCTGATGATCGTTCCCACCGTCATGAATGTTGACAAATTCAAGAAGATCAACGACATCCTCGGAATCATCGCACTCATCCTCTCGATTGTTGTCATCATCGTCGGACTCCTCTGGTACACCCAGACTATTGATATTGTCTCCATCTTCGGTCTCAAATACACCGCAAAACTGACCGAGCTGTACACCATCGGCACTGGATTCTGGCTCACCCTCGTCGGCGCAGTCATCACTGCTGTCGGCGGCCTGATGCCCATCGTCAAGGACAAACTTCTCTGAAACCTTCTCTGAGGCAGTGGCGGAGCGATCCGCCCTCCTCAAACTTTTATCTTCATTTTGATATGCGGAATCATATCGAGCGATGTAACGCAGGAGTTTTGACCAATATGCGGACGATTCCACTCATTTATTCCGTCATCGAAGAACGCAAACTGTATGCGGGAAAACCTACTCTGTGCTCCGGAAAATTCTCGGTATCAGACCTGGTCCCGGCTGTCGGTCTCGATGCGCTGAAATCAAAAAAGGAACGCGGAAAGGTCTTCGTGGCCGATGCGACGAGTCTCAGCAAAAGGACATTCAACCCCTCGTTCATGGAATACTGCAAGACCCCCGGAAACGAACTCTGGGTCATTGAATCTCTGAACCGTGCCGACGATGTCTTCGATGCATTTCTGGGAAACGCAGACAAGGTCGTCTTCCCCTGCGGAGATGTCCGCAGCAGTTCCGAATTCGGGAAGATCCTCGAGATTTCGGACAACTGCATCCCGCTGCTGATGACCGGCGATGCAAGAAGAAAATGTGCCGATCTTGAAAAAGAAGTATCCGACCTGCTTTCCGAAGGGTTCGTCAACATCATGGTCGCAGATCTCGACGGTTCTGTCTCGGATGATGGGTGGGACAACCTGATGGACCTCTGCGGAGGCCTGATCACATACAGTCCCAGACGTCAGATCGGTGACAACGCGAGGATCCTCGCAGAAGATGTCTTCCCGCTCAGCGTTCAATGAATCCCAAAAGGTCCAAAGCGAACTTTGCGACCTTTGAATCATCCATCTCCTCTTTGTCTGTACCGGGGATGCACAATGCCCCCAACCACTTCATCCCGACGGTGTTGGAAGCGGAGATCATCTCCGAACGGGCGTGGGAGAACTCACATTCAGGACTTCCACCGCATAAAAGGCCGCAGGCGGAGGCGGGATGCGGGCGTGCGGCATTCCAATAAGGATTCAGGCGGTCGATGAACCTTTTCAGAATAGACGAACAGCCGTTGAAACGTATCGGTGTGGCGAACACCAGAAGATCTGTGGACCCCATCTCCGCATAGAACTGTTCCATGTCGTCATCATACTCTTTTTCGCCGGTATAATCAAGAATCCTGTACTCCGTCAGATCGGCGATCCTGACGTCCCAGTCGCTCTGCTGGAATATCGCTTCGAACACCTGGCACATACGGTATGTGTTACCTGTGGTATTCCCGCTTCCACAGACGATCAGAGCCTTCATGACCCCCTTATCGGACATCAAAGATAAAACCGATACCCTTCCACGGAGAACTCACAGAAATCGGATCCGACAGTCCCAGATGGGGATAACCGTTCATCGTTACTATATACGTTCAACGCATTAATCCCCAGGATAAGGACATGTCAGAAGAATTCACAAAGGTCAAAGCGATGGTGTTCCCCCGCACCACCATAATGGGCCATGGGGTCATCGATCAGACCCCGGACATCTGCAAAAGTCTCCTCTTCGGACACGAAGGCCTCATCATCACCGGCAGAAACACAGGAGAGGCGGCCGGAGACAGGGTGAGAGACCTTTGTAACGATGCGGGATTCTGCATGTCCACCGCATATACAGGGAACACCACCGAGAATAACATAAAGGACTGCGTCGAAGCCGTGAAAAAGGCAGATGCCAAATTCATCCTGTCCATCGGTGGCGGAAGCAAGATCGATATCGGAAAGATCGTGTCCAAAGAGACCGGTCTCCCGTTCATCAGCATCCCCACCTCCGTTGCACACGACGGTATCTGTTCCGACCGTGCCTCACTGAAGTGCCAGACCGGGAACAATTCCATTCAGGCGGTGCCTCCTATCGCACTCATCGCCGACACTGAGATCATCGTCAAGGCACCCTACCGTTACCTCGCCTCGGGATGTGCCGATGTCCTTTCCAACTTCTCGTCCCTGAACGACTGGGACTTTGCAAGGAAGATCAAGGATGAACCGTTCAGCACCTCCGCATACGCCCTTTCGAAGTATGCCGCGGACAGCATCCTCCACAACGCACCGAACATCAGACCCGGATTCGAGGAGAGCGTATGGCATGTCCTGAAACCCGCCGTCGCATCCGGAACCTCTATGTGCGTCGCAGGTAGCTCCCGTCCCACCAGCGGTTCCGAACATATGTTCTCCCACGCCCTCGACCAGATCTGTCCCGGAAGGGCCATGCACGGAGAACAGTGTGGCGTCGGTTCGATCATGATGCTCTATCTCCAAGGTGCGAACTGGAAACAGATAAGGGATGCGCTGAAGCAGATCGGCGCCCCCACCACCGCATCCGAACTGAACATGACCGAGGAAGAGATCATCGACGCCCTGTTCATGGCCAACAAGATCAGGAAGGACAGATTCACCATTCTCGGAGATGAGGGACTCACCCGCAACGCGGCATACAACGTGGCCAAGACCACCGGGGTGATCTGATGGCCGATTCTATTCTGACCATGGTCGCCGAAGAGGATGCCGAAGTCGGGAAATCGTTCATCTTCGTGGGCGAACAGATCGAATGCACCGACTGCAAGTTCGGCAAATTATGCCTGAATCTTGAAAAAGGCAGGAAATACGAGATCGTCTCGGTCAGACCTGTCACCCACGATTGTTTCCTTACGGAAGGACAGGTCCGTGTCGCAGAGGTCGTCAAAACTGATAGGATCGTCTGCGTCGACAAGAAATACGCCATCGACGGGTCCCTCATCACATTCTTCCATGCGAACTGCGGACAGCCTGGATGCGAACATTATCAACAGTGCAACCCCGACGGGATCCCCGAAGAAGAAAAGGTGAAGGTCGGTGTCGTCAAAGAGAAGGCGAAATGTCTCCTCGGACGCGCAAAGAACGTGGTCACCGTTCAGTGACCGAAAAGAATGAAAGGTCCCGACCAGTGTTTCAGATCGGAACCGTGTTCAGATTAACGTTTTCAGAAGTGCTTCACATCCCGCGCGGATGTCCTGATATGCCTTCTCGTAGTCGCCCGTGTAATACGGATCATCCACGTCGCGGTCCTCTCCTACATACGACAGCATCATCGAGATCTTGCTGTCTGGGTCATTGTTCGAAAGGTCCATCAGGGCATCGTAATTATCGGAGTCCATGGCTATGATATGATCGAACGAATCATAGTCCTCGGACTCGAACTGGCGGGAGATGTGCCTCTTATAGGGCACACCGTGGGCGTCCATGGTCGCCATGTCCTCACGTGCCATGAGTTCGCCCGCGATGTTGTAACCGACCCCGGCCGAGTCGATCATGAAGTCCCGGTCCCTCCCTGCAGAGTCGACCAGATGCCTCATCACGAACTCGGCCATCGGGCTGCGGCACATATTGCCGTAGCAGATGAAAAGGATCTTCTGCAAATCAGAACTTCTCCCCGGTGATCCTCTCGTACATGTCGACGTAGAGCTTGCTTACCCTGTCGATGATATCCTGAGGAAGAGCAGGTATGTCGGGTTCCGGAAGGCCCTTGTCACGTGCATCGTAGAGAGCCTTGTGGTAACCGGTCTCACGGTAGTACTGCCTGACGAATTCTTTGGAGAGTTCCACGATGTTGCCTTTGGCGTACTCCTCAGCGTCCCACCAGCGGTCCTCGTCGAGGGTACCGAAGGTGTCGACGACCATGAGCTTCCTCTGTTTGTCGTATCCGAACTCCTTCTTTCCGTCGACGTGGATAAGTCCCCTTTTGGAGACCTCGTCTGCCATGATCTTGTCGATCTTGAGGACGGTGTCGACGATGGTCTGGTACTCCGCATCGGTGAGTCCGGCCATCTTCTTGGCCTCCTCATCGGTGAGGTTCATGTCGGTGGCTTCCAGTTTGGTGGTGCACTCGACGAAGGGCTTGGGCAGTTTCTCGCCGCGCTTGACCTCATGTCCGGGCTCGAAACCGAGGTCCTCGGGCTTCACCTTTCCGTTCTTCAGCCTGTCGAGGAGGGAACCCGCGGCGTAGTACCTGCAGATGACCTCGAGGGGGATGAGGTAGTTGGTGGTGGTGTTGTCGATCTTGGAGTAGTCGCGGATGACCTGCACCCTCTCGACATCCATCCTGTCTTTAGAGGGCTCGGAGAGGAAGTGGTTGCGGATGCCGTTCTTGTTGAGGATGCCGAACCAGTATTTTGCGGTCCTGCAGAGGGTCTCTCCCTTGTGAGGGACCATGGAGGGGATGATCTTGTCGAAAACGGAAATGTGGTCGGTGTAGGCGAACTCGAGAGTGTCGTCATCGATCGCGTAGACCTCTTTGACCTTTCCGGTCATGATGTGCTGCATAATCGGTCATTGACAGGCTCTTATAAATTCTATGCTTTCGGAAAAGGCCGGAAAGATCGGATGAAAAGAACCGATTTCGGAGTGCTGGGTCATTGAAGACCGTTCCGCTCGGGGCCATCAAAACTAAGATATACCGAAATATCAGATAATGGCCCGATATGGACTTCAGCTTCCGCAACATCTTCATGATCATCTTCGGTTTGATTTTTACCGGATTCGCCGTATTCTGGATGTACGTGGCGTCCGACCTGGGAGCTCCATTCCCCGTCCCCATGTTCGGACTGATCTTCGTCGTAGCGGGAATTGCGGTCATAGTGACCGGCATCCGCGCCATCGTGAAAGGCTCCGTTGCTGTCAAAGAACCGGCACCCCTGACCTATGAAGAATACAGAAAGGCCCAGAAAGCTGCCAAAAAAAAGGAAGATGAGGATCCGGATGCCAGTCATCTTTCGACAGACAACCGGCACTGAATCCTCTTGAAATCTCATTCAGGGGTGGGAACCACACTGTTCCTCTTCTTTCCGATGAGCAGGACCAGTGCAAAGACAATGATCGAAAGCGGCATCGAGACTATCAGTGGATCGCAGAAGGAGATGTTGCTGTCAAAGAGCACCGCATTTCCGGTGATCCACTTGCAGATCGGCAGGAAAACGGACATCGATTTGTTGATAAACAGCGCCCAGAACAGATATGCAACAGTTCCGACTGAAATGCTCCAGAGGGCAGCGACCTTGTCAGGCCTTCCCTTGGTGTAGAGGCCGTGCACAAAACTGGGCAGCAGGGCGGCCGCGGTGATTCCCATGAAAAGGGATGTCGCCTTGGCGATAATGTCGTTGGGCATGATATAACAGTAGATGACGACCATGATCATCATCACGGCAGTGACGATCCTGTTGACACGGACATTACCGGAATCTTCCTCGCGCCTCTTCTTCCTGTTCTCCGCAAGAGTGTAGAGATCATAACCTCCGGCGGCCCCGATGGTGTGCATCAGAGCACTGATAGTGGAGATGCTGGCACATACGAGACTCAGCAGGAACAGACATACGAAGAAATCCCCTCCGAAGTATCCGTCGAACAGTTCGAGGATGAACTGGGGGATGATAAAATCAGTACCCATTGACACATACTGCGAAGCGGTCTGCCCGTGTTCGTTGAAGAAGAACACATTGCTGAGGGCACCGCAGGTGTATGCGGACCCGACGATCACAAGCATGAAGATACTGCCGATGATGAGCGACCTGTTGAGCATCTTATCGTCCTTGGCGGACATGAACCTGACGATGAGCTGAGGCTGTGTCAGGACACCGAGTCCCACCCCCATGAGGAAGGTGGTGACGACCAGCATCCATTCGCTGGAACCGAAACTGGCGACATTGGTCCAGCCGTTGAAACCGTCCAAGGTCCCCGGAGATATGGTGGCGATGCCATCCTCCCACATGGAAGTGAGCTGTTCGAATCCGTGGGTGAATCCGCCCAGTTCCAGTCCGGTGACAGCAAAGATCACCACCATTCCGGCGAACATGACTCCGGCCTGAAGGGCGTCGTTGTACATGACGGCGATGATACCTCCGTACACAACATAGACCCCGACAATAATTGAAAGTATCACGAGAATGGCATCGTAATAATCGGTAAGCCCGGTGATGACGGCGACGGAGTTCACACCGCCTTTCAAGACTGCGGCACAATAGATGGGCATCATCACGATGATCAGAATGGCGGTGAAAGCGCGGATACCTTTGGAATGGTACATCTTTCCCAGAAGGTCCGCGAAGGTCTGGGCACCCAGTTTCTTACCGATACGGCGGGTGCGGGGACCGAAGACGAGGAATGCAACGAAAAGACCTATGAACAGGTTGAGGAAACACAGCCACATGACCGTGAGTCCGTGAGTGGCGGCCTGTCCGCCGAATCCGATGACCGCAGATGCGGAGAGGAACGTGGCGCCGTAGGATAGCCCGATGATCAGGGGATTGGTCTTGCTGCGTCCGAGCAGGAAATCGGAATTCCCCTTCGTGTTCTTATAACCGAAATAACCCAGAAGAACCGTGATGACCGCGAAGATCACCAGCATTATGCTGAAAATAGGTAGCGATACTCCGCCCATCACTCTTCACTATCCTCGCTGAGGTTCTTTGCCCTGAAACCGACCCAGCAGCAGGCGATTACAGTGAGGATACATCCGAGATAGGATGCGATTATCCAAGGGTTCGTAAGTCCGAAGAAAGTCATTCCATCAATCCCGTGCTAATTGTTAGCACATAACACAGATTATGTCGACCCGATATATAATAAAGTATGCGATTTGGACGGTCGTATTTCCCAGAAATCACACATGACTTTTGGATTTACAAAAGAACACCATATTCAAAAATGAGTATCAGAACCACAATACATTACCGAAAATCCTTGAACATATTTGATTGAAACCATTTCACTTTCAATCGGGGTTTGGGTAGCCAGACCCTGAAAACCCATACTTCACTTTCGGCGACCTCCCCCTGCAAAGATTATAACCTCCGGGAAGTATTGTTTTTTCAGAAGCTGAAACACTGCTTCATCCGAAAACAGTTACAATCTGTTTTAATAGTCGGTGAAACAATATACAAAATATGGCAGAGGAGCAGAGAAGATTGAAGATACCGAAGGGAATGGATGACTTCAAAAAGTTACGTGAGAACGGGTATTATTTCGTTGACAAATCCGAACTCATATCTGACATCATACAGGACGGTAGCGAAGTATATCTTTTCACAAGACCCAGACGTTTCGGTAAATCCCTCAACCTCTCCATGCTCGATGCGTTCTTCAACCTCAAATACAAGGGAAATACGTGGTTCGACGGACTGAAGGTAAACGATCATCCGGAGGTCGATAAACATCGCAATGCTTACCCTGTCATCCGCCTGTCTA
>CAVATL010000006.1:0-96437 GCA_963591575.1 Candidatus Methanomethylophilaceae archaeon
ATTTTGGGTTGCCTTTGGGGCATTTGCCTCAAAGGCCCTTTCTTTCAGAATCGTTTCTTGATAATTAGTGTTCGTTGGTAATTCAGATTGAAACCATTTCAAATTCAATTGGGATTTGAATAGCCAGGCTCCGAAACTCCATACCTCATTTTCGGGGACCTCCCCCGATTAATGTTATATTTTCCAGGCAACATTGATTGCTGCAAATAGAAAAGCCTGTCTCGGTTGGAAGAGGTTGCAGTCTGTTTATGGCAGAGATGCGGAGAAGAATGGAATATTGATCGGGACAAGTGACTTCAAAGAGCTGCGGATACAAGGTGACGATGGAACACGAGACCGGGAACGGAAGACATGATATCCTCCTGGCACGCAGACTCGCCAAATATCCCAATATCGTGATGGAATTCAAGAAGGCCAAGTCCGGCGATGAGAAAGAATCCGAACGTCTGGCACATGAGGCAATAGAACAGATCCACCAGCGTGATCACTGCAAAACACTGAAAGGAACTACATATCTCTACGGTGTATGTTTCAACGGTAAAAAACCCAAGGCGATCCTCGAGAAGACGATCTTTTGATTGACAGATCCCAGTTCTTGAATGTGTCATTCACAAATCGATAATGGTGGGCCTGTCCGGATTTGAACCGGAGTCAATGGCTCCCAAAGCCACAAGTATACCAAGCTAGCCCACAGGCCCACATCTGGGTTTAAAGTCAAAGAGTATTTTAAGGTAGTCAGAGCAGACCTCTGCTCTTCATCTCGTCGATGAGCATACGGGTGGCGTTTCCGCGGTGGGAGATCTCGTTCTTCACCTCAGTGGGAATCTCCGCAAAGGACAGTTCTCCGTTGGGGCTGAAGATGGGATCATATCCGAAACCACCGTCCCCTTTCTCTTCGAAAAGGATCACTCCGGGGCATGTGCCAGTGACCACGATCCTCTCATCGCCGATGGTGCATCCGATGCAGCATTTGAACACTGCGGACCTGTCTTCCATACCTTCCATGAGCTTGAGGACGCCCTTGTTGCCGACGGTCTTCTGAACGAATGCGGAGTACACTCCTGGGAATCCTTTGAGGGCGTTGATGAACAGTCCCGAGTCGTCGACCATGAAGTTCTCAAGCCCTTCCCTCTGAAGCTGCTTCATACCCTTGTCGACCACTTCCTCCAGGTAAGAGGTCTGCACTTCATCGTATTCGCGGTTGACATGGACCATCTCGATTCCGAAACCACCGAATTCCGACTGATATTCTCTGACCTTTCCCGGGTTGTGGGTAACTACGTTGATCTTCATGTGTATCTTCCTCTGTCCTTGATCTCCTGGACCTTTTTGAGGACCTCGTCCGGATCGGTCTTGGTCCTGCAGTATTCCTCCACGATGATGCTGTAGGCATCTTTGATGGCAGGGTGGGCGGATGTGAATGCTCTTTCGAGAAGACGGAGATCGACCCCGAAATCCTCTGTCCCGACCAGCGATGCGCCCATGGAAAAATCGATGATGCAGAGCCTTCCGTCTTCGGTCAGGATCATATTCGAAGTGGTGAGGTCCCCGTGACAGATCTTCGCATTATGCAGAAGTGCCAGATCGTGTCCGATAAGCCTGCAGATGTGTTCTGCATCCTCCGGGTGTCCGTCAAGATACTGTTTGACGGTGACACCTTTCACATCCTCCATCGTGATGCTGCATTCAACGGTATCGACATCGTATATCAGGGGGGTGCGGAGGCCACCGGAACGGGCCTCGCGGATAAGTCTCGCTTCCGAACGGATCCTGTGCGAACGGATCCTGCGGTCGAGTTCAGGAACACGGTACTTTTTGGGTGTGCGGATCTTCACCACCGCATCTCTGCCGAGGTAGGATGTCCGATAGACACTTCCTTCGGCCCCTTCGGCCACCAAGATCCTTTCCAGTTCCATAGGTTCGCATTGCGGTTGTCTATAAAAGGACTTATGAACAGTATTCACATTAGCCCTTTCGTGAAACGTGTCCCGATCGGCTGCAGACTGTTGGACTCCATGCTCGGAGGCGGTGTCGAGACGGGAAGCGTCACGCTGTTCTACGGTGAAGCGGGCTGCGGTAAGACCAACATCTGCATGCAGGTGGCACATAATATTATCCAGGGCGGAAAGAAGGTCGCCTATGTCGATACTGAGGGGCTTTCCTATGAACGTCTTCTTCAGATCTTCAAGGATGAATCTTTGATCAAGCAGCTCCTGGTGTTTCAGGTGCACAGTTTCAGGGAGCAGTCCCAGAGGGTGGACCAGATCGCCAAGATAGCGAAAACCGGTGTGCTAGGTCTTGTGATCGTGGACTCGATGACGATGTTCTACCGCCTCAATTATGACAACATGGAACTCCGCAACGATTTCATCAGACAGACAGAGGTCCTGCTAAACATGGCGAGGGATTATGACGTCCCTGTCCTGATAACGTCCCAGGTGTACACCAATCTGACCACCGGGGCCATCGAATTTCTGGGCGGACACGCGATGCACCACAACGCGAAGACCATTCTCCGCATCGATATGAGGGGGAACGGTGTCCGCAACGCGGTGATAATAAAACACCGGAGCCTCCCCGAGGGGAGGTCGGCATTATTCCGGATCACAGAAGACGGCGTCCGCGATCCGTAAATCTGTTTTTCAGACCTCTCTGTTGATGGAGTAATCTGCAAGTGCCAGCATGAACTCTTTGTCTTCGCTGTCGGGCAGGATCGAGATAGCTGCTTTGGCGGATGCGATCTTGTCCTCGGCGGCCTTCTTGTTGTATACGATGGCACCGATGTCCTTCATGATCTGCATTCCTTCCCTGACCTCTTCCTCGGTGGCGTCCATATTACCGAGGATGGACTTGAACTTGGCGAGCTTCGCTTCATCTTTGAGATGTTCCAGGGTGTAGGTGACCATCAGGGTGCATTTTCCTTTGCGGAGGTCGTTTCCGACGGATTTTCCGGTCTTTGAGGGGTCACCCGCGATGCCGAGGTAATCGTCGAACATCTGGAATCCGAGACCCATGTCGAGTGCGAACTTGTTGATGGCCTCGATATATTCGGTCTTGGAGGTTCCGCAGAGGGCACCACCGGCAGCTGCGGCCGCGAACAGGACACTGGTCTTCAGGAAGATGGTCTCGGTGTACCTCTCCTCGGAGACAAGTTTGTGTTCGTTTTCGATATCGAACTGCTGTCCCCTTGCAAGGTCCCAGACCGCCTTGGAGACGAACTGGAGGATCTTCCTCATGTTGTCGCTGGGAATATCGAGGTCCGCGATGATCTGGAACGCCTTGGCGAAGAGAGCATCTCCGGCGAGGATGGCGGTGGGCATATCGTATCCGACGTGGATGGTCTTCATACCCCTCCTCATGTCATCCCCGTCCATGTAATCGTCATGGATCAGAGTGAAGTTGTGGATGTACTCGATGGCGACGGCCAGCGGAACGGCCTTGCTCTTGTCTCCTCCGACTGCACCGCATGCGGCGAGGACAATGGCGGGCCTCATCCTCTTTCCTCCGGCGTACGGGTACTGCCTGGAAGCTTCGATGAGCCTCATGGGCTCTTCGTCGGGGAGGTAGCTTTTGATGGCTGCGTCCATTTCTGCGGATTTCTTCTTCAGATACTCTTTTGCGTCCATTTCAATTCCTCTAACCATTCTCTGGTCTCTCCGAGGACCACGTATTTCGCCTTGGAGAGTTCTTTTATGTTTGCGGAACCGGTCAGCATCATGGCGACCTTGAGTTCCTTCATTATCGTTTGGAGTTTTTCTTTGACCGCTTCGGCGGAGTCCAGTGCTTCTAACAGGATCGCCTTCGCGAAACCTGCGGCGGATGCACCCATGGCGATCGATGCCGCCACATGGGCCCCGTTGAGGATACCTCCGGAGGATATCAGCGGGAGTTTTGCGCATTTTGCACCGATGAGCGACACAGGCGTGGGTATTCCCCAGTCGAAGAATGTCTCTCCGATCTCCGCCTGAATATCGTCATGCGCATCCCCTGCGCGATACATCTCGACGGCGGCGAAGCTGGTGCCTCCCATTCCCGCCACGTCGATACCGTGGATGCCGATGCCTTTCAGCCTTTCCGCAGTGAACGGGTCGATGCCTGCTCCTGTTTCTTTGACGATGATCGGATACTGCAGCGCAAGTTCCCTGATAGCATCTCTGACGCCCGCTCCGTTGCAGTCGCCTTCGGGTTGCACGACCTCCTGAAGGAAGTTCAGGTGGATGGCCACATAATCCGCATCGATCAGTTCCTTCGCCTGACCGACCATCTCGGGACTGAACCTATCCTTGCTCTTCTGTGCCACAAGCTGCGGGGCACCAACATTTCCGATGACGAGCGGGACATCGTAGTCTTTGATGACACTGTATGATTTGGGCTCCACTCCGGTGACACCGGCCCTTTCGCTACCGACGCCCATTCCGATATTGAGCTCGGAACACGCCTTCGCGATGTTCTCGTTGATCTTCTTCGCTCCTGCGAATCCGCCTGTGATGGCGGTGATAATCAGTGGGAAGTCCAGTTTCTTTCCGAGGACCTCGGCGGACGTGTCGATGTCATCCATGTTGATCTCGGGCATGGCGTTGTGTATGAGTCTCACGTCGTTCCAGTAGCAGTGTCCGGGGGCGACGTTCTCCTCCGTGCAGATCCTGATGTGGTCCGCTTTTCTGTTCCTGATGGGTTCTCCGCTCATTCGAGTCCTCCTTTGGCCATCGTGCAGGTGACCGTCTCCCCGCGTAGAAGCGAGTAGAGGCGGTTGGGTGCATTTCCGTTGACGAGGTAGCATTTCCTGGTGGCGTCGGTCATGCGCAACATGGATTCCATCTTGCCGCGGACCCCACCGGTGACGTCGTCGATATCGGAAGTGGTGTCGATCTTCGCCATCTTCTCCTTGGTGACCGTGCCGATCATCTTTGCGTGGGGTTCGGTCTTGGGATTTTTATCATAAAGTCCGTCTATATCTGATACAAAAATCACTTTCGACGGGTTGAACATCCTGCAGAGCGCCTCCATGATCTGGTCCCCGGATACGATGGAAAAGCGCATCTTGCGGTCGGTGATGACATCTCCGAACATGATCGGCATGATGCCGAGGTCCACGAGTCTTCTCAATGCCTCATCGTTCTCGATGATGAGTTTGCCTCCGTCGGCCACGAAACAGGAGCCGATGGGTACGGATACCGCAGGAAGGTCCTTGGCGAGGAGTTCCTCCACGACCATGGAACTGAGCTCCCTCGTGTCGCACATGACCCTGGCGACAGCGGGGATCTGTTTGTCATCCGAATAACCGTTCTGAATGTCGAATTCCTTGGAAAGAACGTGTCCGAAGGAGCCGGCACCGTGGACAATGATGACCTGTTCGCCCGAACGGCGGATCTCGTCCGCCAGACGGGAAACCACATCTTTCCTGAATTTGCGATACTCGGCCTTGTCAGTGATCACACTTCCGCCGAACTTTATGAGTATCATTATTGCGACCAATCGCGCGATATAATATTAAAGTGACGAAAGGAACAGTAATTTGTAAAAGAATCTGATGGGAACTGAATAGTCTGCCCGAACAAGAGAGAAAGAAAAGTGGTTGACAGCGTGGGTGCTTTCCCGTGCACTTGCGCAACACAGTACGCGACACCTACGTGAGAGGGCTTAACTGCCGGGTTCGAAATGGGACCGGGTGAACCCCTCTGCTATGGCCGTCAGACCAAAACTTAGCATACATACCTAGTATATAAACTTATGTTTGGCTTCGTTTTTGAATTCGGTTTGTTCGGGTTTTTCTTTCCGAAGGGTCTGCAGCACCACGTTTTTCGATCGTGACGAATCGTTTTTGTTTATCAGATAACGGTTTTTGATATTCTGGCCTTAATGCCTCTGTTTTTCAAATTCATGAATGTTTGTCGCACAATTTACCGATAAACTAATTTTAGCCCAACAATTTATGACTTAGAATGTTTAGTTATATATAGTAGTTTAATCTAACGCGTTTTTGAAGTTAATATGGTAGTTGAGCAAATAACTTACAGGAATATCTCTCCGGGTACCCGTAAGATGATCATGTTCGGTCTCTGTCTGGGTATGCTCGGTGCATGTTTCGACGGTACCATCGTCGGAACCTGCGGGCCCATCATTGCGAAGGACCTGAACGGTTCGGGTCTGTACACGTGGATGGTCACCGCGTATCTTCTTTGCGAATGTGTGATGATCCCCATCGCGGGAAAACTGTCCGACCTATACGGAAGGAAACCTCTGTTCCTGCTCGGTATCGGCCTCTTCGCCTTCGGATCGATCCTTGCCGGTGTTTCCACCAATATGCCCATGATGTGCATCTGCCGTGGTATCCAGGGTATCGGTGGAGGTATCATCATTCCCGTCGCCACCGCATCCATTGCGGATCTGTATTCTCCGACCGTAAGGGCCAAGATGCAGGGTATGCTCGGTGCTATTTTCGGCATCGGTACCGGTATCGGCCCTATAATAGGGGGATGGATCACTGAAAACCTTAACTGGCACTGGTGCTTCTTTATCAACATTCCTCTTGCGGCCATCGCCATCATCTGTACTGTCAAGAAATTCCCTGCACCCGAAATCATCTCCAAACCTGTGATCGATTACAGGGGAATCGTGGTTCTTGCCGCGCTTCTGATGGATTTCGTTCTCATCTTTGAGTGTGGAGGGAACGAGTTCCAGTGGACCGATCCCATTGCATTCGTGATGTACGCGCTTCTGATCGCACTCATCTTCGTCTTTATCAAGACCGAGAAGAGGGCGGCTGAACCTGTCATGTCCCCCAAGCTCCTGAAGAACAAGACCATCGTCGCTGGATGCGTCTACATGATGCTCTTCGGTATCGGAATGATGGGTGCAATGACCTTCTCGAGCTATTTCGGTATCTACATCCTCTTCGAGATGGACACCCTCACCGCGAGTTACTACTCCCTGTTCATGGTCGCCGGTATGCTGATCACCTCAATGATCTCCGGTTCCATGTGCGAGAAGACCGGTTACAGGCCCTGGCTCATCATTGGTCCTGCTCTGGCGTTCGTGGGTCTTTACATCCTGTCCACCATGTCGATCGACGGAATCACGCCCCTTTCCGCTCCCGTCTCCCCGTACTACGAGGTTCTGGGAATCCCCCTCAACAAGTACTGCATCGGTACTTTCGTTCTCGGTTTCGGTCTCGGATGTATGGGAACCCCCATCATGGCGGCCGTCCAGAACTCCTCTAAGCCCGCGGACATGGGTATGAACACCGGAGCTGTCAATCTGTTCAGGTCCATCGGTACCAGTATCGGAACTGCCCTATTCACCATGCTGATCAACGCCCACTACACTGGCAAAGTCTCCGGAATCGCAGGGGTTTCTGATAAGGCGACCGAGTTCGTCTCCTCTGTTATCGGATATCTGTACACCGGATTCCCTGATGTCGCCAACAAGATCATGGATGCGTTCATCGACTCTGTCGAGTTCGGATTCCTCGCAGGCGGCACCATTATTCTGATGGCTGCGATCGTCGGATTCTTCATCAAAGCGAAGAATGCCGCTACGGCAGAGGCTGAGCAGGACGCTGATTACGAATCCGGTCTGAACACCGAGTAAACATCTTAAGACGGCGGGCGACCGCCGCCAACCTCACGGATCGATTCAATCCGTGGGTCTCTTTTTTGATTCGTCTGTTATGGGAATTTCAACAGACCCAGACTGTGAAAATCGATTGTAAGGAAATCAAAAAGAATGAGGGGAGAAACCCCTCGTGAAAATAATCAGTTTTCGTAACCGTGGATCTCAGCGTTTCCGCTATCGACGAAGTCGTTCCAGAGTTTCAAGGTCTCCTGAGCTTCTTCTTCGTCCATGATCTCGATGGCGAATCCGGCGTGGATGACCGCCCACATGCCGACCTCGGCCTCCACCATGGAGACGTTCGCGGTCTTCATCGCGCCGCCGAAGTCGATGTTCGCCTGATCACCGTTGATGCTGACGATCTTTCCGGGGATTGCTAGACACATATTATCACTCCGTCATGAGCTTCAGGATGGCTTCCGCAGGCTGGCCGTCGCAGGCTTTGAGGGCCTCCACTGCGGTGTCCCTGTCACACTGTGTCTGTGCCATCACGAGTTCGATATCCTCTGCGGCGAAGGAAACGGAACCGTCGGAACTTCCTGCGGACCCCGCAGGCATCACGGTCTCGACTCCGGACACCTGATAGTTCTTGGCGCCTTTCATATCGATGCATACCACTTCCGCCGGCTTGATCACGATATCATTGGTCTTTGTCCTGATGATCACTTCGACGACATCGTTCACTTCGGACTGTTTGATTCCCATGGAACGCATGGTGCGCTGCATCTGACGGGGGTTGACCCCTCTCATTCCGCCTGCCATATTACCACTACCACTGATTGAAACCAGGTTTTTAATCGTTGTCTATTTGAACGCTTGACTTACGCGTTCAGCTGCTTCTCCACGGTTTCGAGCATCGCCGAATACAGCTTGTCCGCTACTGCCTTATCGGGAACACCGCCCTGGGCGAAGTCGGACTTTCCTCCTCCGCGTCCTCCGAAGGGGCCGATGATCTCGGGAAGGAGCTTTTTGCAATCCACCTTGGGACATCCGGATGCCAGGACCACGGAGATCGATTCGGCCACAGAGATGAAGGCGACCACTCCGCCTTTCGACTTGAACTTTTCAGCAGCTTCGGAAAGGGTCTTCTTGTCCGCATCGACGAACTGTCCGCAGTAGAGGTCGACACCGTCGATCTGCTTGGGGACCATGTTCTCAATCTGCTGTTTTGCCATTGCTTTTCTTGCTTCGGCGGCAAGTGCCAGATCGTGTTTCATGTTCGCCACGGAACGTACGATGTCCTCGGGTTTGCTGTTGGCCTCTTCGACCACTCTGAGGCAGGTGTTGGCGAGTTTCATGGCGCTCAACTGGGCCTCTCTGCCTACCTTGAAGTGGATGGCCACGCCGTCTTTTCCTGCGGATACCTTCCTGTCGACGAACAGCATTCCGAGTTCGGAGGTCTCCACGACGTGGATTCCGCTGCAGGCGGAGAGGTCTATGTCTCCGATAGAGACGACAGTGATCTCCTCGTCCTCACCGATACGGTCGAGCTTGATGCGCACTTTACTGAGATCTGGGTCATCTCTGCTCATGACCGTTTTCCTGACCGAGAGATTGTCCCCGATGGCCTGGTTGGCGAATTCCATCGCCGCTTCGATATTCTCCCACGAGATGTCGTGGTTGACGATGACATACTTCTCCTCCGGACCGATGAAGATCTTCGTGATCGCGAGTTCTGGGTCTTGTCTGTGGAGCGAACAGAACAGGAGGTGTTCGCCGGTGTGTCCCATCATCAGGTCGTAGCGTCTGTCCCAGTCGATCTCTCCCCAGACCCTCATTCCGGGTTTGAGATCGTTCCCGGGGACCACATGGACGATCTCCTTTCCCTTGTAGTGGACGTCCGTCACACGGAATCCCTGTAATGTGCCAGTGTCACAGACCTGACCTCCTCCGCCGGGATAGAATGCCGTGCAATCCAGAATAACTTCGTCGCCGTTGACCGAGACCACTCCCGCTTCGAAGACGGACATGTATCCGTCGTTCCTGAAAACCTCGTCTGCCATTGTATCTGACCGATTGTATCGGCTGGGATTATAACGAATTTGCGGAAAAACAAATAAACAGGGTGTGCCAGATGTTTTATATGTGTTTAGCTTTAAAAGGCCGAGGTAGACATATGGGTGACTTGAAAGAGTTCGATGAGCTGGACAAACGTATAATCGAAATGATTTGTAATTCCAGTCAGGGCTCCTACAGGCAGCTGGCAAAACAGCTCGGTGTCCACCCTACGACACTGATCCAGAGGATCAAACATCTCGAGAAGATGGGCGTCGTCAAGGGATACCGCGCCAAGATCGACTATGTCGCCATGGGATACGACTATACCGGACTTGTCCACGTTTATTCGGACAATGCCGTCGAGGTCGAGAACGAACTTGTGAAGATCCCCGAGGTGGCCGCTGTCTACGATGTCACCGGAGATGCCGATATCGTTGTTCTGGTCACCTGTCTGAATCGTGACGAGTTCTCCGCCGTCGTCAAGAGGATCAATTCCATCGATGGCGTCCACAAGACCAACACCTCCGTCGTGCTGAACGTGGTCAAGTCGGAGAACGAGTTCATCCCCAATCTGTTCGGCGAACAGGAGTGATTTCCTGTGCGCCGCATCGTGGCGCATTTTTATATCGCGTAAGTATTGCGCGAATCATTTAACCGAGGAATCTCAATGAGAAGAACGAATACATGCGGAGAACTCAGGTCCTCCGACATCGGAAAAAGTGTATGTCTCGAAGGATGGGTCAGGTTTTCGAGAGACCACGGAGGAGTGGCATTCATCGACCTTGCGGACAGGTATGGAATCACGCAGGTCGTTTTCGACCCCGAGGACCTTCCCGCCGGCACCAACAAGGATGAGATCGAGTCCGTCATGAACTCCTTCTCCCGTGAGTCCTGCGTGCTCATCGAGGGTATCGTCAGGGCAAGGGTCGAGGGAACTTCCGTCGAGTCGAACCCCACAGGAGAGATCGAGGTTCTCATCACCCGTGCGGAACTTCTTGCAAAGTCCAAACTGCCTCCCTTTGAGATCGGAGATCAGAAGGAAGGCGTCCTTCCCGACGAGGATACCCGTATGAAATACAGGTACCTCGACCTCAGGAGGACCGACATGATCAAGAGCATCCAGTTCAGGAGCAAGCTCGTCCACCTTGCCAGGGTCTACCTCGAGAGCCAGGGATTCCTGGAGATCGAGACCCCCATGCTCGGAAGGTCCACCCCAGAGGGGGCCAGGGACTACATCATCCCGTCCCGTGTCCATCCCGGTACCTTCTACGCTCTCCCCCAGTCCCCCCAGCAGTTCAAACAGATGCTGATGGTCGGAGGAATGGACAGGTACTATCAGGTCGCCAGGTGCTTCCGTGACGAGGATTCCCGTAAGGACCGTCAGCCCGAGTTCACCCAGCTCGACCTCGAGATGTCCTTCGTCGACAGCAAGGACATCCAGAACCTCATCGAGGGAATGGTCTCTTACATCTGGAAAGGGCTTTACGGGACCGAACTCAAGACTCCGTTCCCCCACATCGGCTACCGTGACGCCATGGAGCGTTTCGGATCCGACAAGCCTGATATGAGGTACGGGCTCGAGTGGGTCAAGCTCACTGAAGTTGTCAAAGACGTCCCCTATAAGATCTTCCAGAGCATCCTTTCCGAGGGCGGTATCGTCGCCGGTATCTGCGTGAAGAAGGAATACGGAGAGGTCGGAAGGAACGAGGTCGACCGTTACATCAACTACGCCAAAAAGGTCGGACTCGGAGGTCTCACCTGGATGAGGTGCGAGAACGGTGTCCTCACCAGCAACATCACCAAGTACTTCACTCCCGAGATCCTCGAGAACATCAAGAAGACCCTCGGTGCTGAGGAGGGGGACCTTGTGTTCCTTATAGCAGGCCCCTGGAAGGCAACCTACGAGGGCGGAGGATTCCTCAGGAAGAAGATTGCGGAGGATCTGGGTCTTGTTCCCGACAACGAGTTCATGTTCTTCTGGATGGACCAGAATCCCCTGTTCGAGATCGATCCCGTCTCCGGCAAGCACGATGCGTTCCACCATCCGTTCGTCCTTCCCCTCGGAGACATCGACGACCCCAAGTGCGGCGGAGCCAGTTTCGACCTCTGTCTGAACGGGAATGAACTCGGATCAGGTTCCGAGCGTATCCACACCGCAGAGATGCAGAGGGCTGTATTCCACAAGCTGGGACTTACTGATGAGCAGATCGAGGCCAAGTTCGATTACTTCGTCGAGGCACTCAGCTACGGAGCACCTCCCCACGGAGGAATCGCCATCGGAATCGACAGGATCTGTGCAATCCTTCTCAACAAGGACACCATCAGAGAGGTCATCGCTTTCCCCAAGAACAAGAAGGCAGTGTCCCTTCTCGACGGATCCCCGTCGCCTGTGGACGATGATAAGCTCCAGGAGCTTCAGATCATCTCACTCGCAGGAGATCTCGGCATCGAGGATGCCGAAGAGTTCAACCCCGACGCGGAGTAAACACATTCATGACCTGGATGTCATTTTTGACGTCTGGGTCTTTCACTTTTTGTCGGCATTTCTGTGATGCCGTTCTGAAAAAGGTATGCCTCTCCCCACAATTTCGGGAAGAGGCTGAAAATGGTTTCAGAGTCTTGACTCGATGATCTTCTTGGCGGTCTCGACGACATCGGATGACGAGTACTGCCCCCCGGTGTTCTTCTTGACATAGCCGATGACACTGTTGGCGGCCTTGGTGTTTCCTTTTCCGTAGTCACTGATGATCTTCGGGTTCGCGTCGAGATATTCACTGATGAGTTTCTCAAGTCCTTCGGAACTTTCCGCAACGGCGGAAGCGTCCTCTCCGGTCATGAAACTCTTGAGGTCCAGGGTACATTCCGAATCGGTGACCTCTCCTTTGACGAACCTGTCGATGATGTCGAGGATCTCCTTGGGATCCGCTCCGCGTGCCTCGAATTTCTTCCAATTGGCGGTGACTGGCCCGGCGATCCACCTGATGGCGGCCTCGGTTCCGAACTTCTCCACCGCGGTCTCGAACAGCTGTGCCAGATCCATAGATGTGGACACCAGCTGTTTGGCGGTCTTCTCTTCGATGCCGTACTGTGTGGCCATACGGGCGGCCATCTTGGCGGGAGCTTCCTTGATCTTGATAGACTTGGCAAGCTCGGTCAGGTGGAAGATACCGAGGTCGGGTTCATCGATGTAACCGTAATCGGCCTCAAACTCCTTCTTCCTCGCACCGTAGGTGACGCCGCGGGATTCATCGAAGTTCATGGTGGCACGTTCGATTTTTCCACCTGCTTTGAGGATCTTGATCTGTCTCACCATCTCGTAGGTGAGGGCGGTCTCAACGTTCTTCAGACCGGTGACGTTCTTGATCTCACACCTCTCCTTTCCGACGGAGATATTGCAGTCGCAACGGATGCTCCTCTCTCCGTTCTCAGGGAGGTCGATGGTGTACTTGATATCGGAGATGAGCTGCTTGAGGAACTCCCTTGCTTCCGCAGGGGTGGCGAGATCAGGTTCGGTGACGATCTCCGCGAGGGGGATCCCGGACCTGTTGTAGTCCACCAGAGCGTGCATGTCCGAAGTACGTTTCGTCTTACCTGGGTCTTCTTCAAGATGGATCCTGGTGATGCGGATTGGTTTCTTTCCATTGAGGTAGACGACACCGCCGACACCGACAGGGTGGTCGTACTGTGTGATCTGAACGCTCTTGCTCATATCGGGATAGAAGTAGGTCTTCCTGGAGAACCAGGTGTCGTCCGCGACGGTGCATCCGAGCATCTTGGCGAGTTTGATACCGTAGACAAGGACCTCTTTGTTCAGGACGGGCCTGGAACCTGGCATACCCAGACAGGTGGGGCACACATGGGTGTTCGGTGCCGTTGCATCGGTGGTGGGACAGGAACAGAACATCTTGGACTTCGTGGGAAGCTGAACGTGTATCTCCAATCCGATCTTCATACCTTCACCTCCGCTCTTCTGACCTCGAACTGCTTGTCCCATTCCTCCGCCATTGTGAGGAGCTGCTCCTCGTTCCAGTGGTCGGTGACGAACTGCATTCCGATGGGCATTCCGTCCGCGTTGTAGCCACAGGGACAGTTCAGGTGGGGCGTACCGGCGAGGTTCGGGGGCACGGTGAGGAAATCGGTCTTGTAGGATTCGACGGGGGTCATCTTGGAGATGTCGTCGAACTTCGGTGAGACGAAGGGCATGGTGGGGGTGAGGACCGCATCGTGGTCCTTGAACAATGCTTTGTAAGCATCGATTACGACCATTCTGACCTGCAGGGCCTTGGCGTAGTAACGGTCTCTGAATCCTTCCATACGGGTGTAGGTTCCGAGGAGGATCCTTCTCTTTGCCTCCTCTCCGAAGTACTTGGTCCTGAAGGAGGTGAAATAATCGTCGAACTTCTGAGTGAGGTCCCCGTCCTGATGGCCGTATCTCATTCCGACGTATCTTGCGAGGTTGGTGGATGCCTCGGATGTCGCAAGAACATAGTATGCAGGCATGGCGTATTTGAACTCTGGCACATTGACATATTCGGTCTCGATGCCCATGCTGCGGAGGTCCTCCAACGCCCTCTCGAAGGCGGTGAGCACATCTTTGGAGATGCCTTCCACGGCCTCTTTCGGAATGGCGACGGATGTCATTTTCTTATGGCTGAGCTTGAGCTCGGGCTGTACGCAGGAGGTGGGGTCGTTCGGGTCGCGTCCGGCGATGACGGGGAGGTATTCCCTCATCTTCTTGGGGTCCACAGAGAGTATTCCCACTTTATCAAGTGAGTTTCCATAATCGATGAGTCCGTACCTGGAGACACGTCCGTAGCTGGGGACGATACCGTATGTTCCGCAGAAACTGGCGGGACAGCAGACGGATCCTCCGGTGGAGACTCCGAGTGAAACGTGGTCGTCGAGGACCGCAGCAGCGCATGCGGAACCTCCCGACGATCCTCCGCAGGACCTGCTGAGGTCGAAGGGGTTGCGGGGGATCTCGAATCCCGAGTTGGTGGAGAAGGTACCGAATCCGAACTCATCCATATTGGTCTTCCCGATGAGCTTTCCGCCGACGGCCTTCAGTCTGGCGATGGGCGTGGCGTCGAAAACAGGGCGGTATCCCTCAAGGATCCTGGAACCTGCGCAGGTCTCGTATTCGCACGAGGTGAGGTTGTCTTTGGCGGAGAACAGGAACTTCGCGTCTCCGAGCTCTCCGTCTTCACAGAATGCGTGGAACATTCCGTATTTGTCGTTGATCTTCTTGAGACCGGCAAGGGTGTCAGCATCGCTCATACCAGCTTCGGCCCCCTTATGTAGTTCTCATAGGTCTTCATGTCATTCAGTAGCTGGGCTGTATCGAATCTGACCTCTGGCACATCTTCTCTGGTGACGTCGGCGATCTCGATCGGGTTGATTCCGTTGCCGTCGTGGTTCGGGGCTTCGTCCAATATAGCAAAGTAATCGAGGATGTTTCCGAGATCTTCGCAGTATCTCTCCAATTCCTCTTCGCTGAGTTCGATATGCGAGGCTTTGGCCACCCTCGCTACAATCTGTTTATCCATATGGAAGACCTAAAACGGGCAAAACTTCATCGCTATATATAGTGATGGCGTGTTCCAGAATGTCGGGGCGTCATTGCAACGGATCATTCGGGAGAATCCATGTTATCTTTCTGTTCCGCATCCCGGATTTCTCGGATTCGGGGTCGGTTTAGCATGGGCATACTCAATGCTTTAATACCGTGTTTTGAATCGGTAATACATGGCAGAAGAGATGGAATCCGCATATCAGAGGAGTGCGGCAGATCAGAAAAAGTTCGATGCAGCTATGAAAGCCATGGACCAGGGAGATTTCAAGAAGGCACACACAGCTTTCAAGAAGTACACCGAAGAGGTCCCTGATGACGCTGAAGGCTGGTTCTGCAGGGCGGAATGCGGCAACTACGCATCTGGAATGTTCGGGGCCAAAGTCAAGGACGAGGACATCATCGCAGCCTACACCAAGGCGATGGAGCTCGACGAGACCAACGCACAGTATTTCCAGTCTTATGGTCTGTTCTGTATTTCCATCGGCAAATACGATGAGGCGGAGACCGCATATAACGAGGCGGCCCAGATCGACGAGTCTCTTTCGGCATCCCTGTACTCCGAGTTCGCCATCGAGTATTACGACCATGTGCTCGGAAGCTACGGTGAGATCCTCGACGACCCCAAGGCCCGCGCCAAATATGCCAAGAAGGCACTTGACTACATGCTCAAGGCTCTTGACATGTCCGAAGAAGAGGCAAAGTCTCTTCTCAACTGAAACTCAATTCCCCCTTCGGGGGTTCCCTTCTTTTTCATTTTCCAATTCACATTGAACGGACAACGGCCCCGTTCCGATCAGATATGCGTCTAGGCTGTGTTGGAATTGTTGGTTGACCGATCGCATATCATTACTATCCATTAATTAGACATTCGTCTAATTATCAAATGATGATTAGACATATATATGCTCTATTTCTGATTTTTATTAGACACTCGTTATGTTAATATAGGATATCCTATATTTGTCGCATATATCGGTCTTTCATTAGACAAATGGTGAAAAAATGAATACAATCACAAAGATAACATCAGTTACTCTTATCCTATTGGCGACGATTGTGATGATTACAATGGGCTCGTCGACCTCAAGTGCTGCCTTCACTGGGGCCGATCCCGAAAGCGGAGATATCGGCTGGTTGCTGACCGCATCGCTCCTGGTGTTCCTGATGGTGCCCGGTATCGCGTTCTTCTACGGCGGAATGCTGAGGAAGCAGAGCATGACCTCGATGATGGCCCAGACCTTGATCGCCATCGGTGTGATGACACTCTCCTGGGTCATTCTGGGATACTCGCTCGCTTTCGGTTCTTCGGGAGGCATCATCGGCACTCTCGATTTCGTGTTCATGAACGGATTGGACGAAGGCACCGGCAGCTACAGCGCCCTCGGGTTTGCAACGTTTCAGATGATGTTCGCTATCCTCACCGCGGCCATCGTCCTCGGTGCCTGTGCCGAGCGTGTCAGGTTCGTGACGATCACCTGGTTCCTCGTGTTCTGGGGGATCTTTGTTTACGTCCCCATGGCCCACTGGGTATGGAGTGGCGGATTTGAGAGTCTGGGTCTTACCGTGTTGGATTTCGCGGGAGGAGATGTGGTCCACATCTGTGCCGCAGTCACCGGTCTGGCACTTGTGCTGTTCGTCGGCCCCCGTAACGACAGTACCCGCAAGGCACGTGCCCATAACATCCCCTTCGCCTTCCTCGGAGCGATGCTCCTGTGGGTCGGATGGTTCGGGTTCAACGGAGGATCCGGACTGGCCGCCAACGGTCAGGCCATCCATGCCATATTCGTCTCGCAGCTCGCAGCCGCCGCAGCCATGATCGCATGGGCCATCTGTCAGTATGTCGTCGTGGGACGTGTAGGTGTGCTGGGACTTATCTCCGGAGGCATCGCCGGACTGGTCGCCATCACCCCAGGTGCGGGATATGTCAGCACCCCTGCGGCATTCCTGATCGGGTTGGTCGGAGGAGCATTGTGTTTCTTCGCGGTCAGGTTCATCCACCGCAAGAACAAGTTCGACGATGCCTTGGATGTCTTCGGTGTCCACGGCGTTGGAGGAATCTGGGGAGGTATTGCCACCGGACTCTTTGCTGAAAGCAGGTTCACCGGGGGCATCGACGGTCTCCTCTTCGGAGGGACCGACCTGTTCGTCGGACAGCTGTGTGCCATCGCGATCACCGTTGTGTTCTGTTTCGCTGTCTCCTATGCCATCATCTTCATCCTTTCGAAGTTCATGGCAGTGAGGATCCCGGAGGCGGAGGAGCCGATCGGACAGGATATCGTGGAGCACGGAGAACCTTCTTACTACAACTGAGGTGAAATAATGAAGATGATAATCGCAATCGTTCGTCCTGAGAAGTATGATGAGGTGAAGGAGGCCCTGAAGACCATCGGGGTCATGGGTATGACCTTCACCCACGTCACCGGCCGTGGAAAGCAGGCCGGAATCAAGTTTACCAACAGGGTCGGGGACATAATCGTTGATGAGATCGAGAAGGTCAAGCTCGAGATCGTCCTCGACTCCGATGAGCTTGTCGAGAAGGCAGTCGACACCATCTGCCGCACCGCATGCACCGGCCACGCAGGTGATGGGAGGGTGTTCGTCATCCCTGTCGAAAAGGCCTACACCATCAGCAGCTACTGTTCGCAGTAAGCTTCTTTTCAAACCTTTTGCGGGGCATGCAACCACATGTCCCAGACATCTTATTTTTGCATACTTCCGATCCCGAAAGCAAGTGAAAACTCACGGGAGCGGAAGGACCCAAAACGAACTGTTGAACGAAAAAAGATGGTAGCGAGGGGACGATTTGAACGTCTGATCTCCGGGTTATGAGCCCGACGGGATATCCTGGCTACCCTACCTCGCTATATACTGGTTGACAGAGGACTTATTATTTAAAAGTTGGTCTGAATCCGCGGTAAGAAAACACCGCGGAATTCAGTTTCAAAGGAATTTTTTGAGGAACATGAGGTCTTGGATCTTACCTTCGATTTTGATCTTCTTGGTAAGGTAAGCCCTCATAGGCCTGAGGTCTCCGTCGATGAGCTTCTGGAGGTTCTCAGGGGTGCAGGTGACGGTGACATCCGATTCAGGAGCGGCCTCTGCCTTGAAATCGAACATCTGGGCGTTCTCGAGTTTGAATGAGTATTTCTCGGTGTCAAGGTCGAGGGTGAAGGTCTTCTTGAGATGTTTGACCTCGTCCCTGGTCGCTTCGTCCTTGTTCATCTTGTTGTTGAACTTGTCGATGAGTCCTTTGATTTGTTCTTCCATGGTCATGGGTATCACCAGTCGCTTATCTTGGTGGTGAACCTGGCGGACAGCATCTGCTTCACCGGTTTCCAAGATCTGCGTGTATGAGGGGGAGGACAACCGTTATCCTTAATCCATTTTTCTATGAAGTTCACCGTGACCTGGTCGCTTGGATAACCGGAACCTATGTCGCACTCGAATTCCTTGCGGAGATCGTCCAGCATCCGGTCGCGGGTGACCTTGGCCATTATGGATGCGGCGGAGACCACGGGGTACAGGGCATCGGCCTTGTGGGCGGCCACCACCTTCCTTCCGTCGAGCTTCACGGACATGATCCTTCCGAACCTGTCGGTGTCCACGTCGGGACAGTCCGCATAGACTACATCCGAAGGGTTGCTCGAGACGGCCTCGACGAAGAGTTCCAGCTCGATCATATTGAGCGACTGGGTCTTCATCTTCGCATCGATCTCCTCCGCGGATATCGGCACGGTGCACCATTTCACTGCATCGGAGATCTCATCGAACATACGGTCCCTGGTGGCAGGGGTCAGCATCTTCGAATCCTTCACTCCGATGTCACGCAGCACCCGGTCGTCCTCGCAGAATACCGCCCCGACGACCAAAGGTCCGAACATCGGGCCTCTCCCGGCCTCGTCCACTCCGCTAATCATTGCCACCTGGGATGACCGCGGACCGTATAATGTGTTCGATGAAATCCGTGTTAACTCAATTAATGGTTATGGTATAGGATTTAAGTAATCCTCATCGTTCAGCCCACCATGGCATTGAAGTGTGACGTACAGTACGGTAAAGGGTCCTCTGGATTCAAACTGACCAAGGTCGGTGTTTCCGGTGTCCGTAAACCGGTCATGATCAGCAGGCCCGGACTGACAAGTCCCCTCAACAGTGTCGTCAGTTGTACTTTCGATATCTACGTTGACCTGCCCGCATCTCAGAGGGGATCTCATCTTTCCAGGAACGTCGAGGTCCTGAGGGCTGTGGCGGACGAGACCGTCAGCAAACCCATCAGCGGAATCGAGAACCTCGCGGTGGAGATGGTCGAGAAGCTCCTTATCAAACACGAGTACGCGGCCAACGCCTACGTCAGCGTCGTCGCAGACTACTACAAAGCGAACAAGACCCCCTCCGGAAGGGACACGCTGGAACTTTACAAGATCCACGCCGGCGCTCACGGTGTCAGGGACGGAGAGATCCGCAAAATGATCGGTGTCGAGGTCGTTGGAATGACCGCTTGCCCCTGTGCTCAGGAGACCGTCGGAGAACTCCTCAATGTGGAGAACCCCGGATTCCCAATGATGTCCCACAATCAGAGGAATGTCGTCACCATCACCCTCACCACTGACAGGTCCCAGAACATCGAGGTCGACGATCTCATCAGCCTCGCTGAGAAATCCGTCTCCACCCCTACCTTCGAGCTTCTGAAGAGGGAGGATGAGGGAAAGGTCGTCATCAACGCCCACTCCAACACCCGTTTCGTCGAGGATGTCGTGAGGAACGGACTCACCCTGGTCACCCACAATTACAAGGATCTTCCCGACGACGTCGAGGTAAAGGTCGTCAGCGATTCCGAGGAATCGATCCACAAACACAATGCATATGCCGAGAGGACCGCCACTCTCGGAGAGCTCAGGGAAGAGCTCGCGCAGAACATTCCTGCCCTGTGATACTGAGTGGGGGTCACCCCCTCAGTTCACATCATTGAACGGTTTCAGATCTTTTTCAAGAATTCCGATGTCCTCGATAAGGAGGTCGCTGGGACATTCAAGACCGTCGACGTGTCCGTTCCAATAGACGACCACACCCGGGCCGAAAAGCTGGGTGTAAGGGATAAGCTGTTTGGTGCAGTTATACTTGAACTCCACCGAATCTCCGAACGAGGCTTTGCTCTCGATCCAATAGATCTTTGTTCCGTTGAAATCCATGGGCTCGGCGAGGAGACAGTCGGGGGTTTTGCTTCCCTGGTTTCCGTCCTCGTTGCGTTCGTCGTATTCGGTCTTGTAATCGATGTTCTGACCGTCGAGCCACTCCCAGAGCAGACCCTCGCCCCATTTTCCCCTTTCGTTGGCTTTGGCCACTCCTTCTGGTGAGAACACAAGGTCCTTCTCGGCGGCCTCTTGGAGTTCCTTTGCGGTCTCCTCGCTGTCGAGGAGGCTGGGGTCTCTGACGTATTCCCAGAATGCCTTGCGGCTGGTGCCGTTCTCCTGGAAGATCATCATCGCGGTCAGGATCGGGGGGTACTTGTAGGATTTCGCGATCTGACAGAAGGTGTGACCGGACTTCCACTCTCTGAGCATGTTCTTGGTGTTCCGTTTGACGAACGGATGCTTCCTTCTGACGCCCCGATTGATCTTCTGGGTATAGATGGTCTCAAGCATACGGGGGTCGTATCCTTCCTTCTCGAAGGCCTCGAGGTCCTTAGGGCCTCTGAGGCCCTTGTAAAGTTTGTCGTACTCTTCCTGGTCCATCGGATCACAGGTTCTTGACAAGGTCTTCTACGGCGGCGAACACGACGTCCCTGACCTGCGAGGTCGGGGGGCAGTAGGCGTTCTCGGAGTTTGCCAGGAACTCCTCTGCGGTGACCCTGCTGATGATGACCGAGGTCAGCCAGTCGATACGGCCGGTGGCGTCCTCTCCGGAGATGATCTGGGCCCCGATGAGGCGGTGGGTGTTCTTATCGGCAACGACCTTCACGATGAGCTCTTTGGCTCCGGGGAAGTACCTTGCGCGGGAGAGTCCGACTGCCTTTCCGGTGACGGTCTCGGCACCGTACCAGGAGGCAAGACCCAGGGACATTCCGGTACCTGCGATCTGCTTTTCACCGACGACGCTGATCCAGGGGCTGGCGACGGGTCCGAACTCGAGCTTCTTTCCGGCCGCGTTGGAACCGGCGATCTTTCCCTGCTTGACGGCAGAGGAACCGAGCTGGCTCATGGTGGGTCCGGCATAGATGGCGGACTGGCACTGTAACACATCGCCGCAGACGAAGATATCGGGGCAGAGTCTTCCTCTCTTGTACGCCTGCAGGGTGGGGGCGGCACAGATCGCTCCGAGCTGTCCGATGTCCAGACCGAGCTGTTTGGCGATGTCGGTGTTGGCACGCACTCCGGTGGCGAAGATGACCATGTCGCAGGGGACGGTCTGTCCTCCGGCGTTGACGGCTTCGACCTTTTCAGTACCGATGACACCCTGGACAGGGGTCTTCATCATGAACTTGACACCTTTGGTCTCGAGGTATTTCTGGATGTCGTCGGCCATGTCCTGGTCCGCGATACGGGGGATGACCTGACCCATCATCTCGATGACGGTGACGTTCTTTCCGATGTTGACAAGTGAAAGTGCCAGCTCGAGTCCGATGACACCTGCGCCGGCAATCACGACGTTCTGGGACTGTTTGAGATAAGCCTCGATCTCCTGTCCTCCCTTGACGGTCCTGACGGTGAACACTCCTTTGAGGTTCGTTCCCTCGATCGGGGGGATGAAGACCTTTCCTCCGGTGGCGAGGACCAGGGAGTCGTATTCATAGGTCTTTCCGCCTGCGGTGACGGTCCTGACTGCAGGTGCACCGCGGGGGGTGTCGTTCACAACGGACTCGACGGTGGTCTCGGTCAGGATGTTGATGTTCCTGTTCTTGGCGTACCAGGCGGGGTCGTGCATGATCATGTTGTCCCAGGTGGATTTTCCTTCGAGGACCCACGGGATCATGCAGGGGGAATAGGCCAC
Source organism: Candidatus Methanomethylophilaceae archaeon (assembly GCA_963591575.1). Lineage (GTDB taxonomy): Archaea > Thermoplasmatota > Thermoplasmata > Methanomassiliicoccales > Methanomethylophilaceae > Methanomethylophilus. The sequence goes on from CAVATL010000006.1 coordinate 22,169, forward strand.
GTCTCTGTCTTCCGTGAACACGGTGATCTCAGCATCTGGGTCTGCTGCTCTTGCAGCTGATGCGGCCGACATTCCTGCGGCGCCTGAACCGATGATGATTATCTTTTTGGACATTGTATCTGGCCTGCAGTATAATTGCCCCCTAAAAATACTTGCGCGTGTGCGTGCGATAGGTTTAATTGTGTGCCAGATGTGCGGGCGTCGATGAAAAGCAAAAGAATGCCCAACGAGCTTGAGGCCTGTTGGACCGAGAAGGACATGGCCGACGGGAAGATCGTCGATGCATTGGTCCTCATCATGCGTACCAACGGATGTGCCTGGACCCGTGCAGGGAACGGGGGCTGTACCATGTGCGGCTACAGGACAGCATCCCTCACCGGTGTCACCGAGGCGGACCTGAACGCTCAGATCGACCAGGCCCTGATCAGGTTCAAGGGACAGCCGTTCGTGAAGATCTACACCTCCGGCAGTTTCTTCGACACCAATGAGATCCCAGAGTCTGTCAGGGACCGTGTCTTCCGTGAATTCTCCACATGTGCCAGATTGCTTGTGGAGAGTAGGCCTGAGTACATTACCGACGACCTTGTGAAGGCCCTTCCGAAGAATATAACGGTGGCCCTCGGACTCGAGACCTCCAACGAGGAGATCCTCTGCAAATGTATCAATAAAGGGTTCACCGCCGCCCAGAGCAAGGCGGCCGCCGAGAAGCTGAAGGCCGCCGGACTGATGGTGAGGACCTATCTGCTCCTCAAACCACCGTTCCTGACAGAGAAGACTGGAATGGACGATGCCATCTCGTCAGCACGCTTCGCGGATCCGTTCTCCGATGAGATTTCCATCAATCCCCTGAACATTCAGCACGGCACCTACGTGGAGCGCCTGTGGAAGAGAGGTGACTTCAGATCGCCTTGGATATGGTCTCTCATAGAGGTCATGAAAACGCTGTCTGGCACTGTTCATTCGAGGGTCATCTCCTCACCGTCCGGAGGAGGCTCTCAGAGGGGTGTCCACAACTGCGGGAACTGCGATGCCGAGGCACTTGCCGCCGTCGAGAAATTCTCCTTCAGTCAGAATCCCGCCGACCTGCAGGTTCAGTGCGAATGTAAATTAACCTGGGAGCGTTACCTGTCCGCAGAAAGGCTCCTGGGGACCCCGGCGGACATCGACCGTGCCCTGGAAAGCGACCTTATCATAAAGATGTGAGACCATGAGTGAAATGACCGAATTTGACATCAAGAGAGGATTCTACGACAAGATCGAGGGAGCCAAACTCGGAGAGATCATGAACGAGATCTTCGGCAATGTGGCCGAGAAGGACGGTATGTTCATCTCCCATTACGGCGTCATGGCGGAGATCTGTGCCCAGGTGATTTCAAAGACCCAGATGCTCCTGAAGACCGTCAACATCGATGACGTCAAATCCCTCTCCGACGAGGAGATCCTCAACTCCAAGAGGAAGCTCAACGCATTCCTTGAGACGGCCACCGGTTTCACCGCGAAACAGCGTATGGACCGTGCCAAGAAGAAGGCCAAGGAAGGTAAGCTCTGACGTTCCTTTCCAAATCCTTTCCAAAACCGCTTCCCCCTTCTATAATATAATAATGCGTGCCAGCGACTTTTATATATAACCTGGCTATACAAGCCTTTAGATTGGACATACTCTATGTCCGACCAGACACATCGGGCAATGCATCTGCAACCCACGCTTGTCACCTGCCTCATAGGCTTTCTGGTGGCGAATATGGTGTCACGGTCGGTTCATGAAGGCGTTCGTCTAATAAAGCGCGAGGTTAGCGAAGAGACCCTCGCAGGTATGTGTGAAATATGCCGCAAAGAAGACGCCCAAAGAAGGGATCCAGGGCATTCGGCCCTAGGAAGAGAGCAAAATCGCAGACGCCGAGGTTGGACTCCTGGCCTGAGATCAGCGGAGCACCTAAGATTCAGGGATTCGCAGGATACAAGGCAGGAATGACCCACGCGTTCGTTGTTGACAAAAAAGCAAAGAGCACGACCTCCGGAATGGAAGTTCAGACCCCCGTCACTGTCGTCGAGGTCCCTCCCATGAAGATCGCCGCAGTCAGGTTCTACGAGAACACCATTCTCGGACTCAAGACCGCAGGCGAGGTCTGGGCAGCAGATGTCGACCCCCTGCTTGACAGAAGGGTCAACGTCCCCAAGAGGGGAGAGCCTGACTTCTCCAGGTTCGACGGACTCGATGTCGAGGACGTCCGTGTCCTTGCATACACCCAGCCCAAGCTCGTCTCTGGAGTTCCCAAGAAGGTCCCCGACCTTATGGAACTCAGGATCGGAGGCGGTTCGATGAGCGAGAGGATCGAGTACGCAAAAGGCATTCTCGGAAAAGAGGTCGCAGTTACCGACTTCGCACCCGAGGGAGCAATCATCGATGTCATCGCCATCACCAAAGGTAAGGGATTCCAGGGAGCCACCAAGAGGTGGGGTATCAAGCTGCTTTCCCACAGGAACAGCAAACACCGCCGCGGAATCGGTAACCTTGGTCCTAAGAGGCCTGGATACGTAAGGTCCACTGTACCTCTCGGAGGACAGATGGGATACCACCAGAGGACCGAACTCAACAAGAAGATCGTCAAGATCGGAACCGACGGAAAAGAGATCAGCCCCAAGGGAGGATTCACCAACTACGGTGAGGTCAGGAACACCTACGTCCTGATCAAGGGATCCGTTCCCGGACCCACCAAGAGGCTCATCAGATTCAGGGACGGAACCAGGGTCCCCGCCAAGGCCGACACCAGCGCCGCTGAGGTCACCTACGTTTCGATCGAATCCAAACAGGGAGCATGATTTAAATGACCACAACCAACGTTTACTCCGTAAAGGGAGAGGTTTCTGGCACCATCGAGGTTCCCGCAGCGTTCAATACCGCTTACAGGCCCGACATCATCAAGAAGGCCATCCTTGCAGCAGCCGCCAACAGCAGGCAGGCATACGGTCCCAACCCCCTCTCGGGTATGAGGCACTCTGTCAGCACCTGGGGAAAAGGACGCGGTGTCGCACGTGTTCAGCGTCTCCACGATGGGAGGAGGGCAACCCAGTCCCCTAACAACGTCACCGGTAGGAGGGCACACCCCCCGAAGGTCGAGAAGATCTGGGAACAGAAGGTCAACAAGAAGGAACTCAAGATCGCCCGCCTGTCCGCACTCGCCGCAACCGGCTGTGCAGACTGCGTCAAAGCACGCGGCCACAGGTTCGATGACAAGGTCTCCTTCCCCATCGTCGTCGACGACGCATTCGCCGACGTCAAGACCGCAGCAGAGGTCATGGCCACCTTCGACGCAATCGGAATCGGATACGATGTCGAGCGCGCAAAGGACGGAACCAAGATCCGCGCAGGAAAAGGAAAGATGAGGAACAGGAAGTACAGGACCCCTGTATCTGTTCTTATTGTAGTAGCAGATGAAGACAGGAACGCAGCCGTGTTCAAGGGCGCAAACAACCTGCCCGGCGTCGAGATCGAAGAGATCAGCACGCTCAACACCAGCCTGCTCGCTCCCGGAGGAGACGCAGGAAGGCTCACCGTCTACACCAAGTCCGCCATCGCAAAGATCGGAGAGTGGACCGAATGAAGCAGAGTGACATACTCATTAGGCCGTTCGTCACTGAGAAAGCGCTCAACCTCATGGCAGGTACCGCAGCTCAGAAGTTCAAGGACGGAAACAAGATCGAGTTCATCGTGAACAGGGACGCTGACAAGGCAGACATCAAACTCGCCTTCGAAGAGCGTTTCGAGGTCAAGGTGGAGCGCGTCTGGACCAGAATTCAGAAAGACGGCAAACATGCCATCATCAAACTCGCAGAAGGATACTCTGCAGAGGAAGTCGGCATGAGGGTCGGAGTGTTCTGAGGTGAAAATATGGGAAAAAGATTGATACCGCAGAGGAGAGCCCGCGGAGGTTCTCACTACCGCTCCCCCTCCCACAGGCACGTGGATGATGTGAGGATTCCTCACTATGAAGCCAAGGGAACGATCAAAGACCTCATCCAGGCTCCCGGAAGGACCTCCCCGCTCGCAGTCATCGACTTCGAGGGGAAGAAGAGCTACCAGCTCGCAGTCGAGGGTACCAGGGTCGGACAGACCATCTCTCTCGGCGGAGACTGTGTCAAAGCAGGAAACATCCTCGCTCTCGCGAACATCCCCGAGGGTACTCTCGTCCACAACATCGAGGGTCAGCCCGGAGACGGAGGTAAGTTCGTCAAGACCGCAGGAACTTCAGCACTCGTCGTCAGCAGGGGAAAGGTTGTCGTCCTCTCTCTGCCCTCCGGCGTACTGAAAGAATTCAACCCCAACTGCCGTGCCGCAATCGGTGTGGTCGCTGGTGGAGGAAGGATCGACAAGCCCCTCGGAAAGGCAGGAAAGAACTACCTGACCCTGAGGTCCAGATCCGTTGCAAACAAGAAGACCAAAGGAGTAGCAATGAATGCTGTCGACCACCCCAACGGAGGAGGAAGTCACCCGCACGTCGGTGGTCCGAACTGCCATGGAAGGAACGCACCTCCGGGACAGAAAGCTGGTTTCATTGCACCTAAGAAGAAGATTAAGAGGAAGTGAGCTCAATGGCAAAGAAAATCATGGGATCCGCGAAAGCCTCCAGGAGGAAATCCAGGAAGAAGGCATCCGCAATCCAGGCGAGGAGAAAGAAGGAGTTCATGTTCCGCGGATACAACCTGGAACAGCTCCGTGCCATGCCTTTCGAAGATGTCCTCGAGCTTCTGCCCTCCAGGTCCAGGAGAACCTACCTCCGTGGACTGAACTACGAGCAGCAGCTCGTCTTCGACAAACTGAACGGTGAGTGCGATGAGGTCGTCAGGACCCACCGCAGGGACCTCCCCATCCTCCCGTCATTCGTCGGAAAGACAGTCGCAATTTACAATGGAAAAGAGTTCGTCGAGGTTTCGATCAAACCTGAAATGATCGGATGCTACCTCGGTGAATTTGTCATGAACAGGAAAGAACCTGCGCACTCCGGACCCGGAGTCGGTGCTACCAGGTCTTCGAAGTTCATGCCGCTCAAGTGAGGTGAATGGATATGGTCAACAAAGGTTACACAACTGTTTCAGATCCTGACTCCACCGCCAAGGCCCTGTGCAAAGAACAGCCCATCTCCCCCAAGTTCGCTCGCGAAGTCGCCTGCGCAGTCAGGGGAATGGCCGTTCCTCAGGCTCAGGCCTTCCTCGAGAGCGTCATCGCAAAAGAGACCCCTGTCAAACTCAGGAGATACAACAAGCGTGTCTCCCACAAACAGGGAGTAGGTCCCGGAAGGTACCCTGTGAAGGTCTCCAAGGCTATCCTTGCAACCCTCAACAGCGCTGCCGCCAACGCAGACTTCAAGGGACTCGATTCCGCCAACATGGTCATCTCGACCATCACTGTCGCCAGGGGCCAGGTCATTCCCGGCCACATGCCCAGGGCACAGGGTCGTGCGACCGAGTGGAACCAGGACACCGTCAACATCGAGATCATCCTCTCGGAGGTGGAGTGAAATGGCATCAGAGAGAAAGTTCGTCGCAGAGAACGTCCGCAGGGTCCTCCTCAAGGAATACCTCATGAAAGAGGTCTCCCGCGCAGGATTCGGCGGCCTGGATGTTCAGAGGACCCCTCTGGGAACCCGCATCATCCTCGCCACCGAGAGGCCTGGACTCGTCATCGGACGCCGCGGTCAGACCATCAAGACCCTGACCACGGTCATCGAGGAGCGCTTTGGATTCGAGAACCCTCAGATCGAGGTCAACGAGGTCAAAGACGTCTCCCTTAACGCACAGATTATGGCTGAGAAACTCGCCTTCTCCCTTGAAAGGGGATGGCACTTCCGCAGGGCAGGACACGCTACCCTGAGGAGGGTCATGGACGCCGGAGCCCGCGGATGCTACATCATCCTCGCAGGCAAACTGAGCGGACAGAGGCACAGGACCGAGAAGTTCAAAGAGGGATCCATCAAATACTGTGGAGACCCCAAGATCCAGTACGTCCAGCACGGATTCGCCGTCGCCACCCTCAAGATGGGTGTCATCGGTGTCACCGTCGAGATCATGGACAAGGACTCCGTACTTCCCGCAGAGATTCAGGTCGCCAGCAAAGAGGCCGCAGCTGAGAAGCTCCCCGATCTCTTCAAGGTCGAGACCGCAAGCCAGGTCAAGGAGGAATGAAGTTGGCAGCACTCAAGATTGCCGATATCAGGAACATGTCCGCAGAAGAGCGCAACGAGAAGCTCAAGGAGCTTCGCAATGAGCTCATGCACGAGAGGGGAGTCTCCGCCATGGGTGGAGCCCCCTCCAGCCCCGGCATCATCCGTTCCATCAGGACCAGCATCGCCCGCATTCTGACCGTACAGAAGGAGGAGGAGAAGCTCTGATGTCTGAGATCTGCCCTAAGTGTGGCCTGCCGAAAGAACTGTGCATGTGCGAGGAGATCGCACGTGAGCAGCAGAGTGTAAGAATCTCTATCGACAGCCGCAGGTACGGAAAGACCGTCACCGTCATCGACGGTATCGACGGCAACGACATCGACATCGCCGACCTCGCAAAGACGCTGAAAAGCAGATGCGCGGCCGGAGGCACCTGTAAAGACGGACGCATCGAACTTCAGGGAGATCACAAGAAAAAGGTGAAACTCGTCCTGGAGGAGATGGGATTCCGCACCGAAGTAAGGTAAACAGATGAACAACCGCGATATCATGAAATCAGAACTCATAGGCCTTGACGTGATTGTGCTGTCAGCGCCGTTCTCCGGAATCTCCGGCAGAGTGGTCGACGAAACAAAGAACACGTTCACCATCGAATCGGCCGGAACTGAGAGAATGGTACCCAAGTCGGGCAACGAGTTCAGATTCACGTATCACAACGAGCAGATAGACATTGAAGGAAGCAAGATCCTTCACCGACCTGAAGACAGAATGAAAAAGGTTAGGTGAGAATACTATGACAGCAAAAGTAAATAACATCGGAATCGAGGTCGCCGCTCCCGAGGGCGAATGCAGCGACCCCAACTGTCCCTTCCACGGAACCATCTCCGTCAGGGGACAGATCATCGACGGTGTCGTAGACACTGTCAAGATGAACAGGACCATCATCGTGAAACGCGATTATCTCCAGTTCGTCAAGAAATACGAAAGGTACGAGAAGAGGTCCGCAAGGTACGCCGTTCACGCCGCACCCTGCCTCAACCTCAAAGCGGGCGACTCTGTGAAGATCATGGAATGCCGCCCCATCTCCAAGACCGTGTCCTTCGTGGCGGTCGAGAAGAAGGAGTGATCTGAATGAAGGGAATCGCAGGAACACAGACCCGCGGACTTCAGCAGCAGTCCGAACTCACTGTCATCGACAACACCGGTGCGAAAGTGATCGAGATCATCACCGTCCCCAGCTACCACGGTGTAGCCAGGAGGAGCCCCAAAGCGGGTATCGGTGACATGGTCATCGCATCTGTGAAGAAAGGTACCCCCGCCATGAGGCGTCAGATCGTCTTCGCAGTCATCGTCCGCCAGAGGCGCCCCTACAGGCGTCCCGACGGAACAATGGTCTTCTTCGAAGACAACGCCGCCGTCCTCGTCACCGACACCGGTGAGACGAAAGGAACCGACATCAAAGGCCCCGTTGCAAGGGAAGCCGCCGACAGGTGGCCCAGGATTGCAGCGACCGCCAGCACGATCGTTTGAGGTGAAATGAATGGTAAGCAGTAAAGCAAGGGTTCAGAGGAAAGCTCAGGCTAACGCCCCTGCCCACGTAAAGAGAAAAATGCTCTCCGCACACCTCAGCAAGGAACTTGCCGAGAAATACGGAGTTCGTTCCGCCAGGGTTTGCGCAGGCGACACTGTCGTCGTCCTCCGTGGCGACGAGGACCTCCGCGGGTCCGAGGGAAAGGTCATCAACGTGTTCACCAAGACCGGACGCGTCTCCATCGAGGGAGTGACCATCAAACAGGTAGACGGAACTGCCGTGGCGCGTCCCATCCACGCGTCGAACCTCGTCATCACCAAGCTGAATCTCGAGGATTCCCTCAGGGCAGAAGCCCTCGGTAAGAAGAAGGAGGCCGCAGAATGAGCAACCACATGAAGAGACTCACAATGCCTAAGACCTGGCCCATCCCCAAGAAGGTCCAGCTCTGGGCAACCAGGCAGACCGCAGGTGCACACAGCATCGGTGAGTCCATGCCCGCATCCATGATCCTCAGGGACATGCTTAAGGTATGTGACACTGCCAAAGAAGCCAAGAAGATCGTCGCTGCACGTGACCTTGTCGTGAACGGCAGGGCCATCAAAGATGCAAAGGCACCCGTCGGACTGATGGATGTCGTTTCCCTCCCCAAGTCCGGAGCGAACTACCGCGTCCAGTTGACCAAGAAGGGTAAACTCACTCTTATCCCTGTTTCCGAAGAGGATGCAAAATGGATCCTCTGCAGGATCGAGGGCAAGACCAAGGTCGCAGGCGGCAAGATCCAGCTCAACCTCAGCGGCGGAAGGAACGTCCTTCTCGATGAGAACCAGTACAAGACCGGCGATTCCGTCAAGCTCAACCTTGCGGACAACAAGATCGTCGCCTGCTACCCCCTCGAGGAGAACGCAGTCGTCCTCATCATCAACGGACGCCACATCGGAAACGTCGAGACCGTGGAGAAATACACAGTCGTCAACAGGCCTACCGAGAACACCGTCCTCTTCAAGAGCAACAACCAGACCGTGAAGAAGAACATCTTCGTCATCGGTACCGGCAAATCCGAGATCGCGGAGGCTTCCGAATGAGCGGAACCGAGAACCCCATGAGGGATCTCCGTATCGAGAAGGTCACCGTCAACATCGGTGTCGGTGAAGCCGGTGAGAAACTCGTCAAGGCCCAGAAGGTCCTTGAGATGGTCACCAAGCAGAAATCTGTCCAGACCATGTCCAAGACCGTCAACAGGGACCTCGGAATCCGTGTAGGTATGCCTCTCGGATGTAAGGTCACCCTCAGGGGAGACGTTGCCGAGGATTTCCTCAAACAGGCCCTTTCCATCAGGGAGAACAAGATCTACTCTTACTCCTTCGACAAGGAAGGAAACATGTCCTTCGGTATCTCCGACTACACCGATTTCGATGGTATGAAATACGACCCCGAGATAGGCATCTTCGGAATGGACGTAAACGTCGTCATTCGCAGGCGCGGTGGCTGCCGTGTCGAGAGGAGGGCCCTCCTCAGCAGGAGGCTCCCCAAGGAACACCGCATCCAGAGGGATGAGGCCATCCAGTACATGACGAAGAAATTCAATCTTGAGGTGGTTCAGTGAAACCTAAGAAACAGTTCGGAAGACAGGTCGGCTGCGACCGCTGTGGACGCAGGCGCGGTATCATTAGGAAATACGGAATGCACCTTTGCCGTCAGTGCTTCAGGGACATGGCCCCGGAGCTCGGATTCAAGAAATATTCGTGAGGTGAACAAAAATGCAGAGCGATCCACTCAACGACGCAATGTGCGTGATCAAGAACGCTTCCCTCAACGGAAAGGCGGAATGCGAAATCGCACCTTCGTCCAAACTAATCGGCCGTGTGCTCAAAGTAATGCAGGACTACGGATACATCAACCAGTTCGAGTACGTCGAAGACGGAAAGGCCGGAAAGTTCCGTGTCCTCCTCAAAGGAGCCATCAACGACTGTGGTGTAATCAAGCCCAGGTACTCGGTGAAACTCACCGACATCGAGAAATACGAAGCGAGGTACCTCCCCGCCCAGGATTTCGGTGTCCTTATCTTCACCACCACCGACGGTGTGGTTGCACAGGCCCGTGCCAAAGAACTTGGCATCGGCGGAAAACTACTTGCCTACGTGTACTGAGGAATGAACAATGACATTTGCAGGGATAATCGAAAGCCGCATCGCCATACCCGATGGGGTCACCGTCTCTATGGACGGGAACACCTTCAAGGTCAAAGGACCTAAAGGTGAACTGAGCAGAAACTTCTCGCACCCCCGCGTAAATGTAGCAATCGACAACGATCACGTTGTCGTGAGCTGCGAATACCCGAGAATCAAAGACAAAGCAATGGTGGGAACCTTCCACGCACATGTGAGGAACATGTTCAAGGGAGTCACCGAGGGATACACCTACATGTTGAAGATCGTCTTCAACCACTTCCCTCTCAAAGTTGTCGTCAACAAGAAGGAGAAGAGGGTCGAGGTCAACAACTACATGGGAGGCCACGCCACCCGCTTCGCCAACATCATCGGAGACGTCGACGTCAAGATCTCCGGAACTGACGTCACTGTCACCGGCATCAACATAGAGGATGTCGGTCAGACCGCCGCAAACATCGAGAGATCGACTATGAGGGGCGGATTTGATAAGAGGGTGTTCGAGGATGGAATTTACATCGTCCACAAATCTCACAAGGTGAAAGAATGAGCGTAAAAGAGTTCAAAGACCTTCCCGGCTTCAAGGATGCCAACGTCGCAGAGCTTGAGTCCATCGGAATCACCTCTGTCGAGCAGCTGAAGGACGCCGTAAACGACGAGGCCGAGTCCAAGAAGATCATCAAGACCCTCTCCGGTGTCGGACCCAAGACCCTTGAGAACTGGAAGGACGCACTCAACAGCGAGTCCGTCAAGGCTCCCAAAGAGGCTGCACCTGTCGCCGAGGTCGTCGAGGCCGGCGCATACACCGTCGAGCCTAAGGCCGAGCTCAGCGAAGAGCAGATCGACGCACTCGCCAAGAGGGCCATCATCTCCGGAAACCGCCCCGCCTTCAAGAGGCAGGAGTGGTTCAGGTACCAGAAGCTCGGTGAGTCCTGGAGGAGACCCAGGGGTATCCACTCCAAGATGAGGAGGGGAATGAAGAGGAGGCCGCCGATGGTCGAGATCGGTTACGGCGGACCCGCACTCGTGAGGGGACTTCACCCCTCGGGATTCGAAGAGGTCATGGTCTACAACGTAGACGGCCTCGAGACCATCAACCCGAAGACCCAGGCGGCCCGTATCGGCGGTACCGTCGGAGTCAAGAAGAGAATCGCTATCGAGAGCAGGGCAAAGGAGCTCGGCATCCGTGTGCTGAACAAGCTTCCCACTGAGAACAGGAGGGTATGAACATGTCCGACCTGAAAAACCAGAAGAGGCTTGCAGCCGAGATCCTTAAGTGCGGTGAGAACAGGGTCTGGATCGACCCCACCAAAGAGGAAGAGGTCCAGGACTGCATCACCCGCGGAGATATCCGCAACGCCATCGAGTCTGGCATGATCAAGGCCAAACCCAAGGCGGGCACGTCCAAAGGTAGGATAAGACACGCAGCCAAACAGAAAGCCAGCGGTAAGCGCAAAGGACCTGGAAGCAGGAAAGGAACAGCAAACGCACGCGTTCCTGCCAAGCGCGCTTGGATCGCGACGATCAGGCCTATCCGTGACGAGCTCAAACAGCTCAGGGAGAACGGCAAGATCTCGCCTTCCGTATACAGGCTCTACTACAGGAAGGCCAAGGGAGGTCTCTACACTTCCCGCAGGAACCTGAAGCAGCACATGGTCGCCGATGGCAACTTGAAAGAGGAGGAGATCTGATGGCTACAGGACCTAGATACAAAGTTGCGTTCCGCAGAAGAAGAGAAAGCCGCACTAACTACTACACCAGGAAGAAGCTCCTCGCGAGCCATGAGACCAGGGCAGTCGTTAGAAGGTCCAACAAGAACATCACCGTCCAGTTCGTGGACTTCACCATGACTGGAGACGTCGTGATAACGGCAGCCGACACCAAGGCACTCGCCAAGCTCGGATGGGAGCACTCCTGCTCCTCCATCCCCGCTGCGTACCTTGTCGGATACGCCGCAGGCCTCAAGGCCAAGAAGGAAGGGGTCGAGTACGCAGTGCTCGATCTCGGTATGCAGAACCCCCAGCACGGCGGAGTCCTCTTCGCCGTCGCTAAGGGTATGATCGATGCCGGACTCGAGATCCCCTGCAGTGAGGATGTCCTCCCCGCTGACGACAGGATCGTCGGAAAACACATCGACGACAAGATCGAAGCTGATGTAAGCAGTATGAAAGAGAAACTGGAGGCTGAGTAAATATGGTCGACTGGTCACCTAAAACAAGGCTTGGACACATGGTCCTCAACGGCGATGTCACCACAATGAGCGATGCTCTGGCAACCAAACTGCCTCTGCGTGAGCCCGAGATCGTTGACATCCTCCTCCCTGATCTTCAGGATGAGGTCATCGACATGAAAATGGTTCAGAGGATGACCGACTCCGGAAGGAGGGTCAGGTTCGCTGTCACCTGCATCGTTGGAAACGGAGACGGTTTCATCGGTGTCGGAAGGGCGAAAGGAAAAGAGGTCGGACCTACTATCAAGAAGGCAATCGACAACGCCAAACTGAACATCATCGAGGTCAAAAGGGGCTGCGGTTCCTGGGAATGCGGTTGCGGTACCGTCCACTCACTGCCTTTCGAGGTCATCGGACGTTCCGGATCCGTCACTGTCTACCTCCGTCCCGCACCCCGCGGTATCGGACTGGCAGTCGGTGATGTCGCGAAGAAACTGCTCACCCTCGCTGGAATCCACGATTCCTGGGGATTTGCACGCGGCAACACCAAGACCAAGGTCAACTACTGTGAGGCAACCTTCGACGCACTCAGGCAGACCTCCGTCGTCAGGGTCACCGACGACCAGGCCGAGAAGCTCAACATCGTCGCCGGACCCATCGGACTCAAAGAGAACGATGTCGACGCCGACTCTATGGAGGAGTGAAAATGGCAGCATATGTCGTAATCCGTGTGCTCGGACAGGCCGATGTCAACTACAACATCGCCCACACCATGCACCTCCTTGGCCTCAACAGGGTCAACCACGCAACTGTGGTCCCTGTCAATGACGCATACAAGGGAATGCTCCAGGTCGTCAAGGACTACTGCACCTTCGGTCTCATCGACGAGGAAACCCTCGCTGAGATGATCAAGGCCCGCGGAAAGGTCGTCGGAGATGCACCCGTCACTGACGAGTACATCAAAGAGAAGACCGAGTTCGCCACCGTCGCAGACCTGGCCAAGGCCATCGTCGCCGGAGAGTACAAGCTCAAAGACGTCGAGGGCATGAAGCCCGTCTTCCGTCTCCACCCCCCCATCAAGGGATACGAGGGCAACAAACACGCCTTCGTCGAGGGCGGAGCGCTCGGATACAGGGGCGAGAAGATCAACGACCTCGTCAAGAGGATGCTCTGAGGTGTCATAAATGCCTAGCAGAACTAAGAAATTCAGGGGATCCAGGACCCACGGCCGCGGTAAGAAATCCGGCCGTGGTGCAGGTATCATCGGTGGACGCGGAAACGCGGGTATCGGTAAGACTGGCAAGATCTGGATGCTCAAAAATGACAGGAACCACTATGGGCACTACGGCTTCAAGAGGCCTCAGTGTCTTGTCAAAGCCAACAGCACCATCAACGTGTCCGAGCTCGAGAAGAGCATGGAGCGTTTCGTTGCCATGGGCTTTGCCACCAAAGACGGCGACAAGTACTCGGTCAACCTGACCGATGCCGGAATCGACAAACTTCTGGGAAGCGGAAACATCGGCGTTGCAGTCGATGTCACCGTCGCAGAGGTTTCTGAGAGAGCCAAAGAGAAGATCGAGGCTGCCGGCGGTTCAATCGCTGAGTGATTCCGAAAGGAGTAATTTAAATGGATGATGCAAAACCAAGCCTGTTGTACAAGGTAAAACCTATTGGCGACAGGCTTCCCGCGGTCAAACGTCCTGAAGGGCACGTGCACTTCAGGACCAAGATCATGTGGGTCGCGGTCATCCTGATCCTGTACTTCGTGATGTCAAACGTTTATATCTGGGGGTTGGACCAGGAGTCCTCCCTGGATATATTCGCGCAGTACAGGACCATTATGGCCGGTGCGTCAGGAACAATCCTCCAGTTGGGTATTGGACCGATTGTTACTGCGTCGATCATTATGCAGCTGTTCGTCGGTGCGAAAATTATCAAGCTCGACCTCAGCAACAAGAAAGATAAAGCTTGTTATCAGTCTGTGATGAAAGTTCTCGTCCTGGTCATGATCCTGGTCGAGTCCATTCCTCAGGTATACGGATATCTTGTCCCTTCGGACGCGTTCACTTCGCAGTTCGGTTCCTTCGGAGCCAAAGGGCTGATCATCCTCCAGCTGTTCATCGGTTCCTATCTGGTGTTCCTCTTCGATGAGGTCATCTCCAAATGGGGTATCGGGAGCGGTATATCTCTGTTCATCGCGGCCGGTGTCGCTCAGGCGGTCTTTACGGGAACCCTCAACTGGTATCCGTATTCCGACGGGGCCTATTCCCTGTCGAATCTGCCTGCGGGAACCATTCCCAAGACCATTTACATCCTGCTCAACACCAACTCCTCGGAGATGGCGTCCGGCGGATACGAAATGATCCTGCTGGGACAGCCGAATCCGCTCATTGCGCTGATAGGTACCCTGGTCATCTTCCTGGTGGTCGTGTATCTTGAATCCAGCCGTATCGAGCTCCCGCTGTCGCATGGTAACGCAAGAGGTGCCAGAGGAAGATATCCGATCAAACTGATGTACGCAAGCAACATCCCTGTGATCCTGATGTCCGCCCTGCTGGCCAACATCAGCATGGTCTGTCTGCTGTTCTACACCAACGACTTCCTCAGCTCGATTCCTCTCCTCGGAGGCAACGACGCCATCGGAGTCTATGAGAGCGGCTCGACCACGGCATCCGGAGGTATCGCGTGGTATCTGTCAACCCCGCAGGGTCTGACCGATTGGCTACTGCCGATCCTGAACCCGGTGTCGTATGGTAACAGTCACACTGTGATACAGAATCTGTGTCACGTTGCGATCTATATGACCGTGATGATCATCGGATCGATCATGTTCGCCAAGTTCTGGGTGGAGACCACAAACCTCGGCCCGGAATCCGTGGCAAAGAACATCCAGAAGAGTGGAATGCAGATCCCTGGTTTCAGGAGAGACCCCCGTGTCCTGACAAAGGTCCTGGAGAGGTATATCCCCACCATCACCATCCTGTCGGGTGCGCTGATCGGACTGCTTGCCGCTGTCGCGGATATGATCGGAACCACTGGAAATGCGACCGGTACCGGTCTGCTGCTTACGGTTGGTATCATCATCAAGTTCTATGAGTCTCTCGGACGCGAACAGATGATGGAAATGAACCCCATGATGAGAGGGTTCTTCGGTGGTGAATGATAATGGCAAACCCTGGAAGTGCTGAACAGATGAGGGCACAGCAACAGCAGAACATGCAGCCTATGCCCAGAGGAACCATGATCGGAATGCTCGGCGTTCTGGTCATAATGATGGTCGTAATGATCTGGAGGGTCCAGATCGGTGAGGCTCTGAACCACGTGTTCAAGTACATCGACTTCGACGGGAAATATCCCGTCCTGACCCTGATGATTGCAGGTCTCATTATGATCACACTCAGCACCGTAATCAGGAGTTTCCTATCAGACCCTATTTCGCAGGCGAAGACCCAGCACATTCAGAGTGAGTTCAACACCGAGATGCGCAATGCGCGTATCGAGAACAATCTCTACAAGCTGAAGAAACTTCAGGAGATCCAGCCGCAGATGATGCAGGCATCCATGGAACAGAGCACCAGCATGATGAAGCTGATGCCTGTCACCATGCTGTTCGTCATCCCTATCTACGCCTGGATCTTCTACTTCGTCACCTACACGATGAGCGGGGACACAACCCCTCTCATGATCAACATGCCCTGGGGCGCCGCGAATCTCATGGACAACATGATGGGATTCATGCCCCAGTGGATCGTGATCTACACCCTTATCAGCCTCCCTATCGGACAGCTTGAGAACAAGTTGATCAACTTCTATCTGTTCAAGAAGCGTCTGAAAGCCATCAATGCGGGAGAGGCATGAGAATAACAATCAGTGGTCCTCCCGGTTCCGGGAAGACCACCGTCTGTGGCAAGCTGTCCGAGACACTCGGTGTCAAAGCCGTTGTCTTCGGACAAGTGTTCCGGCAGCTCGCCGCGGAAAGGGGACTCACTCTCATCGAGTTCGGAGAACTCGCTGAGAAGGACCCCAGCATCGATGCGGCCATTGACGCCAAGATCGTCGAGACCGCCCGTAACACCTCCGATATTATTCTGGAGTCCCGTCTGTCCGCATATATGCTCACCCGCAACGGCATACCTGCCCTGCGTGTGTATCTCGATGCGAGTCCGGAGGTCCGTTTTGCCAGGATCGGTATCCGTGAGGAGAAAGAGGTCCAGCACGCCATCGAGGAAACGAATGCGCGTCAGGCCTCCGAAGCCAAGAGATACAAGATGTACTACGGTATCGACATCGAGGACCGTAGTGTCTATGATCTCATCATCAATACGGACACACTGACCCCCGATGAGGTCCTTCAGAAGATCCTCGACGCAGTGCGTGCACGAGACATGTTGGTAAAAGACCCAGATACTATTCCCGACAAGTGGGGGGTAAGGCCTTCCGACCGTTCTTTGGGGGAACTTCTGCGCGGAGGTGTCATCGCTTTGGACAAGCCTCCGGGCCCGACCTCGCATCAGGTCACCGCCTGGGCGAGAGATGCCCTACATCTTGATAAGATCGGTCACGGTGGTACACTTGATCCCTATGTCAGTGGAGTGCTTCCTATATGCATCGGAAAGGCCGTCCGTCTGACTGATATCGTTCTTTCCTCCGACAAAGAGTACGTGTGCCTGATGAGGCTTCATGCAGACCGTTCCGAGGCCCGTATCCGTGAGGTCATGGGACGTTTCGTAGGGAAGATATATCAGCTTCCGCCCGTGAGGTCTGCTGTCAAGAGGCAGATCCGTATCCGTACCATCAAGGAGCTCGAGATCCTCGACATCCGTGGCAGGGACGTCCTCTTCCGCATTTCTTGCGATGCTGGGACATATGTCCGGACACTCTGCATCGACATCGGAGAGATGCTTCTTTGCGGTGCATCGATGACCGAACTGAGGCGTACCCGTTCCGGAAAGATGAAGGAGGTCGATGCGGCAACCCTTCAGGACCTTACCGATTCGTACATCTTTTGGCAGCAGGACGGCCGCGGAGAGTGGCTTCGCAGTCTCATCCGTCCGATGGAGGTTCTGGTCGATCCATTGCCGAAGATCATCGTCAAGGCCACTGCCGTTGACGCTGTGTGCCACGGTGCAGACCTTTCCGTCAAGGGCATCCATATGATAGACCCAGACGTCCGCCGCAACGCATTGGTGGCCATGATGACCCTCCGCGGTGAACTGGTCGCCATCGGTAAGATGCAGATGTCCACCGACAAGATCATGGATTCCGATACTGGGGTTGCTGTCAGGACCGAAAGGGTGTTCATGGATGTCGGACACTACCCCAAGATGTGGAAGTATTCGACCGATCTGGAAGACCTGGCACAATAAGTTGTTCCCTCTGCGGATTATTTAAAATCGGCTGACACATCATCAGTTATGGGAGATAGGGTTTATCCAGACGGCACCTATGATTTCAAGGCTCTGGTCTCCGGAGAGTATTTCTTCGTGGATAAGACCCAGATGATCAAAGATATATGTGAGTCCACCAACATCACATATCTGTATACGAGGCCCCGCAGATTCGGGAAATCGATTAATCTCTCCATGTTGGATTATTTCTTTAACATCAAATACAAAGATGGCCCGGATATCTTCGCAGGACTGAAGATCGATTCCTGTCCGGAATGTAGAGTCCACAAAAATGCATATCCTGTCGTCAGAATGAATTTTGCAGATCTGAGGGGCGGTTCTAAAAAGAGATATTATGAAAGCCTCAGGTCCATGGTATCAGATCTTGCTAAACAGTTTCTGTATCTGATTGATAACGGACTTGTTTCAAGGATTGATGCGAAATTCCTGACTTCTTGTTCTGAGTTAAAGTTGACCGAAGTTGATACAGATAAGTCTGTCAAGACGCTCTGTTCTATTCTTGAATCAGTTTATGGAAAAAAGGCCATAATTCTGGTTGATGAATATGATTATTGCATTCAGAATATTCATTCGGATGAAGAGGCTCGTTCATTCATCGAATGCTTGAAACCATTTATGGAACAGACCTTCAAATTCAATAACGGCATCAAAACTGGAGTGGTGACAGGTATTGTTCCGCTCACTAAGGCCAGTATGCTTAGCAGTTTCAACAATGCCTGTATGTGCACCATACTTGATCCGATGGGAGACGAGTATTTCGGATTCACCGATTACGAAGTAAACGAACTTCTTGCAGAGGCTGGGAAATCTGAAAAAATAGATGAAGTGCGGAAGTGGTATGATGGGTATCGTTTCGGTGAAGCCGATGTGTACAACCCATACAGTGTCATGATGTACCTCAAAAACGAGTGTGAGCCGAAATCCTACTGGAATAAAATGACCGAGGGCGGAATGTCAGCCGATTTTCTTTCCAGTATGGGTTCTGAATCATTATCTGCTTTGAAAGGGCTGTATGAGAACAAAGGCTCTGTGTTATTATCTCCGATCGATGGCAATATCTCTTATTCAGAAGTGGCCTCTCCATCGGTCAGGCCTTCTGTCGTATATTCATATCTGGCGATGACCGGTTATCTGAAGGCTGTCCGCACAGGGAAACAGGAGAATGGAATCCCTCTCTGTGAAGTGGGTATGGTCAATGAAGAGGTGGCGTTCGCCTTCGAGGCATTGGTCAAAAGAGCCATTGAAGCTGAAGTATTGGCGGAGAATGCCGTAGATGCGATCTACTCCAGGAATGCAGTGACCTTGAACACATATCTTGAATCCATGCTTGCCGGGCCTCAGATGGATAAAAAATTGTCTCAGGATGAAAACCCTACAGAAAGGCACAACCGGTATCGTGACGTCATTATGGCTTATCTTGTCACACCCGGTCTTCAGGCCCGTGAGGAAGTGCCGAAAGGATATGGTCTGACAGATATATTCTTCGGAAGGACAAAGAGCAATCCGCCGATCGTGATCGAGGTAAAGACCACTGTGAACCCACGCAAAAGTCTGAAAGCACTGGCGAAGGAAGCGCTCGAACAGATCGATCTCAGAAGATATGCCGAAGACCCAGATGCACAAAATGCCATCCTAGTGGGTATCGCGATCAGGCAGAAGACCGTTGAAGTCGCATTCGGGGAACAGGGGCATCTGTCCGTCTGAGTCGGCCCGTTTTTCTCTCAGAATCCCGGCAACCTGGGATATTGTCTGCAGCGACCAATATGCTTTTTAAGAACCCTGTCCATAGGGTAAGGGATGGGAATCTTTTCAAAAGAGGAAACATTGTTCGAGAAGAACGACATTCGTATCGGGGAGTTCGATCCTACCAATTCCACCGGTACCTGTTATCTCAACATACTGAAGTATCCTTTCGATGTCAAGAAGAACCGCGTGATCAGGGTCAAGGTCGTTTCCGAACAGCCCCTCGATGTCGCCGTCGCCACTCAGGACGGCGGAGGACTGCTCGGAGAGGTGGGAGGTGTCACTGAGACCACCCTTGGCCCGTTCGAAACGAAAAACTATTCCGATATGTGCCTGTTCCTGGGCATTACTCCCGGTAACAAGTCCAATGTCTCTGTCAAAGTGTGGTCCGATAGCAAATGATGCATCTTGAAGAAGGCGAAAAGCGCAGTTTCTGGAAGGACACCCCGGTGGGTCTGTCCGTTGTGAGGACCTTTGACAAGGTCGTTCTGGCAGTGTGGCTGCTATCCCTTGTGGCCTATTTCGCTATTGTCTTCGGATTCAACGGGTCCCTGTTCGACATGTCGATATACGACCTTCTGGCATATATCGCAGTCCCGTTTGCCGTTGTAGGATTCATCTATATCCTCGACCACAAGAACATCACCGCTCTGATGGCGATAATCGTGGTGGGTGTCGCTGTTTTCATTCTAATGAAACAGTTCCTTTATGTCCTGATAATCATCTATCTGATGCTGGGCGCATTGGGTGTGGCATGTATCGTCGATGCCCTGCAGAGGGTCATCTTCTACAGGGTCGTGGGACACATCCGCTATGCCAACGTCAAGGAGAAGCTCACTCTGGGCGACAGGTTCTGTGCCTTCCTTTTCAACGTGCCTCCGGACCTCGATACCCGTAACATCGCCATCGAGCCGAAGAAGATCGGTACCAAGTTTGCCTGGAGGGACATGGGAAGCACTGTGGTCCTTTCTCTTATCGTCGGTATGTTCTTCTGGATCTATATCTCCATGAACCCTTCGTTCGTGAGCATGGATTACTCTGCTAACATCCCCATATTTATCTTCGGTGTTACGATGTACGTTCCGATCATCGTTCTGCCGTTCTCCGTCTTCAAATCACTGAATGTGAAGATTACCACCAGCTACCGTGACTTCTCCCTTTACAACGGTGCTGTGGCCACCATCTACAGGATGGCCGTGCCTATCTTCGCAGCGATGATCTATGTGCTTCAGGCGGCGCTGGGACAGGACGATCCTTTCAATGTTATCCTTTACATCGTCTACTCGACGGTCATCATCCTTTTCGTCGTGTTCCTGACCTCCATCGTCTATTACTATGCGGTCGAGGCCACAACCTCTGCGGACATCTCCAACAAATGGAAACTCTTCATGCCTGTTCCCCTGCTCATGAACCTTCACGAGGAGGTCACCGAGGAGAACGAATCCTATCCCGGAACCCCCACTCGGGACGAATCCGATATGAGCGAGATCAGCCTCAGGTCCGAGAGATTCTGAACATCTGGCACATTTGATTTCTGGTATTGGAAAAAGGGTGAAAAGGTTTGATGGAGGGACCGTTTCGGTCCGTTCACTCCATGTATCTTCCGCGGGAACTGGGGTTCTCCTTTCCGGGAGAGGCCCATCCGCTGAGGATAGGTTTGAAGACCTCTGCGGCGGACATGCCAGGGGTCTTGCGGAGACCGATGATCTCCGGTTCCTTATTGTTGTTGATGATGATCTTGTAGTTCTGTTCGACGCCGTCGACGCTCACAGGTGCCTTATCATTCCTGATGATGGCATCGATCATCTTGTCGGCCATGAATTGGATGTCCTCGGGGGTGTACTCGTCCGGGACCTGGATCATGAAACAGCATTCCTCGCTCTCACCGTTGATCATGAATCTGACGTCAGAATCGTCCAGGAGTTTCTTGAATTTCGCTCCGTCATCGTCCTCGGTCGCCAGGGACATGATCTTGTCTTTGAATTTGTAGGGAATGTCGAGATAGATCGCATTTTCCCCGAGTATGCTCCACATGCCCCCGTAATCCCCGAGGCCCTTAATAGGATTTGCTGGAGTGTGATTTCTCTGGTCACCGCAAAGGACCCAGACCTGCAATTTCTTAATCGCGCGTTCACTAAGATTTTTAAAGTAATTCCCACTGAAGGCACACAATGGCCGAGGAATTCAAGGTAACCCCGTGGGAGGTCACCGGAGACATTGATTACGACGTATTGATGAAGAAGTTCGGTACCACCCCCATCGACGATGCCCTTCTCGACAGGCTCTCCCGTTATGGCGAACCGCACCACATGCTCAGGCGCGGGATCTTCTACTGTCACCGTGACCTGACACAGCTGCTTGATGAGTACGACAAAGGCAACGAATTCTACCTCTACACCGGCCGCGGACCGTCGGGAAACACCCATCTGGGACATATGATGCCTTGGATTTTCAACAAGTGGATCCAGGACACTTTCAAGTGCAAGATGCTCTTCCAGATGACCGACGATGAGAAGTTCCTTTTCAAGGACCTCACTCTTCACGATACACGCAACATGGCCTATGAGAATGCCCTTGATTTCATCGCATTGGGATTCGATCCTGACCGCACGAGGATCATCCTCGACACCGAGAACATCAAGACCCTGTACCCTCTGGCACTCCGCGTCTCCAAGAAGGTCACCTTCTCCACCGCCAAGGCGGTCTTCGGATTCGACGGCGAATCCAACATCGGAAGGATATTCTTCACCACCCTCGAATCCGCCCCCGCATTCCTGCCCACGGAGATCGAAGGGAAGCAGACCAGGGTTCTGGTACCCTGCGGTATCGATCAGGACCCCCACTTCAGGGTCACCCGTGATGTGGCCCCCGGAATGGGGTATCCCAAACCGTCCATGCTCTACTGCAAGATGTGCCCCGGACTGAACGGCGGCGACAAGATGTCCTCATCGGACGAGAACGCCACCATCTACACCACCGACACCCCTAAACAGGTCAAGAAGAAGGTCGGCAGGGCGTTCACCGGAGGCTGCGTGAGCGTCGAGGAACAGAGGGAGAAGGGAGGAAATCCCGAGG
The DNA here is from genome assembly GCA_963591575.1 of Candidatus Methanomethylophilaceae archaeon. Classification (GTDB taxonomy): domain Archaea; phylum Thermoplasmatota; class Thermoplasmata; order Methanomassiliicoccales; family Methanomethylophilaceae; genus Methanomethylophilus. The sequence continues at coordinate 44,419 of CAVATL010000006.1, forward strand.
TCTGTGCTGTTTTCAAGTATAATTATTATCTCTTCGAGCATGATGACGCCAAACTGAACGAGATGGCGGACAAGTGCCGGAGAGGCGAGATCCTCTGCGGAGAATGCAAGGTCGCTCTCACTTCCAAGATCAACGTATTCCTTGAGGAGCATCAGGCCAAGAGGGAAGAGGCCAAAGAGATCGTGGACAAGATGGCGTTCGAAGGATTCAAATGGTGATTCGGATGGATATGAATGAAGTTACCTCAGGGCTGAGCTACAACGAGAAAAAGCTCTTGCTGGCACTTGACAAGAACGGAGGGAACGGAAGCCCTCAGCAGATGATCGATGTCGGAGGTTTCTCCCTCGAGGTCGAGGTCATGGGTTCCGCTTCCTGGCTGGAGTCCAAGGGGCTCGCCCAGATCGCCGAGTCCTCCGAGAAGTTCTTTGAACTCACCGATCCCGAATCTCTGAAGAACGGTCTTCCCGAGAGGATCGCACTCACCATCATCAGCAAACACGACGGAAGGATCGCACTGTCCCAGCTCGCTTCTGAGATGGGAAACGGCGAGGACAACATCGCCGTCGGGTGGCTTATGCGCAAGAAACTTGCCACCATGCAGCAGGCGGATGGGGAGAAGGAACTCGTCCTCACCGATCTGGGACAGAAGACCATCTCCTCTCAGATGCCCGACGAGGAGCTCATCTCCAGGATGCTCAAGGGCCCGGTGGCCGAGAAGTATGCCGACAAGGGGGTCATCAAGGACCTCAAGTCCCGTAAGGGAATGATCAAAGAGAACGTGGTGACCGAGAGGGAGATCACCCTCACCGATGACGGAAAAGCCATTGCAAAATCCGGACTCGAGCTCAAAGAGGAGCTCACCGAGGTCTCCGATGAGATCATCCAGAGCGGAAAGTGGAAGGACGTAGAATTCAGGAAATACGATGTCCAGACCTTTGCACCTGCAACGTATCCTGCCAAGAAGAACCCCCTCACCCGCCTCGGTAACGAGGTCCGCAGGCTGTTCACCGAAATGGGATTCACCGAGATGTCCTCGGAATACGTTCAGCCCGCCTTCTGGAACATGGATGTTCTGTTCATTCCCCAGGACCACCCTGCACGTGATATGCAGGATACATTCTTCCTCGACAACCCTTCCGAGATCGAATTGGCCGAGAGGGACCTGGTGGAGAAGATCAAGGCCATCCACGAGAACGGCGGAGACACCGGTTCCACTGGATGGGGCGGAAAATGGTCTGAGGAGAAGGCCTCGCAGGCACTGCTCAGGACCCACAGTACCGTCAGCAGTATCCGTTACATCGCTGAGCATCCTGATGCACCTCAGAAGGCATTCTCGATCTCCCGTATCTTCAGGAAGGAATCCATCGACGCCACCCATCTGCCTGAATTCAGTCAGATCGAAGGTATAGTCATCGATGAGAACGCCAACCTCGATATGCTCATCACTCTGATCAAGGAGTTCTACGCCAGAATGGGATTCGATAAGATCAATTTCAGACCCAGTTACTTCCCGTACACCGAACCTTCCCTCGAACTCGAGGTTTTTTTCAACGGAAAATGGCTGGAGCTCGGAGGCGCAGGAGTGTTCAGGCCTGAGGTCCTGGCACCGTTCGGAGTCAAGACCCCTGTCCTTGCATGGGGATTCGGATTCGAAAGGCTCGCCATGCTCAAGTGGAACATCAAGGACATCCGCGATCTTTACATCTCGGACCTCGACTCCCTCAAAAAGAACACTGTGTTCTGAGTATCTGGGTCTTCAGTCGAAGACGACTCTGGTCTCGGGTTCTCTGACCGCATCGATGAGGTCCTGAAGGTCCTCTTTCTTGAAATCGGGAGCGGCAGCTTTGGCCTTTCCCAGGAGGGCGTAGGCAGCATCTCTGTCGCCGGACCTGTATGCGATCTCGGCCCTGACCTTGAGTATCTCGTCGATATCTTTCGCATCTCCGATCTTGTGCATCGCATCGCACGCAGCGATAGCGAGTTCGTCTGCCTGCTGAAGGTCTCCGACCCTTACGCATGCTCTGGACATCAGGACGGCCGAAAGCGGGTCGTGAAGGGTGCCGTGAGCCTCTGCCGCGAGGTTGTATGCAGCTTCATAGTTCTCCTTGACAAGCTCGATCTGAGCGTCCACGATCAAGTGCTTCGGGGATTTGAGCTTGGCAAGTTCCTTGCTGTGTTTCTTCATCTTTTCCAGGGACTTGCAGGATGCCGCAATCTGACTTTTGAGCCACAGGAGTTTTTCATAAGTTGCATCGTCTGGGTCTATGAGTTCGAGGTTGTTGAGAAGATCCTCGTTGGGGTTGGCCATGAACTCGTCCGCATAACGGACGGCCATCTTGGCGGCCTCGAGGTTCCTTCCCGCGGCGATGAGGTGGTAGAGCCTTTCCTGCCTGTTGCCCTTCTCGAGCCACCAGTCGGCGGCCCAGCTGTTCCACCTGCGGAGATCGTCCTTGGGAACGTTCGCCAAGTATCTTTCCGACACCTCCTGGGATATGCTCGTCATCCCGTAGACGTCGGTGGGGAGGACCCCGGTGGTGGTCGGAGGGAACTCGTCCCTGACCACGGGTACGCGCAATACGCAGATCTTTCCGAACACCTCTTTGTCTTCGGGGCTGAGAGTGTTCCATTTGGTCTCAGGGTCGCACCTCCTCATGTCGAGGATGACATCGATGTCGATACCTTCGCTCTTGAGCTTGTCGCGGGTGCGGTCGGCCTTTTCGATACCTGCGGGTGTGATGGAATACACCAATCTCTTGCTGCGGACCCCTCTCTGGTGTGCCTGCCAATTGGTGACCATTCCTGTCTCGCCCAGTTTTTTCAGGTCCAGGGAGGCATGGGAACGGGTGATGCCCACCACCATGGCGATCCCATCCTGTGTGAGATCGAATGGGACGTTGTAGATCTGCCCGGGGAGGACGTTGCTGAATCTTGCTAAATGAAGAAGGATGCGCTCCTTGACGGTGACGTCTTTGATCGTGAACGTAGACATTGATTAATATTTAGCATATAGAATAAAAAGGAGACGGTCATAAAAGGTCTGAAAAGTCCCAGAGTGACATAAATGCGCAGACTGATCGTGAGATATGAGAAGGATATTGCTTCAAAGAACATAGTCGATAAATACCTGTCCGAAGGCGAATGGTCCGAGGCGGGCACTGACTCTGAGGGAAGAAGATATATCTCCCGGGGGGACGACATGGTCGTCTACCTTCAGCATCAGCATATCCGCGCCGAGCATATCGACCGCTCAGCCATTGAAATGGGGTTCCGTCCGGATGTGGTGATATTCCCTTCCGTGCATAGTGCCAGCAGCGGAATTCCCGCACTCACGGTGCACCCGATCGGCAATTATCATGAGGCCAAATACGGGGGTGAAGAAGGTAAGCTTGTGCCTTCTTGTCCGTCCATTATGAGCGACATGCTCCGCACCATCAAGAGGGTCTGCACCATCCCTGAGTACCAGATATGTTTCGAGGCGACCCATCACGGACCCTATCTCGAGACCCCTTCCCTGTTTTTGGAGATCGGAAGCGATGAGAGCTGCTGGGGCAGAGAGGATGCCGCCGAGATACAGGCGAAGGTCCTCGACACTGTCAGAGAGAAGAACGATTTCATCAGCGTGATAGGTATGGGCGGAGGTCACTACACTCCCAGATTCACCGAGCTGGCACTTTCACACAAAGTGAACTTCGGACACATGATCCCCAACTATCAGCTGGAGGGTTTCGACGATGAGGATATCGCTTCATCGATCTCAAAGGCGATGGAAGCGAGCGGTACGAAAATAGGGTACATCCACCGCAAATCAATGAAAGGGTCACAGGCCACGAGACTCAGGGCATTGGCCGAGTCCGTGGGATGTGAACTTATGCAGTCCGAGGACTTCGAGCCTTTGGACTCGTGATGTAGGTTCCGGAGAACGGCTTTCCGAGGATCGCCTTCTCCAGTTCCGGCAGGTTCCTGCCGTCGACCATGGCGATATCTATGCCTTCTTCCTTGGCGATCCTGACGCCCAGCGGGTCGAAGACGCTGGATTTTCCCGCTCCGTGGTCGCTGTAGACGAGCTCCTCGAGACGGTCGATGGTGATGGCATCATACCTCTCCGCGTTCGGGTTCTTTCTGGGATCGTCGGAGTAAACGGCGTCCACGGACGTCGCATTGATGACAAGCTTTGCCTTCAATTCCTTGGCGAGCATGGTGGCCACGGCATCGGTGGTGTGACCGGGTTCGGTACCTCCCATGACCACGATCCCGCCCTTCTGGAACATCTTCGCGGCGGTCTTGACATCGAGGGGAATTTCGGTGGAGGAGACATCTCCCAATGCAAGTGCCAGAAGTCCCGCGTTGAGTCTTGTGCATCCGATACCGAGCATGTCGAGCTGGTCCTCGTTGCCTCCGAGTTCCCTGCCGGTCACGGTGTAGTAGCGGGCGATCTTCCCTCCGCCGACGACAACACAGATCCTGACGGTCTTGGAGGCCTCCTTCAGCATGTTCGCAAGTTTTCCGATGTAGACGGAATCGTTCTGGTCGGGAATGAGGATGGATCCGCCGATGGATATGACTACGGTATCTTGATTCGTGGGTAGCACCTTTTTTATACGCATATAAGTTAAGGATAAAATCATTGTTGAAGGTCATACAATGGCAACGGATAATTCAGCAAACAGGGCCCGCTACGATTTTAAAAAGGCCATGGAAGAAATCAGGAACTATCGAGGAAGAGGCACCGAACTGATTTCGGTGTACGTTCCGCCGGGAAAACAGATCTCGGATGCGATGGCATACCTCAGGGATGAGGAAGGTCAGGCGCAGAACATCAAATCTAAGACCACACTCAAGAACGTCACGAGTGCCATCGACTCCATCATGGCACGTCTGAAGACGTTCAACAAGGTTCCGGAGAAGGGAATAGTCATCTTCTGCGGCGAGGTGCCCCGTGCAGGGGACCAGACCAAGATGGTGCAGTACGTCATCGACCCTCCGGAGGCCATCACCGCGTTCCTTTATAGGTGCGATTCGGCCTTCTTCACCGAACCGCTCGACGGCATGCTCGTGGACAAGAAGTTCTACGGACTGCTGGTCATGGACAGAAAGGAGGCGACCATCGGAATGCTGGCCGGAACCAGGATCCAGGTGCTCAAGCACTTCGAGTCGATGGTCCCCTCGAAGCACCATCAGGGAGGTCAGTCCTCGGTCCGTTTCGAAAGGCTGATCGAGATCGCCGCACACGAGTTCTACAAGAAGATCGCCGACAACTGCACCACATGTTTCCTTGACAAGATCATGGACCTGGAAGGTGTCATCATCGGCGGACACTCCCCCACCAAGGATTTCTTCTTCAACGAGCAGTATCTCCACCACGAACTTCAGAGGAGGGTCATCAAACCCCTTATCGATACCGGTTACACAGACGAGTCTGGATTGAAGGAACTGGTCGACAACGCACAGGCCTCCATCAGCGATCTGCAGCTGTCCCAGGAGAGGGAGATGATGCAGAGGCTGTTCCGTGAGATCAGGAAGACCGAGGGAGGACTCGACGCTTATGGAGAGGACGATGTACGTCACTGTGCCGTCATGGGTGCTGTCGATACCTTCCTCATTTCGAGTCAGCTGAGGAAGAGTCGCTGCAGGTGCCAGTGCAATGCAGGACACGAGTTCGAGATCACCGTCGATGACCCTGAGCAGTCGGTCAAATGTCCCGACTGCGGTGCCAACGCCAAGGTCCTCGAGAGCAAGGACCTCATCGACAACTTCTTCGAGATGGCCGATGAATACGGTTCCGATATGCAGCTGATCACACCCGATTCCGAAGAGGGAGGAATGCTCTTGAAGGCGTTCGGCGGTATCGCCGCCCTGCTCAGGTACAGACTGGAGTGATGAAGATGATAGTCAAAGAAAAGTTCGTTTCCGAATGCAGGAAAGCCGTTCTCGATGCACTCGCCACCATAGGCGCACCTGCCGATCTGAAGATCGTCGAAGAAGTGCCAGATAACGCAGATCTCGCCATTCCGTGTTTCACTTTCGCCAAACCTCTCAAGATGGCACCCGTCGCCATCGCAGAGAAGATCGCAGAGTCCATCAAGACCCCCTGCGGCCTCATTTCCGAGGTAAGTGCCTCCAACGGATACCTCAATTTCACCATCGACACCGTAGCCCTTGTCAGCGACCTTCTTGCCGAGGTCGTCGAGCAGGGGGAGTCCTTCGGAAAGGGTGCTCCCACCGGCCTCAGGGTCAACGTTGAACACACCTCCACCAACCCCACCGGACCTATCCACGTGGGACGTGCCAGGAACCCCATCATCGGGGACACTCTCGCAAGATGTCTCAGGATGAGGGGTCACGATGTCACCACCGAGTACTACGTCAACGATGTGGGAAAGCAGGTCGTCATGATGTCCTGGGGAGTCGCCAATGTCACTCCTGAGGAGGTTCAGAAGGAGATCGAGGAGACCGAGAAGGCCGACGACAGGGACAAGGTCGACCACCGTCTGGTGTTCAACTACCGTGTCGCCACCAAGAAGATCCACGACAACCCTGAGATGGAGGCACAGATCGCCGGGCTTCTCGAGAGGTTCGAGGCAGGGGACAAAGAGGTCACTGAGTATGTGAAAAAGGTCGCAGAGACCATGCTCGGAGGTATCAACGAGACCCTTGCTTCCATCAATGTCACTCTTGACAGGTACACCTGGGAGTCCCAGTTCATCACCAACGGTGCCGCCAGAGACATCGTCAACAGGCTTCAGAACACCCCCTATTCCGGAAAGACCGACGACGGAGCATCCTATGTCGACCTCAAGGACTTCGGGATCCACGGAAAGAACACCAAGTTCACCTTCACCCGTTCCGACGGAACCACCCTATACACCACCAGGGACCTTGCCTACCACCTTGACAAGTTCTCCCGTTCTGACAGGGTCATCGATGTTCTGGGTGAAGACCAGAAGCTCGGATCCCAGCAGCTCTGCTCCGCACTTCAGATCATGGGCTATGACATGAAGCCCGAAGCCCTCTTCTATGCATTCGTATCGCTTCCCGAGGGAAGGATGTCCACCCGTAAGGGTGTCGTCGTCTATCTCGATGACCTCATCGACGAAGCTGTGGACCGTGCCTACGAGGAGATCAAAAAACGTCGCGATGACATTCCTGAAGATAGGATGCGTGCCATCGCCCGTGCCGTCGGTGTGGGTGCAGTCAGGTATAACATCGTCCGTGTCGGTGCCGACAAGCAGCTCGTCTTCAAGTGGGAGGACGCGCTCACCTTCGACGGAAACAGCGGACCGTACCTTCAGTATGTTTACGCAAGGTGCTGCAGTATTCTGAGGAAAGCCGGAGAGCACTCCTGGTGCACCGACGGTTCCCTTCTGACAGATGCCTACGAGATCAAGCTCGCCAAGACCCTTTCGAAGTTCCAGGAGGTTCTTGCGGCCATCGACGAGACCAAGAGGGTCAACATGCTTCCCGCATACGCCCACGAGGTCGCGGCCATCTTCAACCAGTTCTATGCCGCCGTCCCCGTTCTGAAGGAAAGCAGATCGAGGGATGCCCGCATCACCTTGGTGGAGGCCACCCGTGTCGTTCTCAGGAATGCGCTGTGGTGTCTCGGTCTCGAAGCTCCGGAGGAGATGTGAGCATGGAGTTCCGTCCCATGAAACTCAAGGACATGCGTAAGGTCCGCGAGCTGGAGCTCTCCTGTATCAGAGAATACTTCTCTGATATCATGGAGACCAAATGGGAGGAACTCTCCGATGACTGGAAAGAGAATCTCGGGGCAAGCAGCCCCAGACACTTCAAACCTTATCTTGAGAGCGGTCTGAGCTTTGTGGCGGAGGAGGACGGAGAGGTCTACGGATTCATCTTCGCCCAGATGCTCCACCATATCGCCGACTGTGACAATCTTGTATGGATCGAGAACATGGGTGTGGACCCTATGGTCCGCAGGAATGAGATCGGATACAGGTTGTTACGTGAGGCTCTGAGGGCCGGTAGGGCCGCCGGGGCCGATGTGGCACACAGTATGATCCAGCCGAACAACGCCCCGTCGATCATGCTCCACAAGAAGATCGGGTTCTTCATGGATGCCCGTGAGGTTGCTCTTATCGACCTCAAAGATCCCAAACTGAAGCTCTGAAACAGCTCTGTTTGTAATTTATCTTATATTGCTGGTCGGCATTCGGGATATATTATGTCTGAACGCAGCTCCTTTGGAGGAAAGGCGGGGTTCATCCTTGCTGCTGCCGGTTCGGCTGTCGGACTCGGAAACATCTGGCGTTTCCCGACCTTGGCCGCACAGCACGGTGGCGGAACATTCCTCGTTGTTTACATTATAATCGTCGTTATGTTCGGTGCGCTTCTGCTGACCACCGAGATCGCCATCGGGCGTAAGACTCACAAATCACCCATCGACGCGTTCGCCACACTCCGTCACAGTTCGAAATGGATCGGGGTCCTGGCGGTGTTGGTGCCAACAATCATTCTGCCGTATTATTGTGTCATCGGCGGATGGGTCGTTTCATATCTGGGGACCTATCTGATCGGCGGTACCGCGACCGGTGCCACCTTCTTCGGAGATCTGGTGGGCTCGGGAACAGCGATCATTGCCTTCTTTGTCTTCTTCGGCGCCACCATGGGTGTAATCTGGCTGGGCGTCACGAAAGGTATCGAGAGGTTGTCGAAGATCTTCATGCCTCTTCTGCTGATCCTTGTCATCGGCCTTACTATCTACATTCTTCTGCAGCCCGGTATGGCGGACGGAGTCAAGTATTACGTTTCGTTCAACTGGTCCGATGTCAACACAGAGACGTTCACTGCGGCTCTGGGACAGGCGTTCTTCTCATTGTCACTTGCCATGGGTATCATGATCACCTACGGTTCGTACATGAAGAAGGAGGAGAACATCGAGAACTGTGCCCTCAGCATCGGTGTCATCGACACCAGTGTCGCTATGATCTGCGGTCTGCTGATCGTGCCGATGGCCTTCTCCATGTATGGTAAGGCGGATATGCCTGCCGGTGCAGGGCTGGTCTTCAACTCGCTTCCTCAGATCTTCGACGGAATGGCCGGTGCAGGCATCATCGCCATCATCTTCTTCATTCTGCTTTTCATCGCGGCATGGACCTCGGCCATATCTGTCGCAGAGGCCATCATCTCCACCATTATGGACAAGACCGGAATGAGCAGGAGGAGGGCGGTCGTGTTGCTGTCGATCCCTATGATCATTGCAGGTGTCATCATCTGTATGGGTTACGGACCTCTCGACTTCATCAGTTACCATGGTAAGAACATCCTGGATCTTCTGGACCTTCTTGCCAACAACATCATAATGCCTATCGTGGCATTTGCAACCTGTATCCTTATCGGACACATCGTTGGGTGCAAGGTTATTGTTGACGAGGTGGAATCTTCCGGTGAGTTCAAGCTGAAAAAAGTTTATCCGCTCATTGTGAAGTGGATCGCACCTGTGTGCATCGCAGTGATCTTCATCACCGGTTTCTGGTGATTCCGAAGATCAAAGACCCAGGCAGCCTAAAACGGCTGTTCTGGGTCATCATTGTTCTTTAATTCTAGGTCCCGAAAGGGACGTTCATTCTGTCTTGCATCGAGTTGATCGATTTCGTTCGATCGGGGTCATTGGTCGGAGAATACCCGCCCCAGAGTATCTGATTGTCAGCAGGTGCGAAGGCTTTTGCTTCTTATTTATCTATTGTTTAATTACTATTGAATTCTGTAATCAAATCTATTATTTTTTGAAATTAATGTAATAATTCCAATTAATCTTAAAATTATTGAGTTTATATTCCAATTTGTAAACAAAAGCATTGTATCGATTACTCGTATTTTCCCGTATAAGAAGTTTTTCGGAGATATACAAATAATCTACATCGTGTCCATTACAGTGCAAAGGTTGTGCAACAGAACCGGGGTTCGACATCATCCCGACAGTGAATTTCCGAATCTGCTGAAAAACACCTCGAAAGGAGATGGTAATATTTACAGAAAAATGACAGCGAACAGTTCCCTGAAGCTCAGGACCGTTCTGATGACAATAGCTGTCATCGCTTCTGCGATGGCAATTCTGTCCGTCCTCCATTCGGATACAGACAATTCCTCTGCAGAGGTTGTCGAAAGTGGATGGTGCGGAGAGAATGCATATTACCACATCTATTCGGACGGCACACTGCTGATTGACGGATCGGGAGCAATGTATGATTACAGCGGTCTGTCACGCGCACCTTGGTACGAACACCATGATGGGATCACCAAGATCGTCATCGGCGACAACATAACCCATCTGGGACAGTGGGCATTTGTCAAGTGCAAACACGTCAAAGAACTCACTATACCGATCACCCTCAACAGTGTGACCGTGGACACATCCTGTGTTTTCGCCAGCTGCTACAATATTGAAAAGATCAATTTCACTGTAGGGGTGGACGGATACGGATTCGATTACGCCGCGTACCTGGGAAACAATGCCTGGTATCAGCTCACGCCCTGGTATCAGAGCAAGGATGTTCTGAAGGAGATTCACTTCGCCGACGGTATCACCCACATCGGTGCCGATGCGTTCCGCGAACTGAACATAACTTCCATTGTGCTCCCTGATTCTGTGACCTCCCTCGGATGCCACTGTTTCTTCAACTGCACCGAACTCACAGATCTCACCATTCCCGTCAGTCTCAACTCCTACGGAAACGAGGATTATCCCGCTTTCGCAGGCTGTATGGCTGTCAACAAGGTCGTATTCACCCGCGGGAACGGCGTTCCTTTCGATTACACAAACTGGCTTGGGATGCATAATGCGGGACTGGCCCCCTGGAATTTGAATTACGATATTGCAAAGACCATCATCATTTCCGATGATGTTCCTGATCTTGGGTGCTGTATGTTTTACTATTGTAACGTCAGAGAACTCACTGTTCCAGTAAACATCTCGCTTAGCGCCGCGTTTAAAGAGTCAAGTAGCAATCTTGAAAAAGTTACTTTGACCAAAGGGACCGGAGCAGGTTACGATTATGGTCTGTACCAGTCCATTTTTTACTGTCCTTGGAGTCACGTGATGGATATCGATACCATCACAGTAGAAGATGGGGTGACATACCTCGGCAATTATACGTTCACCTACTGCGGCGTAAAGAATCTGATCCTCCCGAACTCACTTTCCAATTTCGGAGAATCTGCGTTCCTCAGTTGTAACATAGTAAATCTGACCATTCCGATCAGCCTTAATGCTGTTTGCTCTGACAGTGATCCTGCATTCGATTCCGTGTCCGGAATCGAGAATATCACATTAACCCCCGGTTCCGGAGATGGGTACAATTACGGTGCTTGTGAGGGCTGCAATTGCTGGTATCAGCTCACCCCCTGGTACCAGTGCAGAGGAACTCTGAAGGAGATCGTGTTCGAGGACGGTATCAAACACATCGGATCCGATGCCTTCCGCGAGCTGAACATCACGTCACTTGTGATCCCTGACAGCGTCGAATCCTTGGGAAACCACACGTTCTACCATTGCAAGAATCTGGTGGTACTCACCATTCCGATGAACCTCAACAGTGTTTACAGTGATAAGTATCCCGCATTCGACCAGTGCGACGCCATCGAATACATGCACTTTACGGCTGGACACCCTATCGGATTTGATTATGCGAATCAGACAGGAAAAGACTGCTGGTTCGGATATACTCCTTGGTATCAATGCATAGACACTGTGAAGGAGATCACGATCGACAGTGGAATCCTGCGTGTCGGGACTCACACCTTTGATGGTTACATATTTTACGGCCAGGATTATCGCCAGATACTGCCCGAAGCGCAATATCTGAGCGGACACACATTCGTGGGAGAGAACGGTGTGCTGTATCTTGATGACTGCGTATCCGATGCATCTTCAGGAACTTCTCTGTCGGACCATATCAGCCCAAATTCCATCGAGATGTCTGATCCCTTATGTGACCGGGATATGAGTGTTGAACTGTATCTGGTTGCGGAGTACAGGTATTGAACGGAGGGAGTTTCATTTACAGAAAAATAACAACAGGCGGTTCACTTAAACTCGGAACCATCCTGGTGATCACAGCGATCTTTGTTTCGGCAGTGGCGGTCCTGTTTGTTATTCATGAAGGAACGGACAATACCTCCGCTGAAATAACCGAATATGGGGGTTGCGGCGAGAATGCAGGTTATTGCATCTATTCAGACGGCACATTGAAGATATACGGATCAGGGGCTATGTATGATTACGGCGGTTTCTCTGAGCGTCCGCCGTGGTTCGACTGCCGCGATGAGATAACAAAGATCGTCATTGAAGACAGCATAACCCATCTGGGACAGTGGGCGTTTGTCGAGTGCAAACACGTCAAAGAACTCACCATCCCGATCACTCTCAACAGTGTGACCGTGGACACATCCTGTGCTTTCGCCGGCTGTTACAATATCGAGAAGGTCACTTTCACCTTAGGAAAGGACGGATACGGATTCGATTACGCCGCGTACCTGGGAAACAATGCCTGGTACCAGCTCACGCCCTGGTACCAGAGCAGGGATTCTTTGAAGGAGATCATCTTCGCCGACGGTATCACCCACATCGGTGCCGATGCGTTCCGCGAACTGAACATAACTTCCATTGTGCTCCCTGATTCTGTGACCTCCCTCGGATGCCACTGCTTCTTCGACTGTACCTGGCTGACCTCTCTTACACTCCCTATCAGCCTCAATCCTGTCGGTAATGAGACATATCCTGCATTCGGTGGCTGTACGGCAATTGAGTCAGTATTGTTCACTCTCGGAAACGGGGTCCCGTTCGATTATAATACCTGGGTGTACGATGTAGATTACGATCTGCTGAAACAGGCTCCATGGAATCAGAACTCTGCCATTGCAAAGGACATCACCATCTCAGCAACCATCAACAATATGGGGCGTTATATGTTCTACGATTGCAACATCGGGCATCTAACCATACCGATCAGTGCAAACTGTGTGAAAAGTTATGCATTCGGGAGTACAAATTACCCCTCACTTAAGAGCATATACATCACATGCTCCGGCCAGGGAGTCGATTACTCCGATTGGCAGTCAGTAGTCTGTCCTTGGAACAACGCTGAGAATCTTGAACTGATCTCTTTGCAGCCCGGTATCATGTATATCGGATCGTACACCTTCGCTGGTTGCAAAGCGGATTCCATCATTCTTCCGTACACTTTGCGTGAGCTCGGCAAAGGCTCGTTCGAAGGGAGTGTTGTGAAAAATCTGACTCTTACACCGTCTGTCAATACTGTGGTGGACGGTGATCATCCGGCCTTCTACCAGATGTCCGGATTAGAAAAGGTAACCTTCACCTGCTGGAGCAAAACATGGGGATGCGATTATTCGATCTATGACGGCGATAATTTCTATCAGTACACTCCATGGTATCAGTGCAGGAACACTCTGAAGGAGATCGTGTTCGAGGACGGCATACGGCACCTTGGTGCCGATGCGTTCCGCGAACTGAACATAACTTCCGTTGTGCTTCCGGACAGTATGGCGTCCCTGGGTTGTCATACATTCTACAACTGCAGTAAACTGACAGATGTCACTGTTCCGATAAGTCTTGACTGCGCATGCTCCGCCAAGTATTCTGCATTCGAGGGATGCACTTCGATCACATCCTTGAAGTTCACTGCAGGTACCGGGGTCGGCGTCGATTACACCACCGATTGTCATCCGGCCTGGTGCACCCCTGGTTACAATGTCACCCAGATCTCCTTTGACAGTGGCATCACCTACATCGGGGCCCACGCCTTTGATCAGTACCTGTTCGTCGGAAAGAACGGGGTACTGCTGCAGTATTCTGCGGCTGATCTGGGTGGACACGTTTTCACAAGGGACGGTGCTCTGATGTGGATGTCTGATGAAATTCAGGAGATCCCTGCCACGGACGGACTGGAGGAGGTCGATTGTGCCAGTGTCCCGACCGTATCGATCAGGATTACATGATGAAACTGTCCCAGGTGGTCGGTGTCAAAGCGGAACGGTTCACCTGCGGAGGGACCGTCCGATCCCTGCATGGGTTGCAAGACCTGTATCAAAACCCGTTTGAGAACATTCCTCTCAAACGGGCCCAAACATCTTATTGCACCCTAAGTACTGATTTGCCCTATCTGGCACATATCGATAATGGTCTTGGCAGACCGTTTCCGGCAGATCATCGAATCATGGTGGGGCAACATTTCAATCCTCGTCATAATGACCGAATCCGATCAAAGACCCAGATGTTCAAAAAGTGAAAAAGGGAAAGGGTTTGATTGGGGACGTGAGTGAAAATCACTCTTCGTCTTCAATGCCCATCTTGGCCTTGAGCTTGTTGGTTGCCCTGGTGATGATCATAGTCGCTGCGACAGCGATGATGGTCACAAGGAGGGCGTAGATGAGAAGTCCCCAGATGTTGAGGTCATCGGTAGCGGTGTTGAACAGCTGAGCGATGGCTTTCTTGATGGTCTCGTTCCAAGCGAGTGCTGCTACAAGTCCGAAGGCAGAGATGATCAGTGCCGAGAGGGACTGCAGGAACTGAAGTCTAAATGATTCAGACGCCATACTAGACAATCAGATAGGGATTATAAAAATCCAATGCGGACATTTTAATGACTGGGTTGGAAAAATGAAAGTATGAACGGCCTCCCCGTAGGGAGGTAAATGGTTTCACTTTCTCCTGGAACTCTCGTATTTGATCTTTCCAGTGGATTTTGCGGGTTTCTCAGGCTCCTCGGCCTTGGCTGCGGCCTCGGCCTTCTGCCTCTCAAGCTCGGTGAAGGTGGTGGTGGGTTTGTTCCTGGGGTTGGCGCGCATGTACACGACAGCGATGATTATGATGATGATCGCAAGGAACGCGATGGCCAGGTAGGTGGTCAGGTTGGACCAGACATCTTTCTTCACTTCGAGGGTGAAAGATGCTTTGGTGGTGTTCCCTGCCTGATCTTTGACCGTAATGGACAGGTCGTGAGTGCCCGTGGAGAGCTGGAACGAAAGATCCACCTCATGCGTGCCGTTGGATATATCGGTGCTCGTTTCTGCGAGGGTCTTTCCGTTCTCAGAAACGGTGACAGTGATCTGATCAACGACCTCGTCATTGTTGTTGACTTTGATGTGCAGGGTTCCGGTCTTACCATCCTTGAATTCGCTTGCGGAGATGCCGGAAGAGTCTACGCTTGTGGATGCATCGGATGCATCGGCGACCACCGCGAATGCGGTCATGGCCATGATGACGGCGACCAATACCGCGATGTATCTGTTGACGTTCTTTTTTACGCAGTTCATGATATGATCTCCTCCAATCTGTCCTGTTCGACTCCCTCACGGATCATTCTGGAGAGTCTCCTTCCGGTGCTCATGTTGGTGCCGTAGAGGGAGTTTCCGTAGGGGTGTCCGACGTTCATGTGGACGTTGGTTCCGCCTCCGATCCTGGGGGCGACATCGTAGATGAAGAAGTGCAGATCCTTGTCGACGCAGGTCTGGAGACAGAAGGGTCCGACGATTCCAGGGTCATAGTGGGTCTGGGTCGCCTTGACATATTTCTCTGCCATCTCGAACGCCTTGTCGAGGAGGGATTCGCGGAGGGTAGCGGAGTTGTGTCCGCACACGGTGTACTCGGGGATGATTCCGTCGTTCTCGAGCTCGACCTGCTGTTTGCCGGGGAGCCTGACATATCCGTCGAGGGATGATTCGAACCTCCAGTCGATACCGAGGAGCTCGACCTTCTCTCCTTTCTCCTTGAGGGGGTCGTAGAAGAAGTCGAGATTGAAGACGGGGCCGATGATGTACTGTTCCATCCTTGCGTGCTGGAGGAAGTCAGGGGTCAGGACGCCCTGTTCGATGAGCTCCTGGGACTTCTGATAGAACTGCTCGGTGGATTTGGCGGTGAAGAATCCCCTCTCGAGTTTCTTCTGCGCGTGGTGGACCTTGACGATGGTGAGGCCGTCGATGTCCTCGGGCTTCTCGACCTTCTTGGGGTACGGAAGGTTCGCCTTTTCGAGGATCCAGTAGTAGTCCTGGGGTCCGCCCCTTTCCTCAGAGCGGAGGAGGTTCCTGCTTCCGACCATAGGTACTTTGAAATCGTTCTCCACGGCGTCGATGTCGACGTAGGAGGTGAAGGACCTGTTGGGGACCCAGAGGGTGTTGGTGTCCATGAGGTACTTCTGGTTCTCGGGTTTCATGACATCCACGAACTTGTCGAGGACCAGGGTGTCGTCGACGAAGCCACAGAGGTGGTTGCCTTTGCTGTCCGTCTGGCTTCTGAAGTATCTGTCGAATGTCGCTTCCCTGCCTTTCTGACAGACCGCAAGGGTCTTGAATCCTTCCGAGTGGGCACCGTCGCAGGTGTCGAGGGCGGAGTGGGATCCGAGAACGCCGACCCTTGCGTTCTTCTTGTCATAGCGGCCGAGATTTGCTAAGACTTCGTCTCTGCTGATCATGATCTTACCTGGGTCAGAATAGGACTCCCTGTATAATAAGGATAGGCGGGCGCCCGCGGGATCAGATGAACAGGTGGATGATCAGCATGAGCGTCAAGGATCCGAGAAGGTCCATCACGGAGGATGTGATAGGAATACAGTGGTCGTCCGGGTCCAGGCCGAAACGGGTGGCGAGGATGGCCACATAGTATGAAAGGAAGCTGAGGATGGTGGTCGCGAGGAGTCCAGCGATGACGATGATTATCATGCTCGTCACGAAACCCAGACCGTTGTTGTCGCTGATGACCGAAGATGTTCCGTAAGAAAGAAGCCCGATGTAGACGAACGTGATGATCGCACAGACATATATCGCCCAGAAACTCTCGAAGGCGGACTTTTTGGGAATCAGGGTAGGTTCCAGGGTACCGAGGTGGATCATGGACGAAAGTCTTGAGGTGAGCGTTCCCGAGAGGGCGTTGCCCTGGTTCAGGAAAGCGGGGAGCATGATAAGCAGGACACTGTAGGTGACAAGCGAGTCCTGCTGTTGCTGGATGACGATACCGGCTCCGATCTCGAAGACCAGGCACATGAGAAGTACCGGAAGCGACTGTTCGATGATACGTTTGGCCTCTCCGGAGAAGTCCCTTTTATTGACCTTCGCAGTGATGATGCGGAGGGTGTAGGCGATCGTCAGAACAATAAGTGCCAGCGATGCGATCTCGATGAATAGTTCACTCTGTTCGAAGCTTATATCCATCTCAAGGACGATCCATGTGATGGCGAAGATCATAGGCATTGTGACGACATCGCCGATGGCGGCGGTCAGGGGGGCATGGATACTGTCCACATCCCAGTCCCTTTTGTTCCCGATGTATGTGATTATGATGTTGGAGACCAGGACGAGGATACCTGCGATGACACCTCCCACTGTGGAGATGAATATGAGGTCCCAGATGGTACGGGTGCCCTCGAAGAACAGGGTCGCCACGATCCATGTGGTGCACCCCATGGCGATGGACATGATGAGGGTCAGGACGATGGTGGAATCCACGTTGGCACGGAGAACTGTGCCTTTGCGGAAGCTCATCTCGAAGGTACCCATGTTCATAGCGGTACCGATACGGCTCCCCATGGCCCCGAAGATGTTTCCGCGCATTCCGATGGCGGAGTAGATAAGGATCATCATTCCCGTGAAGAGGAATTTATCTTGGTCGATCTGGTCCTGAAGAACTCCGGCAAAGAGGTCGGCGGTACCTGCGATGATGAGGGCCATCAGACCCATCACGATGAAGGTCCTGTTCCTCCCAAAAAATGCAGTTACGGTACCGTGCTTCCCGGACACAAAAATCACCCTCAGACCATGTCTCTTCGGGTGCAGTAGTCCGTTATCATATAAAATGAAAACCAGATTAATTGCTGTACACAGTCCCAGAAGTCGAAAGTACATATAAGTGGGGGGCCTGTTCGGAGTATCGTTTTTATATAACTACAGGCCCTATCACGGAACTGTAAATATCAGGGGATTAAAGCCATTCATGACCCAATCCATCATTGTCCGCATCAGGACCGTCATCGACACGGAGGCGTATTGATTTGAACGACTCCGATGACATTTCCAATCTTCAGCACGTCGATATGTCCGTTCGTGAGCTGCTTACCGAAATGAAAGACACATCCGAACTCATCGTGGACCTGGCATATGCCTCGCTGATGTACAACAGCGACAACATGGCCCAGAAGGTCCGTGAACTGGAGGAGGACATCGACGATCTGAAGTTCGCCACCCGTTACAAGGCGCTGATCGCATGCAGGACCAAGGAGGACGCCAGGCAGCTGGCAGGCCTTCTCGAGGTGGCATCCGCTGCAGATAAGATCTCCGATGCAGCCGCAGATATCGTCAGTCTGCTGAGGTTCCCTCCGGAGAAGAGGCCGCTTATCACCGATGTTCTTCTGGAATCCGATGAGCGTATCCGTATGATCCATGTGAAGCCGGAATCGTCCCTTGTGGGCAACACTATCGAAAAACTCGCTGTGGAAGCCAACACCGGATGTAAGATCATCGCGATTAAGAACCGTCACGGATGGACCTACGACCCCGAATCGGACATGAAGATCAGAGCGAACGACGATCTTGTCGTCCGCGGTACCGATGACGGTGCCGACCTCCTCACCGAATATGCATCCGGAAAGAAGGAGTGGGATTTCGAGGAGGAACCCATCTCAGAGGATGAGGCAGAGGATGAGGCCATGGAGGACCGCAGGGTCGAGGCCGAACTCACCGAAGAACTGAGAGGAGAGGATGAGGAATGAAGTCCAAGCTCGAAGCTATGTTCCTTGAACTCAAAGATACCTCTGAAATGATGGTCGATCTCGCATATTCGTCGCTTCTTTACGACAATGTGGAGATCGCCGAGGAGGTCATAGCTCTTAACGACCGTATGGAGGAACTCTCCGAGACCATCCAGGACGAGATCGTGCAGGTCAGCCGTGTCATGCCCGACGAGGTCGCACGTGCCGTCGTCACCACCCGCCTCATGGACAGCATCATGGATATCGCTCAAGCGGCCAAATCCATCGCCGATATCGTCGTCAGAGGACTGGCGGAACATCCTGTGCTGGCACTTTCGATCAGGGACTCCGACACCACGCTCTGTCTTGCGAAGGTGGCGCCTGATTCCATCCTTGCAGGCAAGACCTTGGGCGACGTCTCACTCGCTACCAACACCGGTATGTTCGTAATCGCGATCCGCAGGGAGGACGATTACATCTTCGGTCCCGGATTCGATGTCCGTCTGGAAGAAGGAGACATCCTCATTGCCCGCGGTCCGGAGGATGCAGTCGCATTCTTCAAGGATATCGCAGATGGTACCAGGGACGAGTTCTGATCTGTTCTCAGCAAAGTGCCAGAGCGATATATCTGCCCACTGCGGCACCCACCACGCAGAGTCCTGCGTTGCAGACGAAGTTCAGAGCTGCGGTGCCGATCCTGCCGTCGAAGAAGAGCGACACTGTCTCAAGAGAAAATGTGGACATGGTGGTGAACGCACCGAAAAGTCCGGTGAACAGGAATAGTTTGGTTTCCGTGGAGATCCCGGCGTACCAGAAGGTCAGGAATGCCAGGAGGAACGATCCGATTATGTTCACGGCGAATGTGGCCCAGGGGAACTGACTGGAGTCGACATAGTATCCGATTGTATACCTTAATACGGCACCGACAGCGCCGCCGACCGCAACGAACACGATTCCCTGACTCAGGTCCATGAAAGTGTCGATAAAGTCCGATTATATAACGAATGGGTGACCCCAACAGAGAAGAAATGTAAAGAAGTGGTAGCCCCGCCCAGATTCGAACTGAGGTCCAAAGATCCAGAGTCTCCGATGATTGACCACTACACTACGGGGCTGTGTAGACTCCCCAAACCACTTATGGTTTATAAGGTTTGTCAGTTAGCCACCTTTTGGACGGGGGATCGATCCCCGATTCAGAACCACTTCTTCACCTTGGTATGGGAGTTGTTCTTTTTGGCGGCCTTGGGGTCGTAGGATTTGAGCCATTTCACAAGGTCCGTATCCTTGTCGGTCCATTCGGGTGTCTCTCCGGCGTCGATGTACTCGTGGTACCATTTCTCGGCCTCTGCCATGGGTCCGGACATGTCGGGCCTGTCGACGGTCACGAACACGGTATTCTCCGGAGAGGGAACCCACAGTTCCGGATGTTCGTAGTCTGGGTCTTCTAAAAATCCGACCGCGAAGACTATTTTGTCAAGTCCCGAAAGTTCGGCATAGAGGCCGGCCTGCATCATGTAGGTCTGGGGGATCACGGTCACATTCCCGTTCTCGTCGAGCCATTTCGCCCTATCGTGGGAGGTCTTGATCTCCAGGATGGCCTGTCTTTTTCCGCAGTATGCGACATATCCGTCCACGAGCCCTCCGAACATCTTGTTGTCATGGAAGTGGTCGTATCCGCACTTGTCCTTGTCGACCGGTTCTTCGATGATGATGTTGGTGTCATCTGAAAGACCCAGATCGCCAGTGAGCGAACCTGCGTTCTTGCGCACGTAGTTCCTGATGACAGGTTCGAGGATGTTCCCTGCGTCAATGTATTTGTTGGCCTTGTCGCCGGGATAGATGCCTGCGAGCTCCAATGCCACCTTGAACGGGGAGGAGAGGTCGCTGAGGCCGAGGATGGGTCCGAGCTTGGTGCCGGAGATCTTCTTTCTTCTGTAAAGGTCGAATGCGACGACCTTGTTCTCGTCATCGATCTCGATGATGTTTGCTCTTCCGTCGAATGCCATAAGAACGGTATCACCCTACCGATATATTGCACTGACGATGTTATATTTTGAAAAGAAATGAAAAAAACGGGGCCGAAGCCCCTTGAATGGTTTCACTGAATGGCTTTCTTGACCTGGTCGAAGATCTTGTCGATGTCGCCAACACCAGAGATGGTGCAGATCTTTCCGGCCTTGGTGTAGTAGTCCACGAGAGGCTGGGTCTTGTCGTGGTAGGTGGTGAGCCTGTTCTTCACGGTCTCTGCCTTGTCGTCGTCCCTCTGGTAGAGTTCGGCACCGCATTTGTCGCAGATGCCTGCCTTTACGGGCGGGTTGTAGACCAGGTGGTAGACGGCCTGGCAGGAGGGGTTGGGGCAGGAACGCCTCTGGGTGAGCCTCTCGATGAGGACCTCATCTGCAACATCGAAGTTGAGTGCGAGGTCGACGTCGAGCTCCTTGTCGAGTGCCTCTGCCTGCTCGACGGTCCTGGGGAATCCGTCGAAGATGATCCCGGGGACCTTTCCGAGGGATTCGATCTTGTCTTTCATAAGTCCGATGATGACATCGTTGGGGACGAGTGCACCGGAATCCATGTAGGTCTTGGCGAGCTTTCCGAGTTCGGTGCCGTTCCTGACAGCCTCACGGAGCATGTCTCCGGTGGAGAGCCTGACATATCCGAGTTCGGTCTGAAGTTTTTCTCCCTGGGTTCCTTTTCCTGCTCCAGGTGGACCGAGCAGTACGATCATGGATTTCATACGCAGTCCATGTCGGCATTCTTTATGAGTGTTCCGAAAAGATTGGAGGGGTAGTTATTGTACTAATAATACGATAATTATCACATTAATTGTCTAAAATAATTTAAAAAATCGAATTTCAAAAAAGATAACACCAAATAAAATATGTATCCATTAGTGAATAATCTTTATAACAGGATTGGCAGCAATAGACGAATCCGGAGACACTGGAAAAAATGGCTCCAGATACTTAGTCCTGGTTGCTCTGATAACCTCTCGTTCAAGGCATTTTTTAGATGCATCAAAAATTATTAGCAACGAGGCGGGGGAGTCTAAATTAAAATTAATCATCTCGTTTATAAAGCGAATTAATGATAATGCCAGTACATATGACTGGTTTGGTGGCATGAGGGATGTTTCTTGACGGGAATATCTCTGAATTGTTAAATTGAATCCATACTTTTCGTTTATAGAACGGAAAAATCAGCTGAGGATGGAGGCAGATGAACATTTGTGGCCCACTTGGATTCAGTTCGAAAAAACGGATTGATTCCCGTTGCACCAAGCGTATTATTATAAGCAATAATTGGAATCGAGATACGATAATAATGGCGATTGAACAGAAGGTCATCGACGAATTGGAGAAAGTGGTCGGGAAGGACCGCATCTCCACCAGCCCTGCCGTGCTGTACACCTACGGTTTCGATTCATCCATCTACCACCACGACCCCGATGTGGTCGTCCAGCCCGTGACCACCGAAGAGGTCTCCGAGATCATGAAGATCGCGTACAAGTACGACATCCCCGTGACCCCCCGCGGTGCGGGTACCGGTCTCTGCGGTGCTGCGGTCCCCATCAAAGGTGGTATCGTCGTCGCGATGCAGAAGATGAACAAGATCCTCAACATCAGCGTCAAGGACCTGTGGGTCGACGTCGAGGCAGGATGCGTCTACAACAACCTCAACGAGGAGTTAGCTAAACACGGATTCTTCTTCCCCCCGTCCCCCGGTTCCGCCGAGGCCTGTCAGGTCGGAGGAATGGTCGCCACTAATGCTTCTGGAATGAGAGCTGTGAAATACGGTGCCACCAGGGATTTCGTTCTGGGTCTTACCTTTGTAAGGGCGAACGGAGACATCGTCCGCTGCGGTACCAGGACCATCAAGGACGCCTCCGGATACCAGCTTGCACGTCTTATGTGCGGTTCCGAGGGAACTCTCGGCATCATCACCGAGATCACCTTCAAGATCACCACCAAGCCCAAGAAGTCCGCATCCTGCCTGTGCGCGTTCGATTCTGTTGTGGATGCGGGAACCTGCATCTCCGCGATCATCGCCAAGCCTCTGATCCCTGCCTCCTGCGAACTCATGGACAGCGTCAGTATCAATGCGGTCAACAAGGCTCGCGGAAACCCTCTTCCAGATGTCAACTCGCTCATCATCGTCGAAGTGGACGGAGAGACCGATGAGGTCATCCAGAGGGACCTCAAGATCGTCGAGGAAGTGGCAAAGGCCAACAAGGCCGTTTCCGTCACCCCCTCCTTCGACTCCAAAGTCATCGCCAAATGGACCGATGCCAGGAAATCTGTCCTCGCATCTCTGTCCGTGTTGAAGCCTGGGTATGTCTCCGTCTCTCTGGCCGATGACATGGGTGTTCCCGTGTCCAAGGTTCCCCAGGCCGTCGAGGCCTTCCAGAGGATCGCCGACAAGTACAACGTCACTGTCGCCACCTACGGCCACGCGTCCGACGGAAACCTGCACACCAAGATGGTCCTCCGCCCCGACGACAAGGACGAGTGGGACCGCGGTATCGCTGCCGTGAACGAGATTTTCGATTTCTGCATCGAGGCGGGCGGAACCGTTACCGGAGAGCATGGTGTCGGAATCTCCAAGGCACTCAACTTCCAGGAAGAGAGGAAGACTGAGATCGACTGTATCAACGACCTCAAACGTGCCTTCGACCCCAAGAACATCCTGAACCCGGGAAAAGCCTCCCAGTGGACCGGCAATCCCCTTCAGCAGCTCAGGTATCCCTGCAAAGAATACATGTGATGTCCCAGGACATCAGAAACGATTTACCTCCGGGCCCGGATGTTCCAGATCCCGGAGGATCTTTTGTTTTTAACTGCTCACAGAGTGTAATAGAGATCGGGGATCATCCCGATCATCCTTGAGATGAACAGAACACCCGCGATGACGATGCATAGCAACCATATTCCGGAATCCCACCTGAGGATCTTGGCACCGTCGAGTATTCCTATAGGGAGAAGATTGAACAGTGCCAGCGATGCGTTCAGGATGAACATTAGGTAGAACAGGATGATGACCGGGTTGCCGTTGAAAACCAGACATCCCATGAGTCCGATGACCGAGAGGATGATGTTGACCATAGGTCCCGCAAGGCTGATCTTCCCGTCCTGTTCCTGATCGACGTAACCTTGAATGTAGGTCACACCGGGTGCGGCGAAGAGGAATCCGATAGGTGCCATGACGAGGGCGAAGAGAAGTCCCACCGGGAACATACGGTATTCGGACCACATTCCGAACTTCTGTGCTGTGAACTTATGCCCCAGCTCGTGGAACACGAAGCTCATGATGACGACAGCGGCCATGAGGATGAACAGTCCCAGAGGCCACAGGGAACCCATCCTGTGTTCGAAATAGCTTGTGACAAAAGAGGTGTTCCTGAACATCAGCATGAATGCCAATGTGAGCACCAGGATGGAGATCAGAAGGTCTCTGACCTCTATCTTGCTGAACCGATATGGTTTGAGACGTGCGTCCCTCAGCGAATCATAGTCCATATTTCGCGGAACTGATTATAGTTTATAAACATAGAGCGGTTAGCGGCGGGCATGACCCCCGTGATAACGAACATAGCGAACGGCAAGGAGGTGTGCAGGTGGTGTGACAGCTGCGGCACGCTGCTTCTTTCCAGGAAATGTTCGAAATGCGGCGGACCCGGACGGGAATTCGAGATCAACAGTCCGGGAGATATCCGTCCGTGCATGGGGGAGAGCGTCGGGATCTTGGAAAAACTGTTCGAGGAGACTTACGGGACCTCGTCGCCGATCAAAGGGTGTTCCATATTTTTCAACAAAGTGCCGGGAGAGGACCGCACCGATGAGATCATCGCCTACGGGCAGGTCATCGGGATACTGCGTTTCGATCTTGCCGATAACCGTCTGAAAGTGGAGCTTAGACAGCCCGGTGCTGAACTTTTCGATGTGGTGGCGACCAAGAACATCGTCAGGATCTTCGGAGTGTCCGGACATCTGAAAGGAAAGACAGTCCCCGGAGCCAATGTGTCTGAGGTCATCGGAGAGTTCTCCGCAGGGGAACCGGTCATCATCAGAAAGGGACTCAAAGTGGGCCCCGGAGTGGCTGTGGCCGACAGTGCCAGCATAAGGGCCGCTGAGAAGTCCGTCAGGGTCAGGGACCTCAATGCCCTGCAGGGGGTCACTCTGTGTCCGGGGGCGGACAGGAAGACCTTCCTCGAATGCAACAGGGCCCATCTCAAGAAGCTCGAGAACAATGCTGTTTCCGAGATCAAGAATTATCTGAAAGGAAAGACCCAGACGGTCACGGTCTCATTCTCCGGAGGCAAGGATTCGCTCGCCGCCTACGGTCTGACCGCAGCGGTCGTGAAGCATCCTGAACTCCTTTTCACCAACACCGGACTTGAGTTCCCCGAGACCTTGGCCTATGTGAAAAGCTTCTCGGTGAAGAATAATCTCATCATTCACACCGCAGAGGCCGGAAACGCCTTCTGGGACAATGTGGGCGTGTTCGGTCCGCCGGCCAAGGATTTCAGGTGGTGCTGCAAGGTCTGCAAACTCGGGCCGATCACCGATCTGATATCGAAACATTATCCCAAAGGGACCATAACCTGCGAAGGTAACCGGTCCCTGGAATCGTTCTCACGTGCAGGCACCCCCTTGGTGACCAAGAATCCTTTCGTCCCGAATCAGGTGAATCTGAATCCAGTTCGGAACTGGTGTGCCGCGGAGATCTGGGGATACATATGGATGAAGGGATTGGACTACAATCCCCTTTACGACAGGGATTTCGAGCGTATCGGCTGCTATCTATGTGCATCCTGCCTCGCCAGCGAATGGCGCAACACCTCGAGGATCCATCCGGAGATGTACGAAAGGTGGGAGAAACATCTTCATGAATATGCGGAATCCAACGGACTTCCTCCGGAATACATCGATATGGGATTCTGGCGCTGGAAGGTCCTGCCCCCGAAGATGAGGCAGCTGGCGGATGGACTCGACCTGAGGATGGAACCCAAGAATTCCAACGGGCTGTCGCTGAAGGTCATGAAGGGTGCATCGGTGTGTGTGGCGGGAGGATATTCCATGGAGGCTGTCGCCACCGTCCCCCGTTCCAGGGATTTCTCCTATGTGGAGGATGCCCTCCGCACCATCGGTGAAGTGAAGTATTCCCCAGAGTTCGAGATCGCCCTCGTGAAGCTCAAGGTCGGCCGTGCAAGACTGTTCGGTGGAGGCCAGGTCTCCGTGACAGCACCGACCGCCGAGGATGCCCGCAGGACGTTCGAGAAGGCAGTGAAGGCACTAATCAGAGCGGAGCTCTGCACCCAGTGCGGCATATGCGTGAAGACATGTCCCAGAAAGGCGATCCGTATAAAAGGCGGAATGAGGGTCGATCCTGAACGCTGTGTCTCCTGCGGACTCTGCGAGAAGTCCTGTATGGTCGTCCATTACTATGATAAGATCATGGCCGGCAAGTCCGCCGCCCTGCCGTCGGCGGAACAGGTGAAGAAGGAACGTCCTGCTCCGCAGAATCCGAACCGTCGTCCTCAGGGACAGCGTCAGCAGGGCCAATATCCGCAGGGACAGCGCACTCATAGGAACGGAAGGCCCAACGGAAATCGTAACAGGTCCCGCAGGAACAACGACTCTCCCCGTCGGCCCGAGAGAAGACATTAAATTTATACTGGTTGCTTGATGAGAGCGTATGCAGACGTTCTATATCGCGGCCGCGCTCGCCTTTGTCCCAGCGCTCCTGTTGATGTACATATTCCTGAGACCGTACACCTATCCCGCCACCGAACGTCCATATTTCAGCGATCCCTCGTTCTTCTGGCTTTTTGCGGTCGGACTGGTCGCGGGAACCGTTCTGTTCCTTGTTTACACTTACATTGCTAGTAGTTTCATCACGGTCCTTGTGTACGCTTTGGTCCAGGTCATGGTCGTGGTCGTGGTGATGAACCTCAAGCGTTACCGCGGCAAATCGGACAGCATCTTCTACGGTTTCGGTTTCGGCCTCGGTGCCGGAGCGACCACAGGTATGGGACTGATCTACTGGTTCGCCACCTCTGCCGAGATCCTCGGACAATCCATGTCTCCCGTGGATTATGTGTTCCTGTTCGTTCTTTCCATCGCGATGATCTTCCAGTACAGTGCGGTGGGAATAACTGTCGGAGACGGTATCGCAAGGCACATCCCTATGCAGTATGCGGTCCAGGCGATGATCTACAACTTCATCTTCTGGGCGGTCTTCTCGATCACCCTTCTGAACTCTGCCACCGAGATCTATCTCTACGGTGTGGCGGCCATGTGTCTGGCGATCTCCGCGATGTACCTTATGTACACCTACAAGAAGGAGATCCCGGCGATCATCGCCGATGTCGACCGTATGAACCGCAAACAGAAAAAGAACTGAGTTCAGGCGGTGTAACGGCCGTACTTGGTCTCGTGGACGTATCCGTTGACCAGCATGGCCTTGAGCATCTTCTCGGCGTGTTTCGGTTCGATCTTCTCGAGGTCCTCGAAGGTGAACTCCCCGTAAACTTCGGTGAGTCCTTTGGAAAGGACCTCCATCTTCTCCTCGAGGGAGTGGGTGTGATCATACCTGTACTCCAAAGTGGAGTAGGGGTCTATGTCGGAAAGGTCCTCTTTCTTCTTCACTGGTTCCACAACACCGGTGAGCTGGTTCAAGGCGGCCCTGACCATCGAAGCATCTTCGCTCTGATAGTATGAGCGGAGGTTCTTGTTCACGAAGGAGAGTCCGCAGTAGGGGCAGGTCGAGGTCTTGTCCTTGTAGTCGACGATCCTCTTCCTTTTGCATCTGGGACATGCGACTATTCCGAACATCGTATCATCTGAAATCGCAGAATACGAGCGAGGAGATGCAGCATCCGTAGGTTCCTTTCGGAACACACAGGCACTCAACACGGGTGTGGATGGGACCGAACTCCGCACCGCGGATCCTGGACATTTCCTTCATCTTTTCGATGAGTTCGCGCTCCAGGTCCTCCTTGCTTCCG
This sequence comes from Candidatus Methanomethylophilaceae archaeon, assembly GCA_963591575.1. GTDB lineage: Archaea > Thermoplasmatota > Thermoplasmata > Methanomassiliicoccales > Methanomethylophilaceae > Methanomethylophilus. The sequence goes on from CAVATL010000006.1 coordinate 72,142, forward strand.
TGAAGGTGTCCTTCGGCCACATATCCTCCGTGACCGTCCTTGCGGTAGGTGTAGGCGATCCCGGCCGCAATGTTCTCCCCCGAATATCCTCTCATCTGGGACAGTACGCAGAATGTGACCGCGCCCATGGGAAGGGGGCGGATGGCGACCTCCTCGGCCCCGTCGGGGATGACGGAGGAGACCGCGACCATGTTCTGCTCGCAGATGCCTGCATTCATAAGTGCCAGATCGAATGCGTTGAGGTCCGAGATGGGACTCGTCGCATGTCCTGAGGTGATGAAGAATTCCTTGGGTACCAACATTGACATTTTATCAGCCGTAGATGTTCTGGTTGACCGCGCTCTGCTGATTCTGCTGTGCGCGGATCCTGGCGTCGATCTCCTCCGCCTCATGCATTAGCGGAGCAGGGTCGACCTCCAGTTTGGGGATCAGTTTCCTGAGGGTCTCGAGCGCATCGGCGGCGGCACGGGGGTCCGGCAGCTGCGGATTGGCCGGTGCCAGGATGCAGACCGTATCCGTTCCGTCGATCTTGCCTTGGAACAGTCCGACTCCGGAGATCCCGCGGACGAGTCCCTCATCAAGGGTCTTGACATCGGCATCGATGAGGATCTGTTTTGCCTTCGGGTTGGAATACGCGGCCAGAATAGTGGCGTTGTTGTCCACCCTTGCGAATCCGTCGACGAAGATTATCTCCTGGGCACCCATTTCTCTGACCGTATTGAGGACGAACAGGGTGAAATCATAGGCCTGTTCGGGTTTGGGGGAGAGTTCCGAGGTGACGATGATGACATCTCTTGCTTTCCTGCGGGGCGCAGGGGCCTTGACCTCCATGGGCTGGCTCTCTTCCGATGCGGTCTCAGAGCCGGTCTCAGCCGCTTTTTTCTTCTTGCGTTTGGGCTTGGGAAGCGCGCCTGCGTAGATCCTGATCGGAGGATAGGGGTTCCCGCCGGTGATCAGGGTGTACTGCTGGATGTCCTCGAGGGTCATTCCTGCCACGACATCCAGTTTCAATTCGCGGGCCAGGTAGCTCGTGAGGATGGAACCCACAAGTCCGATGCTCGGAAAGCCGATGACGGCGATTGGGTCGCGAAGTTCCTTACGTTCATACCAGAAGAGTCTCGGCTCAGACATTGTGTCCGCTATAGGATTTCATTATATGATTGTTCCCAACACACAGTTTCTTAACGGTTATCGTTGTGCGGGAGGCCATGCAAGATTGTCCGATCGAGATCAGCAAGACGTCCGGTGGCATACCCGTCATCACCGAGACCGTCTCCACCAGTGCCAATGCGGGGTTCCTGACCGCCGTCCGTACGGGTTCTAGGGACGAGTATGACGGAATTTTCGGTCTTTCCCACCTTCTGGAACATACGGTCTTCAGGGCCACCAAGACCTCCAACTCTTTTGAAATGGCGAAGGAGATCGAGGGCGCGGGAGGGGAGCTCAACGCCTTCACTGCGAAAGAGATGACCGGTTATTACGGCATCACCTTGGGCGAGACCGCAGATGTGGCTATGAAGATCGTGGCAGATATTGTCGCGAATCCTCTGATCAACGAAAGAGACACTGCTCTTGAAAAGGAGATCGTCCTCCAGGAGCTCAGTTCCATCAAAGCCGAGCCGGAATCGTACATCCATGATCTGTTCGAAGAGCACCTGTGGGACGGCCACGAGCTCGGATGGGACGAGGGAGGAAGCGAGGAGACCGTTCTTCCTTTGACCTATCTCGACCTCAGGAAATACTATGGCGAAAGGTACGGCAGGCAGAACCTCGCGGTCTTTGCGTCTGGAAACATCGACAGTGACAAGGTCCTCAAATGGGCCGAGGAATCCTTCGACGGAATGGACGCGTCCATTGTCAACAAGAGGGTCGCACCCAATGTGCCAGGAGCCAAATACACCTATGTGAAACACGACTCCCCCCATCTTCATATCGGGTTCGGATTCCCGGTCGGAAAGCTCGACGGAAGGGGAAGGGCGGTGTCCAAACTGCTCGGTGCCGTGCTCGGATCCGGAACCAGTTCCAGACTGTTCCAGAACGTCCGCGAGAAGAACGCGCTGGTCTACTCGATCTACAACGACACCCATCATTACAGCGATGCGGGATACATCTCCGCCTTCATGTCCTGTACTCAGAAGAATGTGATCAAGGCACTGAACGAAACCGCGAGATCGTATTCGACCTTCAAGAAGGAAGGTCTCGAGAAGGGCGAACTCCAGAGGATCAAGAATCTCCTGAAGGGAGCGATCGCAAGGAGCACCGAGACCACCGACAACAGAATCTACCGTCTCTGTTCCGCGTACATGACCCACGGGGCCGTTCGCAGCACCGCGGAGTCACTGGAACTCGTCGACTCCATCACGGAGGACGAGATCATGAAGGCCGCTGATGGGATCTTCCGCTCCGACAGGCTCAACATCTCGGTGCTGGGACATTGCGGAAAGACGGTTCAGGAATTTGATATCTCATCTTTGGAGATCTGATCCCGGTCCTTCCGGAAACAGTCGAGGACATGGAGGACGGCGTTCTTGGCCGACTCCATCCTCTCGGCGACCTCGGGCGTGAGCTCTTCGCTCATGGTCGCCATATCTTTTATCTCCATAGCAACGAACTTTATCTGCAGCGGCATCGTGTCGGGGTCCATCTGACGTCCGATCCTGATGGCCGTGGCGACGTTGATATCGTGTGCTGGCACATCGTGCACCGTGGATTCGAAATCGGCCACATCGAAGATCAGGATAGTTCCGGGGTCGTAGTTCCAGGTCTGGATCGCATCGACGATCACGGCATAGCTGTAGCCTCTGAGCAGGGGCAGAAGTTCCAGGCCGCCGACGGCCTCCTGGAAACAGTCCACGTCCTCCATGCCCATCTCTTCGACGGCGGAGGACAGTCTCAGACCTATCGAATCATCGGTCATGATGGGACTTCCGATTCCGATAACCGCCAAACGTCCGTTGAGTGCCATGACAGGCCATGGTTCGGATGTTATATTGATTGTTTGCCGGAAGTGATTTGTCTTGACGGCTAAACCCTTATAGAATCATACCTATTGGTGAGGTGATGGACATAAAGATCCGCACCGAGCAGGTGATCAACGGCCAGCCGATAACCAACCGTCAGCTGGAGGCGCTCCGCACCGTGGCGAAGACAGGTAGCATGTCGGCCGCGGCCAAGAAATTAGGGGTATCCATCCCTGTGATCCACCGTTTCATCACCAACATCGAGTCCGCCGCGGGGGAACCTGTCACCAAGTCCACCCCCAAGGGCACGATGCTCACCGATGCGGGCAAACTAATCACCGACCGTTATGTCGCCGCCGAGGCCCGCTGTTCGGACGACAGGGGATTCACCGTCGCCTGCAGTCCTGTGACCGAGGACCTGATGATGTCCGTTCTCTCTTCTTTGAAGATGAATGATGTGGAGCTCGTCGTCTCCGACGACATCCACAATGCGAGGATGATGATCGAGGGCCTGGCGGATATCGCTCTTATCGACGACCCGCTTTACCTTTTCGACATCGACGAGTACGGATACGACGCGGAGGAGGTCGGATACATGGGAATGGTCTATGTAGACAACGGTCCTTCTTTCATACGCTACAAGTACGGTGCCCAGAGGGTGGCGTTCATGTTCCTCGAAACCATGAACACCGAATACTCCGTCGATGCCGAGACCTATTCCCTTTCCGAAATGCTTGCGTCGAACAAGAGCTTCTTCGTGGACGAGTTCCTGCTCACCCGTAAAGGTCTGAGACTGAAGAGTGCCGTAGATCCGAAGGTCCTGAGGCACGCCATCACCGCCGTCTACCGCTCGGAGAACAGAACGGTCGTAAAGCTGGTCAACGCCCTCAAGGCGAGACACATAGAGTGATGCTGGCCACTGTTATTTTTAGGTTTACCTTACAGGGTATCCCTAACCCCGTTTGACCCACCTCTATTATATAGGTTCAGAAAATTTTTGGTTCGAGGATAAAATGGAGTTTAAAAGTAACCCCGAATTTGAGCAGAAGCTCGCCGAGCTCGGCGGAGCAGATGCAAAGCTCTGTTTCCAGTGCGGAACCTGCACTGCCGGATGTCCTTCCGGAAGGCGCACCTCTTACAGGGTAAGGAAACTCGTCAGAATGGCCCAGCTCGACATGGAGCAGGAGATCGTCAACAGCGAGGAACTCTGGATGTGCAGCACCTGTTACACCTGCGTCGAGAGATGCCCCCGCCGCGTGCCCATCGTCGATGTCGTCATCGCCCTCAGGAACATGGCAGTCGCACAGGGACACATCAAGCCCGCTCACAAGAAGACCGCGACCAACCTCTACTCATACGGTCACACCCTCGCCATCAACGACGACATCAAGGCCCAGAGGAAAGCTCTCGGACTCCCTGAGGTTCCCCCCACCGTCATGGCGAACCCCGCAGCATACGACCAGTTCAAGGCCCTTCTCGAAGCCGCTAAATTCGATGAAATCTGCAAGGAGTGAAATCCATGGCTAAATACGCATTCTTCCTCGGATGTGTCGCACCTCTCAGGTACCCCGGTATCGAGAAGTCCACCCGTGTTGTTTTCGACAAGCTCGGAGTAGAGCTCGTCGACCTGACCGATGCCTCCTGCTGCCCTGCACCCGGAGTCATCAAAGCATTCTCCAAGACCACCTGGCTTGCCGCCGCAGCAAGGAACCTCGCACTCGCCGAGAAGATGGGCCTCCCCATCATGACCATCTGCAACGGATGCTACGGATCCCTCTTCGAGGCCGCACACGAGCTCAACAACAATGCTGACGAGCTCGCAAAGGTCAACGAGATCCTCGGAAAGGTCGGAATGAAATACAACGGAACCACCAAGGTCTACCACTTCGCCGAAGTCCTCTACAACGAGGTCGGCGTCGAGAAGATCAAGGCCGCATTCACCAACAACCTCGAATACAGGATCGCAGTCTTCTACGGATGCCACTTCCTGAAGCCCACCGACATCAAAGGAATCGATGACGCTGAGGCACCCCACATCCTCGAGGACCTCGTCGAGGCTACTGGATGCAAGGCAATGCCCAGGAAGCAGCCTATGCTCTGCTGCGGTTCCGGAGGAGGTCTGAAAGCTGCCTTCGGTAACGTTACCAAGGAGTTCACTCTCACCAACCTCGAGAACATGAAAGCATCCGACGCTCAGTTCATCGTCGACGTCTGTCCGTTCTGCCACCTGCAGTTTGACACCGCTCAGAAGGAACTCGGCTTCGAGATCCCCGTTCTCCACCTTGCTCAGCTTTACGGACTCGCCATGGGAATGACCTACGACGAGCTCGGACTTGCGCTCCACAAGGTGCCCGTAAAACTCTGATTCCATTGGGGCTTCGGCCCCGGACACTATTACCATTTCCAGCCTGACCGGGCTTCTGTGCCCTGTCAGGTCCTTTTTCTGTTCCGATCGGGACTTTTTCTTATCTGATGCGAGGAGGATCTGTTGCATTTTCCATTTTGCTCTGGTCCGTTCCAATCGGGTCAGCTTTAAATATATGCGGTATCAGTACAAAAAGGAAACAAATTTCTTTTCAGGGTAAAATTTTACATGCTGGCTATTGTAAAAATTAAGTGCTGTTAATTTTTTCTGAAAATCCGCCGAAATCCAATTCATTATATAGGGAAAGCATTTCAACGAGTTCAATAAAGAGGCTATCAATATGGCAGGCGACAAAGCAAAAGCAGCAGCCGGAAGGAAGGCGAAAGACAAGTGGAAGATGAAGGAGTGGTACAACGTACACGCTCCCCGCATGTTCAACGAGACCGTTATCGGAGAGTCCCCCGCAGCAGACCCTGAACTTCTCATCGGAAGGCAGGCAGAGGTTACCGTCGGCGAACTCACCGGAGACCTTTCCAAAGCACAGATCAAGCTCAAATTCAAAATCGTCGGATCCGACGGTCACGAAGCAAAGACCGAGTTCATCGGCCACGACCTCACCTCCGATTACGTCAGGAGGCTGACCCGCAGGAAGAAGACCAAGACCGACCACGTCGTCGATGTCGTCACTTCCGACGGATTCAAGCTCAGGCTCAAGACCATGTCCATCGCGGACAGGAGGATCCAGGCATCCCAGGAAGACGGAATGCGCGCTCACATCTCCGCATACCTCACCCAGTTCGCTGCTGAGCACACCCTCGCAGACATCATCAAAGTGATCATCTCCGGCGACATGGCAAAGGACACTGCAAAGGCATGCCACCCCATCATTCCCATCAAGAGGATCGAGATTCGCAAGTCTGAGGTTCTCGCCAGGGGAAACGCAGAGCCCGAGTCCATCATCGCAGAGCCCAAGGCCGAAGAGACCGAGGCTCCCGCTGAGGAGACCGTCGAGGCTCCTGCAGAGGCTGAGGCCCCCGCAGAAGAGACCACTGAATAAACCTTTCACGGGGCTTCGGCCCCATCACTACCTATTTTTCACATTTTTCAGAACGATCTGAGTTCTGTCGTTGCCGTTTTCAGGAGCCTGTATCCCGTGCTGGATTGGACCGGTCTTGCGTAATCCTTATAATAGATAAGTTGTTGACTGACTTTATAAGTCGGGGTGGCTCAGCCTGGTAGAGCGTCGGACTCATAGGGTTCAGGTAATAACTGACCTCACCAGGGAAATCCGAAGGCCGAGGGTTCGAACCCCTCTCCCGACACCAACTTATCTCAAATTCATATGGTCGGCACCTTATTTTGCGCCGATGACCCAGCAATACGAAATATGTTATATTCTCCAGCTGATAACCAACGTATGCGGTTGATCATCTATAACGGCAAAGGGGGCGTCGGAAAGACCTCGGTCTCCGCCGCCACCGCGCTGAGAATGGCCGAGAAAGGCCACCGTACGATAATCATGAGCGTCGATACTGCGCACTCCCTCGGAGATTCGTTCGATGCGGAGTTAGGTCCGCAGATCGTGAACGTCGCGCCCAATCTCGATGCGCTGGAACTTGATATCGTCTATGAGATGAGGACCAAATGGACCGCGATAAGCGAATACCTTTCGGCATTCATGATTTCCCAGGGCATCGACGGTATCTCTGCCGAGGAGATGGCCATCTTCCCCGGAATGGAGATGGTCGCGGCTTTGCTTTATGTTCTTACCTTCAGGGACGAGAACAGGTACGACGTCGTCATTATGGACACCGCCCCGACCGGAGAGACCCTGAGGCTCATGAGTTTCCCCGACGTCTCGAGCTGGTATCTCGACAAGGCGTTCTCGATCTTCAGCAGGCTCATGGGAATAGCAAGGTTCACCGTCGGAAAGCTCGTGGATTTCCCGCTCCCGACCAAAGAGGTCATCAAGACCCTCAAAAGCCTGAAGAACCAGATGTGCCAGGTGAAGGATATCCTGGAGGATGCCGAGAACACCACCATCCGTCTGGTGCTGAATCCGGAACGCATGGCGATCAACGAGACCCGCCGTTCTTATGCCTACATGTGCCTTTACAACAAAAATGTGGAATGTCTCGTCATAAACAAGGTGATCCCTGAGGACGCCGACGGCGAGTTCATGAAACAGAAGCTCGCGGAACAGAGCGAGTATCTCAAAATGATCCACGAATCTTTCGACCCTCTGAAAATCTTACAGGCCAATATGCTGAAGACTGAGATGAGGGGAAAGGAGAAGCTGGGTCTGCTTGCGGACATGATCTTCGGGGATTCGGATCCCATAGAGGTCTATTCGGACGCAAGTCCCATGAAGTTCACGGATAAAGATGGGGAAGTGGTGCTGACCATCAAGATGCCCTTCGTCCCGCATGATAACGTCGAACTGTACAAAGGAAAGGAGAACACGATCATATTGAACATCGGCAGCCAGAGACGCACTGTATCTCTGCCGATGACGCTTGCCGACGCGGAGGTACTTGGTGCCGAGTTCGGTGACGGATACCTGCATGTCAGGTTCAGGAGATGAGAATATGGCTGATGAAAAGAAATACGATGAAGAGACCCAGAAGTTCTATGACGAGAACAAGGAGATGATCGACAAGATCCTCTCCAAGAGCAAGGAGGAAGGTGCCGAATCCGAGAAGGCCTACCTCGAGGAGATGTTGAGGAGGGCTGCCTTCGAGCGCAGGATGCGGATGGAGTATGAAGCTGAGAAGGCACGTCGCCAGGCATTCGACGGTGCTGAAAAAGCGTATTCCGACTACCGTTACGGAAGGGGCCGCACCGAAGAGGCCTTCGAGGAAGGACGCGACCACATGCGCGAGTTCTCCCGCCGTCAGGGCGACTACCTCATGGACCTCCTCTACGACGAGGGCGACCGCGCAAGGGAGGAGTTCGACAGGGGAAGACGCTACTTCGAGGACCGTTACGAAGCGGACAGCGGAAGGATGAGGTATGCCCGCGACACCGCCCGCCGTGCATTCAACGACGGTTTCAACGACATCTTCGGCCCGTTCTGCGACCCTCGCTTCCAGAAACACCTGATCGGTGCCGGACTGGAGATGTGGATGGCGCTCAACTCTCTGATCAAGGCCGCACCCTTCCCCGATTCCGTCAAAGAGGCCTTCGAGGGGGCCGACAGGAGCCGCAGTTCTGAATTCTGCAGGAAGAACGAATATTGCGAGAAGAAGCCGTCAGAGAAGAACAAGCCCCAGCAGATCAAGATCGTCCCGACCGACAAGGGGACCAAAGAATGATCTCCGATGCCGACGGCATCTCTGCGGTGAAGGCGGCGAGGCTTGTCGTCGAGGCCGAGACCGAGGATAAGCTCATTCAGCCCTACCTCCCGGAGGTGTTCTCCGCATCGAAACAGGGTGTCTTCGTCACTTTGAACGAGTATCCGTCAGGCATTCTCCGCGGATGCATAGGGTATCCTATCCCGCCCTTCGACCTCGCCCGCACCCTGGTCCTTTCGGCACGCGGAGCATGTCACGACCCCCGCTTCCCTCCGCTGAAGAGCTCGCAGGCAGGGCGCTGTACGGTTGAAGTCTCCATCCTAACGGAACCTATGAAGATCGAGTACGAAACCGTTGAGGAACTGATGTCCCAGATAGAGATCGGAAAGGACGGTATTTCTGTGAAATATGTCCGCAATTCGGGACTGATGAACTCTGCGATCTTCCTTCCGCAGGTCCCTGTGGAACAGGGGTGGAATCTCAAGGAATATCTCAATTATCTCTGCCTGAAGGCAGGTCTTCAGGAGGATGCCTGGAAGTCCTGTGCACTGGAATTCGAGAAGTTCCAGGCAGAGGTCTTTGGAGAGAAGGAACCCCGCGGCGAGATCATAAGGTTGTGAGTCTATGGATTTCGATACTGTGATCTGCGGACGGATGTACGTCGACGGACAGCTGAGCTACAACGAAGTGGGCATAACCGACGGTAAGATCGCAGCCGTCGGAAAGCATGTCCCAGGCGGAGAGGAACGCATCGATCTCGGATCGAGCATGACCGTGCTCCCCGGATTCATGGACCCCCATGTCCACATGCGCGATCCCGGAATGACCCAGAAGGAGGATTTCCCTACCGGCACCTCGGCCGCGGTATGTGCAGGACTCACCTGTGTCCTTGATATGCCGAACACCAAACCTCCGGTCACCGATGTCGATACCCTGCTTTCCAAGAAACGCATCCTCTCCGGAAGGGCGTTCACCGACTACGGACTCTTCGCCGCCCTGACTCCCGGATGTTCCGTCGGACTTCTGGCACCTCATGTCGCGGCATTCAAGATGTTCATGGGTTCCACCACCGGCAACATCCTTCTCAACGACGATGAGGAGATCTCTCCGTTGATGGACGAACTGTCCCAGACGGACAGGGTGCTGAGCGTTCACGCCGAGGATGACAATTTCATCGACCACGACACTCCTGAGAAATGCTGTCAGGACCATCTCCGCAACCGCCCTGCAGAAGCAGAGTATTCCGCGCTCCGCAGGCTCGCCCCCTACAAGGACAAGGTGAAGATCAACATCTGCCACTGCACCAACGCGGAACAGGTCGCCAGGGCCTCCGCGCTCGGGTTCACCACCGAGGTCACGATGCATCACATGATGTTCGACGCACTGACGAACACATCCTCATTCTACAAGACCAATCCTCCCATCAGGGACCGTGCCACCAGGGACGAATTGTACCAGGCCTTCCTCGACGGGAAGATCACAATGTTCGGTACGGACCATGCCCCTCACACTTATGAGGAAAAGACCCAGGAGTTCGATTCCGCACCGGGAGGAATACCTGGAGTGGAGACCTGCATGCCCATGGTGATGGAGATGGTGAGGGCCGGGGACATACCTCTTTCCCTCGCTGTCCGTATGGGTGCCGAGGCTCCCTGTGATAGGTTCTCTGTCAAAAAGGGACACATCGCGGTGGGATACGATGCCGATCTCTCCATATTCGATATGAGGAACGTCACCGAGATAGATTTGAAGAAGCTGCACACAAAGGCAGGATTCAATCCGTATCAAGGCCGTCGGGCCATATTTCCCGACACTGTTATAATCAGGGGCCAGGTACAGGTGAAGGACGGAGAGCTTTGCGGCGAACCGCTGGGACAGGATATACGTGGCTAATTACGATGTGGATTACTCCGAGGTCGTCGGAAAGAAGGCAGAATGTCTGGATGGATGCGGTATGTGCTGCCTGTGCCAGCCTGAGGTATTGCCTGCCGAGAGGGCGTTCTTCAAGAAGAACCATCCCAAATGTCTGGTGAAGACCCACGGAGCCGAACCATACACTGCTCTGGCACTTAAGAATGGCAGGGGTTCCTGTGTGTTCCTCAACGAATGCAGGCGCTGCAAGGTCTACGATCACCGCACCACCTACTGCAAGCAATACCCCTATCACATCTACGTTTCGGATCACGTGAAGGTGGAACTCGACCTCTCATGCAGAGGTCTCTGGACCGGAAACGGCCCTGATGCACTAACCGAAGCGAAGATCCTGGTCGCCAACGCTTCCGACCGTATCGAGGCAGCCCTGCCGGAGGCCACCGAGGTCTACCGCCAGTTTTACGCCGCCGCCAAAGAGGCGGGCGTCATGGCAGACCCGTCCGCACTCCGTATGCTCGTGTCGGAATCCATTTCCAACTTCTCTGACATATCGTTCATTGGCAGACTGCTGGAACTTTCCGAGATGGAGGCACAGGTGGACATCTCCTCCGCAAGGAAAGAGCACAAGATCGACCTCGACGAACTTTCCGCGGCCGCCCGCGAGACCGCATTGGAATCGCTTTCCAGCGACGACCTCCTCAATCTGCCTGTTTACGGTGCTGAAGATCTCTCCTGGAACGTGTTCACCGTCGACGGGAACACCGTTGAATGGCTGCAGATCGGGGACGACGGGGAGTTCCACCACAAAGGTTTCGCCGACGCCGATAAGATCACGCTCAAGCCCATCGAAGAGGACGGAAAGAAAGTGCTGGAACAGTATGTTCAGGTGCTCAACGGAAGGGACAGTTTCCTGGGAAGCGTCTATGCTCTCATCGACGAGAACGGTTATGAGGACGACCTTTCCAATGCATATTACGGAAGTCTCGCCACCGCGGTGCTCGACATCCTGTGGAGGGCCGCACTGCTCGACAGGTTCTTCGGGACCGGCATGGGCGCGAGAGGTATCCGCGAAGCGGTGATCTTCTACGACATGGACCGTCTGGACGCTCCTGCCATCGGTGCGTTCGTCTGATAATAATATAATAAAGAGAGCTCGATACTTTCTTATACTGTTTGCAGTATGGCAAACTCAATTTGGGCCATTGCTATGGCGTTTTCCTATAGGGAAAGCCGGTGAGCCCGTCGCCTCAGAGGCAATAATAATCAAAGGAGATATTCAAAATGGGAGCAGGAACAGCAGCACAGGGAAGACACAACAAGCACAAGACCCACATCCCCTGCCGCAGGTGCGGAAAACGCGCCTACAGCGTCAGGAAGGGAATCTGTGCATCTTGCGGATACGGTAAGACCGCAAGGATTAGGTCCTACACCTGGGCAAAGATTCACGAGTGATCTGATGTCGGGCCCGAGGCACTATTGCGGCGTGGTCGGAATCAACTCCGACCATGGTGTCGTAGCAAGACTGCAGAAGGCCCTTATGATCATTCAGCACCGCGGTCAGGACAGCGCAGGCGTCTCTGTTTTCAACGGTACCACAATCGATACCGTCAAGGGCGCCGGACTTGTTCAGACCGCTCTTCCGAAAGACCGCATTTCCGGACTTTCGGGTAATGTCGGCATCGGGCATGTAAGGTATGCCACCACCGGCGGAAAAGGCGTCATGAACGCACAGCCGATCACGATGACCACCGCGTTCGGAAACATCGCGCTGGCACATAACGGAGACCTCACCAATTACGAGAAACTCAAAGCGGTCTACATGGCACAAGGTGCCGTTTTCCAGACCGATTCCGACACTGAGCTCATCATCAATCTTTTGAGCAGGAAGATGGGTGTCGATCTCGATCCTGTCAAGGCCATCAAGGCCGTTATGGCGGAGATCGACGGTGCATATGCCCTTGCCCTTCTGATCAACGGCAGGCTCTTCGGTATCCGCGACCCCCTCGGTATCCGCCCCCTTATCCTCGGAAAACTTCCCGACGGATATGTCGTGGTCTCCGAGTCGAGTGCGATCTATGCCCTCGGCGGAGAGATCGTCCGCGACGTGGAGCCGGGTGAGATCATCGAGATCAAGAAAGACTCCTTTATTTCATATCGTGCGACCAAGAAGTGCGCACATGCATTCTGCTTCTTCGAATGGGTCTACTTCGCAAGGCCCGACTCAATCATCGACGGACGTGAGGTCTACGATGTCCGGAGGGCCGTAGGACGTGTCCTCGCCAGGGAACATCCTGTGGATGTAGACCTTGTTATGCCGATCCCTGACTCCGGAAGGGCCCACGCCATCGGATATTCACTTGAATCCGGTATCCCATATGAAGAAGGGTTCATGAAGAACAGGTTCGCCGAAAGGACCTTCATTCTTCCAGATCAGGCCGAGCGTGAGCGTGCCGTCTCCGATAAGATGATCCCCATCAAGAGCACCGTCAACGGAAAGAGGATCCTCATCATCGATGACAGTATCGTCCGCGGTACCACCCTCAAGAGACTTATCAATATGCTCCGCGGTGCCGGTGCCAAAGAGGTCCACGTCTGCATCGGAAGTCCTCCGATCATAGCCCCCTGTTTTTACGGTATTGACATGAAGAACCGTGAGCAGTTCATTGCCAACAAGCATACCGTCGAGGAGATCAGGAAGATCATTGGTGCCGACAGTCTCGGTTACCTCAGCATCGAAGGACTCGTCGAGGCTGTCGGAATCCCCGCATCTGACCTCTGTCTTGCATGCGTCAACGGCAAATACCCCACCAAGATCGACGGTGAAGAGTGCAGGTATCAGGCCAAACTGACCGATATCTTCTGAGATCTTTTTTTCACTGCAGGGCGGATGTCGCATCTACGATTTCGGAATGGCCGTTGCTGTTGCATACCGTCACGGGCTCCGGGCGGGATCCTGTATTGGTCGGTCACTGAATTCTGCCCTTCTCGGTCGTGACCGTGCAGATGCGGCGTATACGTTTACCACATCCGCAGATTCCATGTTATTGCCGTTCTTTCTACGGTCGACTGTTGTCGTTCGTAAGGCCTATCACTATATGCGGGGGCGCACGAGTCTCCTATTACTCTTTGAAACAAGGCTGTAGCCTTGTTTTTGTAAATTTGCCGAATTGCGTTGTTTAACGATTTTTCAACAGTTTGCAGATTCTGATCGTTAAAAACCTGTGAGATATGGGCGAAGATCTGAATGTATTCCGATTACAGAGAGTTTTGATAAGGCTGAGTTGTGGCAAACCTTTATGTATAGCAATCCAATCTCAGCCTATCAACTGGGCAGGTAGATCAGTTGGAAGATCGCTACATTGGCATTGTAGAGGTCGCGAGTTCGAATCTCGCCCTGTCCACCATTACTCCTTATCCAGTCTGTCGAAATGGACAGTGTTATTGTCTCCCCTGGACAACTATGAGTTTCTTGCGTTGTATATGGCCTTGTTGAGCCTCTTTCTGCTGTAGAATCCCTCCGTGGTCTTAGTGCTCGCATGTCCCATCAATACCGACATCGATTCGATGTCGGCGTCACTGTCCAGATATCTCTGTCCGAACGTCCTGCGGCACATGCGGAGATCGTCTTCCACCGTCGCCTGGATACTACGAATCGCGTTGCCGGAAAGATGCCTGTCCGCGTCGTTTCTACCCGAAATCGTAGGGCGCCCAAAAAACTGATGATCTCCGAAATCGGGAATGCTCAAAGGACGATCTTTGAATCATTCGTGGTAGGCCTGCCCACCCTTTGATCCCCCTGCTCACCCACGCATATTCAAAATACTCTTGTTATTGCAAATCGGGAGTTGGGGGAGATTGGAGATACGATGTACAATCTTGGGAGGTTCTTCCCGGAATATGGGGACTTCCTGAAATCGATAACAGACAGTCCGTTCCAGGAAGAACTCCGGCAGGCCCTTGAATCGAAGAACTTCAAGGACATATGGGAATTGATCGCGTATATGGGGGCGTGAAGCCTCCGGAAAGATCAGAGAAGCATGATCATCTGATTGAGGTCCTTGTCAGGGTTCTTCTTGACGAAATGAAAACCGTATTCCTGATAATAGCCGATCAATTCATCGGCACAGTCCAGACGGACCACTCTGCATCCAATGATGGCATTGGCCTCCCTGATTCTCGTTAGAGCCTCATCCATGAGGGTCATCCCGAATCCCTTCATGGACTCTGACCTAGAAAGCTGGCCGAGAAGGAATGCCTGAGCGACATTACCCTCGGATCTGTTGAGCTTTTTCAGCATGGAATTGGAGAGACCGCATTCGTCAGGGATCTCAAGACATCTCATGGCCAGCGCGAAGAAGCCCAGCATAGAACCTTGTTCTATGTCAACGGCGATGTACGTACGGCATTCCTGCTTTTTCTCCATCATGACTGCCCTGTCCATGAGGAACTCGTCGACGCTGGAATCCATGGCGGCCCTGTATCCAGAGAACAGGGTCGTGACACTATCTTCTCCCAGATCGTCCAGTAGAGAGGACAGATTGAAGATCACATACGGTTTTGACGTAACTTCTCCCCCAGCTGCTTTATGAGTTCAGGGTCGTTGTTGACGCCCTGGACAGGGCCGGGGATATAGGGCCCGTACTTCTCATAATCCTCGATGGCCTTCGCTACGTTGGCACCCGCTTCGGGGGTGTCTATGACCATTGTCTCGTAGAATGATTTGGTAGCCATTTCACTCCCTCTGTTCTGAATAGCACACTAATGTTATTTTGAATTGTCGCTTACTGTTCATTCAAAATACCAATGATCGATGATGCACTCCCCTTCCTGCTCATGCACCTCTGAACTTCGCCATCAACTGCTTGGCGTACTCTTCGTCTTCGTTGCTGTTGGCGGACACCATCGCCACACCGCCGAGAGCGACGCTCATCTTCATCGTGAAGTCGGCAAACTCCTTCCACCACTTTCCGTTGATAGGGAGGTCAAGATAGTTGTTCTTGCCGTAGATCGCGGTGATGCAGGGGGACTCCTCAATGGCTTCGGTCCTCGGATTGGTCTTGGAGTTGAGCTTGAGTCCGATGTAGGGCCCTTCGCCGCTGAAGCTGAGCGCGGCAGCCTTCTTCTGTTCGTTCCCGTCGGAGAGATTGACCTGACCGAACTCCGCCTTGAGCTTGTTCAATGCTCCGTTCTGTTCTGTTTTTACCTGTGTCTCGTTCGACATTTGTTACCCTCCTTCTGAGGTGATCTCTGTAAGAGGTTTCCCGGTGACTGGGCACCGTAAGAGATTTGCAGACCTCTCGGTAGTATCTACCACAAAAAGTACGTCAACAAAACAAGTAAAATGGACAGTGACTAGAGTCGAATTGCCTTCTGGCTGAGTGTTTTCCGAAGATATCGAAGATGCTGGCCAGAATTGCGGTGAATCTCGCCTTGTCCACCAATCTTTGATTTTTGTCTTCAGTTTATGTGGTGGCCTATGTCCATCGATTCGTATGCCGCCATTGAATCTGTATCCTTGTGATTTCAGAGTAGATTCGATCGACCCCAGCGGTCACAATGCAATTCTGTGAAATGCAAGCGAAAATGGCGGATGATTCGACTGTAATTCCAACATCTGGAAAACCGAAGAATTGTGTTTTTGAATTCAAAATTGCCATAATATATGTAAATTTTAGTATTGATTACTACTAAATAAGAAATTTATTGTAATAATATGCCATTTCCAAGTAATTTTTGAGATATCTTAATATACTATCGTGCGGATGATTAATCCTCAAGAAACTTAACTCAATATGAGCAGAGTAGCACTTCGATGCAGCAACGTATCGGAGGCTTGAGAGTGTTTCACCCACTTGGTCTGGGAAACCGGACCGTTGCCAGGGTTGCACAGCCGTTGCTGGACGTAATGCTTAAATTACGATTGGGGAAACACAAGGGCGGGGGATTTGATTATCTCAGCGCTCAGGCAGGTAGCTCAGTGGCAGAGCATCCCCCTGGGAAGGTCGTGGGTTCGAGCCCCACCCTGTCATCCACTTTCCATTATCCTGGAGTCGTATCGGTTTCGGACCGTATTGTTTTGCGAGTGGGGATTTTCCGAACCTTGACAGTATTGTGCGTTACGTGACACAACCATGAACCCGTTCAATAATTCGGGATCATCTGTGATATCGCTGCAACATCAGGGGATGTGGGGACCATATTTCTCGTAGTGCCCCATAGTTTTAGTTGGATTTGCATACGTATCAAAGGTATCGATTACTCTTGTTTCGTAAAATGATTCGGTGCCACACTTTTCCTCGGGTCTGCCGAACCTACTATTGTTTGAATCGGAACTGAACCGTCTGAATTTTTCGTTGAACCCATCCATGAATTCCTGGTGGGTCGGTCTCGGTTCGCCTTTTCCGGCGAACTTGGCGTAAGCAGCACATTTCTCTTTGTGCACATCGATACCAATAGACAACTTCATGTTTCTATCTCCTGCGAACCAAACCCCTTCGCAGGAGACAGGACAGTTTTTTTAGTACTGCAACCATCACTATCATGGTCTGGGGTTTTTGTTCGCAAACCAATATCGCAGACCAACTTTTAATGGGCGGTATTTGTGTCTGGATAGCCTGAATTCTGAAAGTTGGGATCCTGTTGAAGATCCATTCTCTATGAATCAGAAGAATGGTCGGAACAGTTGTAAGCGAGACAGCCCTCGATATGCGCTGCGGCGTAACTCGCGTGAAACGGCAGGAATTTATCAAAATATTGTAAATTATTGGAACGATTACAATGTTATTTCGATTTTTCAATCTATGTGGGGGTTGTTTTTAATGAATATTGGGATAAATTAATATATAAGTTCACCAATGTAGAATCCTCAAGAAACTTAACTCAAAAGAGAAAAGTGGCAATTCAATGCAGCAATGCACTGGAAGCTTGAGTGTGTTCATCAGGCCAGGTTCAGGAAACTGGGTTCAGGCAGGTGGGTGCAGGCTGAACTGATCGTAAGGTCAGGGAGGCATGAGCAAGGATAATAGTCTCAGTGCTCAGACATGTAGCTCAAATGGTGGAGCGTCATCCATCAGGATGAAGGCTGTGGTTTCAAATACCACTTTGCCCAAATGTCAACCAATATGGTCCAGTAAAATGGGTCAGTGGATGTCATCAAATGGCCATAGGCCAGCAAGAGAGATCAGTGTATCCAAGCTCTTGGCAGGTAGCTCAAATGGTGGAGCGTCATCCATCAGGATGAAGGCTGTGGTTTCAAATACCATCTTGTCAAGGCAGAGACCAAGATGTCAATTGCTTGGGCATGTAGCTCAAATGGTGGAGCGTCATCCATCAGGATGAAGGCTGTGGTTTCAAATACCATCCTGCCATAAATTCTTCTTTTTATCGCGTTCATAAGTGTGATTTGTTTTTAGGGTCGTCTCTTGAAGGCACAAGAGACCTTACTCGGACAGGCCTCGTACATAACCGTCAGTTGAGATATGTATATATAGAAGTTTAAACACTTTCCATTCAGTATAATCCGAAAGGAGTGTGAAAAATCATGGTTAAACAGTTCAAGACAGAGTCCAAGCGTATCTTGGATATGATGATCAATTCTATCTACACCCACAAGGAAATCTTCCTCAGAGAGCTTATCTCCAACGCGTCCGATGCATTGGACAAACTGAACTACAAGGCTCTGAGCGACCAGTCCCTCGGAGTCTCCAGAGAAGATCTGAAGATCGACGTCACCTGCGACAAGGATGCGCGTATTGTCACCGTGTCCGACAACGGTATCGGAATGACCGCCGATGAACTCGAGAAGAATCTCGGTTATATCGCACACAGCGGAACCCTCGAGTTCAAGAAATCCCTCGAGGAGAACGCAGACAGCCAGGCCATCGGACAGTTCGGTGTGGGATTCTACTCTGCATTCATGGTCGCCGACAAGGTCACCGTAGTCTCCAAATCTGCTGTCACCGGCGAATGCAATGAATGGGTCAGTTCCGGCGTCGACGGTTACACCATCGGGCCTGCCGAGAAGGAATCCGCAGGTACTGATATCATCATGCATATCAAAGAGGATGCTGAAGGAGAGGATTATTCAGAATTCCTCAACACCGAGACCCTCAAAGGACTTGTCGAGAAGTATTCTGATTACATCCGCTGGCCGATCCACATGACCGTGGAGGAGCACGAGTGGAAGGAGACCGGAGAGAAGGACGAGAAGGGCGAGCCCAAGAAGGACTACGTCACCACCAAGGTCGACAAGGTCGTCAACAGCATGGTCCCTATCTGGCAGAAATCCAAATCCGAAGTGGATGAGGCCAAATGCATCGAGTTCTACAAGGACAAGTTCCATGACTTCGAAGATCCGGTATCTGTCGTGAGGGTGAACGTGGAAGGAAACGTCACTTACAAAGCGATGCTCTTCATTCCCGCCAAAGCCCCTTACGATTTCTATTCCCGTGACTTCCAGCCTGGACTCCAGCTTTACAGCAATGGCGTCCTCATCATGGAGAACTGCGCAGACCTGCTCCCCTATTGCTTCAGGTTCGTGCGCGGCGTCGTGGACTCCCCTGACTTCTCGCTTAACATCTCCCGCGAGGTGCTGCAGCACGACCGTCAGCTGAAGTCCGTCGGTAGCAACCTCACCAAGAAGATCAAGGCCGATCTCGAGCGCCTGATGAAGGATGAGCCCGAGAAATATGCCACCTTCTACGCAAGTTTCGGAAAACAGATCAAATACGGCGTCGTCGACCAGTACGGTGCACAGGCCGATCTGCTGAAGGACCTGGTCATGTTCACCTCCGCCAAACTAGACAAGGAGATCACCCTTGCTCAGTATGTGGAAGCGATGCCCGAGTCCCAGAAGAAGATCTACTTCGTCACCGCTGAGACCTCCGCACACGCAAAGAACCTGCCTCAGGTGGAACCTGTCCTCGAGAAGGATTATGATGTGCTCGTCTTCACCGACGAGATCGACACCTTCGTCACCAACATCCTCAGGAACTACAAGGAGAAGGAGTTCTGCAACGTGACCTCCGACGATCTTGGACTCGAGACCGAAGATGAGAAGAAAGAGGCCGAGAAGAAGGATGAGGAGTACAAAGATCTCATCGATTTCGCCAAGGAGACCCTCGGCGAGAATGTCAAGGCCGTCAAGATCTCCCACAAACTGAAGAACCACGCGGTGCTGCTCAGCACCCAGGGCGGAATCACTTTCGAGATGGAGAAGTACTTCAGGGAGATGCCCGGTGCGAACGGTCCCGGACTCAAAGCAGAGAGGGTCCTCGAACTCAATGCGGATTCTGGAGCATTCAAGTCTCTTCAGGACGCCTTCGCCAACGACAAGGAACGTGCCGCGGACATCGTCAAGGTCATGTACGGTCAGGCATGCATCATGGCAGGTCAGGCTCTCGACGATCCTGTCGCATACTCGGATCTCGTCCTCAAGATGATCTGAGTCTGAACAAACTCCATTCCGCCGGCCCGAAACCGGCACCCGTCTCTCCCCCTGCGTGTGTTCAGGAGAACATGCGCGGGGTTTCCCTTTTGTTCTTCCTTGTTAGTGATTCGACCAACCGATCGATTCCGCATCGATCTTCCGTTCAGGCAATGGGATCTGTTGACCATTGCCTGTTTTTTCGACTATATTTAAAAATAAAAAAATCCTAAAAAATACGAAAGAAAAACATATATACATTAGTTTTTACTTATTATAATGCACATACATGTAATGATTACTATTAATTTTGAATTTAATTGTAATTAAACTGCTGATTTTAAGCAAATTTTGAAATTGATTAAATATTATTGATTTGATGATAGGTCGTCAGTCGGATTGAACTTAGCAGTTAGTTGAGCTTGATATCGGAATTTCGAGAAGTGTTTCACCCCGCAGTGTTTCTGAATTCAAAGTTGGGACCATACGGAAAACACAGCTACAACTGGCTGCAATGACAGGGGCAATCGTCGGTTGGGTTAAGGAGCAATACGTATGAAGAAAACACTTGTAATACTGATGACAATAGTTGCGGTGTTTGCGATAGCTATCGCAGGATATTCCGAAAGGATCGACGCAACCAGTAATTTAGATGATGGTGTCGGGGACATCACCTGGAATTTTGAACCTGAAACAGGTACGTTGATCATAAGCGGAAGTGGGCCGATGGACGATTATACTGCTTCGGATACTCCGTGGATCGCTTATCAATCATCGATCAAAACCGTCATCATCGGAAATTCGGTCACGAGCGTGGGTTCATTTGCGTTCTACAACTGTACCTCTCTCACCGCAGTGAATATTTCCAGCTCTGTGGTATGGATCAAGGACAGTGCGTTCCAAGGATGCACAGCCCTGACCTGGGTCATCATTCCCGATTCTGTTGTATATCTCGGATACGATGCATTCAGAGAATGTACTTCTTTAACGACGGTAGATCTGGGAGATTCGATCTCTAACATCGCAAGAGATGCGTTCCGTGACTGTACCTCACTTCAGTCAGTGACCCTTCCGGATTCTGTCAGGTCCTTAGGCGATCATGCATTCTACAACTGTACCTCCCTACTTTATGCGGCCATCCATGCCTCTCTCGAATACATTCCGAACGGGGCATTCTACAACTGTACCTCCCTTTCTTTCGTCACAATGCCCGAATCGGTCACTGCAATCGGATACAAGGCATTCTACAACTGTATTTCTCTCACCACCATATCTCTCCCTGAGCCGGTCACCGACATCAGCAGCTACGCATTCTATAATTGCACTTCACTCACTGCATTTACCATCGGAAAGTCCGTTACTGCTATCGGCGACTATGCGTTCTATAACTGTGGTTCACTTTTATCCGCCATTATTCCTGATTCCGTAACGTATCTTGGGACATCTGCATTCGAGGATTGCATCAATCTGAGGGAGCTCACGATCCCTGTAAGTCTTGACAGCGTCGTTTCCAACAACCATCCTGCATTCGCAGGATGTGTCAATATCGAAAAGATCCTCTTCACTGCCGGTGCTGGGAACTGGTATTCCTATGGTATCGACAGTTCCCAACCGTCATACTACGGATATACTCCGTGGCAGTTAAGCAAGGGGGCCCTGACGGTCGTTTACCTGTCCGAGGGCGTATGCGGCATTGGTGACTGTCTGTTCAAAGATTGCACAGCACTCGAAAACCTGACCCTCCCTGCCACGATCGTCACTATCGGCGACAGTGCATTCTGCAACTGCCCCTCACTTAGGTCCCTCACTGTTCCTGGATCCGTGATCTCGATAGGTGATGCCGCGTTCAGCGGATGTTCATCCATCACTACACTCATCATTCCTGATTCCGTGACCTCCATCGGAGTATCTGCATTCAAGGATTGTATCTCTATAACGGAGCTCACAGTTCCGATAAGCCTCGATTGTGTCGTATCCGAGTCCCAACCTGCGTTCGAAGGCTGTCAAAATATTGAAAAGGTCATTTTCACCGCCGGATCAGGTATCGGATACAATTACAGTACCAGTTGGGGAAAAGTGAACACTCCCTGGCGTTTGTCCGGCACCACCCAGATCATCCTGTGCGACGGTGTGATGACCATCGGCACATACACATTCTATCAATGTTCCCTTCTGGAATCAGTAACCTTCTGTGACACACTTGTGTCGATCGGAGATGATGCATTCAACAAATGTGTTTCTCTGACTGTACTTGTCATACCTGACTCGGTCATCACGATCGGGTTCCGTTCATTCCATAATTGTGCCTCCTTAAGTTCTGTTACGATCGGAAACTCTGTCATTGTGATCGGAGAGAGTGCATTCGATACCTGCAGTTCGCTTACCGAAGTGACCCTGGGAAATTCTATCGTCACGATCGGGATCGATGCGTTCATCAGAACTTCGATCAAAACTTTGATCATTCCCGATTCGGTCACTACGATCTGTTCCGGTGCATTCTCTGATTGTTCATGTCTTGAGTCGGTTGTTATCGGCAATTCCGTCACTCTGATCGGAGAGCGCGCATTCTCTGGTTGTACTGCCATGGACTCTGTGACCGTAGGCAGGTCTGTTACCTGCATCGGAAAAGATGCGTTCATCGGGTGTAAAGCCCTTGTTTCAATAGAACTGCCGGACTCTCTCCTGACCATTGAGGATAGTGCCTTTTACTGCTGTACATCTTTGAAGTCTGTGATCATCCCCGATTCGGTCATCACGATCGGAGATTGTGCATTCATAGGGTGCAGTGCCATGTCCACGGTTGTTATCGGCAACTCCGTTACCTCTATCGGAAATGCAGCTTTCTTCGGGTGCAAATCATTGACTTCATTGGTCATACCTGATTCGGTCATCACGATCGGAAGTGAGGCGTTCGCCACGTGTCAGAGCATCACTTCCGTGACGATCGGAAATTCCGTCATCACGATCGGAGCGAGTGCTTTCATGTATTGTACAGCACTCTCTTCGCTGACCCTAGGAAAGTCTGTCACCACGATAGAAGAGAGTGCATTCTACGTGTGTACCCAACTCACCTCTCTGAGCATTCCCGATTCTGTCATCACGATCGGGACCTCTGCATTCGGCGGTTGTAACTCCCTTGTCTTCGTCAGCTTAGGTAACTCGGTCACCACGCTCGGAGACTATGTCTTCTCAAGCTGTTTTTCCTTGAACTCGGTGGTCATCCCCGATTCTGTGACCTCGCTTGGTAAGGGTGCATTCTTCGGTTGCGTCAGTTTGGAGAACTTGACAATTCCTGTGAGTCTGAACAGTGTCGGTAGCAATAACGACCCTATTTTCTACGGATGCACCAGTATTAACACGATCATATTCACAGCAGGGACCGGTGTCGGTTTCGATTACGGATCTGACAGCACGGTTAAGGCTTGGTATATGTGCACCCCCTGGCAGTTCACAGAGACTGCTTTGACAATCATACTTTCTGAGGGAATAACTTCGATCGGAACCTACATGTTCTACGAATGTTCGTTCATCGAATCCGTAGAATTGCCCGATTCGCTCATCTCCATTGGAGAATACTCATTCTATGGATGTACCGCTCTGACCTCGATGACCATTCCGGGTTCGGTCGTCTCTATTCGGACAGGTGCTTTCTGGAACTGTATCTCTCTGGTCAGCATTTCTCTCCCCGATTCGCTAAAGCAGATGGGCATGGGTGCTTTCCGTCACTGTACTGCTTTGACCTCGGTGACCATTCCGGATTCAGTTACAGCGATCGGGAACTATCTGTTCTATGAATGTACTGCTCTGACCTCGGTGACAATCGGAAGTTCTGTCACTTCGATCGGAACAAGTGCGTTCGCCAATTGTCCTCTTGAATACCTGGCGGTCCTTGGGGATCTTTCCCTGATCGCTGAAAACGCGTTTGGGGAGATAACATTCTGGGACCAGGACGGCAACAGTCTTCCGATCGATCCGGAGGTTCTTTCAGGACACGTTTTCGTTGGTGCTGATAACAAATTGGTCAGACAGTGATATCGACCTGAATTCCCAGGAAAACTTCTTACAATTTCAGCAAAGAATCTAAAACTTCTTTGCTGACCTCATTCTATTTTCCATCATTATCAGCAATTGCATTTGTTCTTGTTGAATGATTTACAGATCCGTGGGAGTTCCGGGACTTTTTCTTTTGTGTAGTGAGCAGACCTTTCAGTGTAGGGCCCTTTATGCATATCTACCAGATTACAAAAATACGGAGAGGAAATGTGCTCCAAAACTTCAAAATATCACTATATATTGTATCTTATTGTAATCAATACTAACTAATCAGCGATTTTACTGTATCAATACGCTTGTTTTGAGTGATTTTTGGGAAATATTAATAT
>CAVATL010000007.1:0-85998 GCA_963591575.1 Candidatus Methanomethylophilaceae archaeon
AAGACGCATATTTTCGCCATAATAACTACGATTCATTTTCTGACTGTCTTCTTAAAACTGAATTTGTGGGCGAGGATAAATTTATTGATGATGGTCGCAAATTTAAAGTCAAAATGGGCTGTCGCGCGTATGCTACGACAATAGAGTCTTATGAGTCTACTCTTCGTTGGATCCCTGTTTCCGAATACAGGTATATTAACTTAAGATCACCAAAATATGAAAAATTTGCAAGTTTATTAAAACGTTACAAAGAAAAAATAATAAATCTTTGTAAAAAACAATTTGTTACTGCGTATTCGTTGAAAAATACCCCCTGTGGGATACCAGAAATCGATGAAGACGATTATAGTTTGGAATTTTATGAAGCAATGCTGATTGCATCTAAGGCTAATCATCAAACCTTATCCGGAGTTCGGTTTTTCTTTATTCCGACCGATACTACTATTTTTGCTTCGAATGCACCCGAATTCATACGTTACATCATTTACCACAATAATGGTTCTGCATCCATTGATGAAATTCAAGAAATACTCAAAACCGAATATGGAATCATTTCCAAAGGAAGCGACATAAGGGCTAATCTCAAACGGTCCTCATGCGAATTCTCCGAATCTACCAACACAGCATACCTTGATGCAGACATCTATATGGAGGCTTTAAAAAATGGAACAGACTGATATCAAAAATTTACCTGGAGTCAAACAGATTGAAAAAACCAAAACAGTTGTCCTCGCTAGAAAATCGGAGACTTTTCCGGTATATCGGGTACCCCTAAAATATCTGTATTATAACGAACAGAATGACCGTATCTCCACTGAAATTGTCCGGTATTGTACTGAAAACAGTTGTACCTTACCAGAAAATCGGGAAGAGTACAATAACATCTTTGAAAATCTTATTGTCAAATCCAAAGAAGATGCAATTGTAAAAACCCAAAGAAGCATCGCCACCCGGGGGCAGGACAATCCTGGGGTCACCTTGAAAGATGGCCGCGTCGTTGATGGAAATCGGAGATTCACCTGCCTTCGCAGGATACAAAAAGAAACAAATCAAGAACAATATTTCGAAACAATAATCCTGGATTATGATTACAATAACGATTATAAGTACATCAAATCCTTGGAATTGGAACTCCAAATGGGTGTCGATGAAAAAGTAAAATACGATCCAATAGACAAATTATTTGGGGTCTATAAATCAATTCGTATAGAAAAAGCATTCACGGTAGAAGAGTACGCAGCATTATTCGATGACTATTCAGTTAGCGAGGTCAATAAAGATTTAAAACTCGCAGACCTAATGTGTGACTATTTAGATTTTCAAGGTACTCCTGGGAAGTATTATATCGCGAAAGATATGGATTTACAGGGAACGTTATTTGAAATCCCCGCGATTCTAGAAAAGGTCAAGAAAAAGAACCCAGATTTCGTAGATGATGTAAAGTTACGCATTTTCGCCAGCATTGCCGTCGGCACGGATACGAGACTCAACCTATTCATGAGAAGTATCAAAGAGGTCGTGGAAAATGGTGATCTTACCAAATACCTTTCTGAGACAGAACATGCAGTCGATGAGACAAACAAAGAACTGGAGAATCACCCAGTTCAGGATTATAATGACCTATCGGATGGGATTAGAAAACGGGATGATCTTAAAGAAGAATTGACACAAGCGGTAACTTCTCAAAAGAAAGTCATTGATTCTAAAAAACTGAAAAAGGCACCGATAAAAGAATCAAAAGAAGCCCTCGCATCACTCGATGCAATTCGTAAGGAGGCTATTCTCGAAATGACCCCTGATGATCGGAAGGAGTTGGAACAGCTTTTCACAAGAATTGAAGAAAAAATTTCTGAGCTCAGAGGTAGTCCTTGACTCTAAAATCAATTAAGTTAAAACCCAAATATATCTCCTTAGAGGAGGATGTGGCAAATACATTCTACGTCCCGGTGATGAGCAATTGTACGCGTTTCAACAGGATATCCTGCTACTTTACTATTGATGCAATTGCCAAATACTGTACAGGAATCTATTATTTAGGAAAAAATAACGGTAAATTTCGTCTAATCCTTTCAAAAAAGGTCTCTGAAGAAACATTCAACATCATCAAGGAAGGCTATCTTGGGCACCAGTATCTAGATGATCTTGTACGTGAAAAGATGCGCCAGGAGTTAAACCTGGAAGATACGGTCACCTTATCGAATCTTGCATATCTGATGAAATGCGATTTGGTTGAGATCAAATTTGCATTCTGCTACAATGGCCTATTTCATGAGAAAAGCGGATATGCAGAAGATGAGGATGGCAACTCGATTTCATTCAATGGTTCGAATAATGAAACAAGGGAAGCATTCGAAATCAATTATGAAAAATTCGAGGTCACAGCTTCCTGGCTCTCCAGCGAATTTGACTTTGAAAAAATAACCGCCACCAAAAAAGAATTCGATTCCATGTGGGACGGCACAAATCCGTATGTCCAAGTAATGGATCCTCCGGAATCTTTTGACGAATATATCCGGTCATTCGATCGTGGCACCACATTTGAAAACACAGACGAATTTCTCAAAGAAACATATTGCTTTGACTTCTTGCAAAATAAAGTGAATCTCACATTACCTCGGTCGATATCAAACCCAGGGCGTTTCAAATTCAATCTTGCAATACAGAGTTTCATTGAAAACATATCTGATCACACATTCATTCTTAGATCGGACCTATCGAAACATGACATACGTGTGGTGATGGAAAAAGTTAATAAAAAAGCTGAACAAGATGGACATAAAGTTTCATTCAGTAATCAATTCCGTGCATACCTGTCCAGTCGCACATCGATGGAACAATTGGCCATTTTGGGTATTTCCGTGAAACAGAGAGATCCAATCCACAAAGAACCGTTTGATCTATTTAAAAGAGAAATTGAAAAAGCGGTCGAAAACAATCTTCGTGAAGAACAATTGTGGGATTCTTATTTCGCATATGAATTAAAAAAGAGCGCCAATTTCTCTGTCCCGGGTTCAGGTAAAACCGCAACTGCCCTGGGAATGTTCGCATACCTACACAGCACAGCAAGGGTTGACAAGTTGGTGGTTATCGGACCATTGAATTCATTCGACTCGTGGATTTCTGAATTCAAAAGAGTATTCGGCAAAAAACTACCTCTTGATGCGGTGACAAGTTCCGAACTCAGAAGCAGGGGTAACAAGATCGAATATCAGGTCAGATTCAATCTCGGAAAGCATAACCTTATTTTGTTCAACTATGAGAGTTTCGACCATAACCCCGAATTGACAGAAGCAGTCCAAAATAGGATTGATGATCGGACAATGTTGGTCTTTGATGAAGTCCATCGCATCAAAGCGATCAACGGCAAACGTGCCTCTGGTGTGATTCCTGTTGCAAAGAATTCAAAATACACAATCGTGATGACAGGTACGCCTATCCCGAACGATTATTCGGATGTTTATAATTTCCTTCATCTGTTATACAGAGATGAGTATGAGGACTATTTCATTCTGAGTCCGTCCGAGTTATCCAAACTAGAAGGAGAGAACATAGCAGATTTCAACAAAAAACTCCAGCCCTTTTTCTGCCGCACCACAAAAAACAAATTGAACGTCCCTCCGGCAAACAAGGATAGAATAATCTCAGCATTCGCATCTGATGAAGAAAACACGTTGTTCAAACAGCTACACCATATCGAGATGAATCCCTTGGCACTGCTGATACGTGTCCTACAGATAGAATCTAATCCTGCCATGCTCAATAATGCATTACTGAATAGTATGGAAATTTCCTCATTCCTCGAGGATTTCGATATCGATTTGCCAGAAAACATTCAGACAATCGACGACGCAAGTGAGATAATCACCTCAAAAACACACAAATGCATTGAATTGGTGAAAGAACTTACAGATTCTGGAAAAACGGTTATTGTTTGGTGCATTTTCATCAAAACAATCCGCACACTTACTGCACTTCTTGAAGATGAAGGCATCTCTGTGTGTAATGTATATGGTGAAACAGAAAACAGGCAAGGAATAATCGATGGATTCAAAGAAGGCAGATATCAGGTCCTCATAACCAATCCTCAGACCTTGGCCGAATCGGTATCCCTTCATAAGGTCTGTCATGATGCGGTTTATTTCGAATATAGTTACAATTTGGTCCATATGCTCCAATCCAAGGACCGTATCCACAGATTGGGTCTAGAAGAGGGTCAGTACACTCAATATTATTTCCTCAAAACAATATTCAACGATGACATGAATGCCATTTCCCTGGATGAGGAAATCTATGACCGCCTCGTTCATAAAGAAAAAGTCATGAATGACGCAATAGAAAATGACCGCCTCGAACATTTCAAAACAACCAAAGAGGAAATTGAAGAGATTCTTCAGTCAATCGGATTTGACAAGGAGATGTTCAAATGAGAAGAATATCAAAAATTGTTCCCAACTCAAACTTGGATCTATCCTCATTAGATCAATATATCGGCAAAAGTTGTGCAGAACTCAATTCATCCTTGAACATAGGGACCAAAATATCTTCCAAATCCTTTGCCAGACAGGTTATCGATGGTCTGATTAAAAAATGTATGATTAATTTTGACCTAGATAGATACCAATATAAAATGATCCGCATAGATCAATTTGGGGTACCAAAAAACCCCTCTCCGTTCAAAATCACAGATTACAATAAAATCATCCTGGAGGATTGGGGCACTTCTGAATTTAGACAATTGTTACTTCCAACATATATCTACTTCCTCGTAACATATGGAAGCCCAGAATCTTCAATTTTCAAAGGATACGTTCTCCATAATTTTTCCGATGAAGAACTGCGGTCTGCAGAATATGTTTGGACCGACACTCGGGACAAAATCCGCAATATCGATTACGACCATTTTCTCACAGAATCAGACACTGGAACATTCTTTTTCAAGTGCCATGCTTCAAAAGTGACCTGCACCACAGATGCTCCAGGGGGCAGTATGCAGATATATCGCAGTTTCTGGATTTCCAAGAAACTTCTTTCAGAAATTATCACGGCCCCACACTAAACTGCGTTCAAAGATATTCAAAAATAACATGCAAATGTGCAATCAAGGTTATTTTTCGAAAAGCAACCGGCACACTTAAAGCTGCTGCAGCCCATTTCGGATTATGGTCGTTTACAAGTATGAGGAGTTGAAAAACTCTCCCATCGTTCAAGGTTCGGTTTATCAATATGGTGAAGGAGGGGGATTCGGTGGAGATCCTCTACATGAACTTGTCAACGTCGGCAACAAAGGTGGTATTCGCCCCAGGAATAATGTTCTCAACAGTGATAAAAAGGCGTATATTGTCCTTCAGTCCACAGATAATCCTATATGGAAAAACAGACTCGATCCCAACTCCAATGATGCAACTTACTTTGGGGATAATAAAACTCCCGATTGCGATCCCCGCGAATCAAGGGGGAACAAAGCTCTTATCAAAGTATACTCGTACATGCAGAAAGGATTTTGCACGCCTCTGTTGATATTCAAAAAAAATGAAAATCCCAGTGGCCTTGAATTTTTCAGTTTGGCCATCCCACATATTAATCCTGACGGTACCCCAGGGTATGAAGAAGTTGATTCTGATTCCGAGGGAAACCCTGTACGTAATTTTAAATTCAGGTTGGATCTGATTAAAACAGGAAATTTAGATCTCCGCCCACTTCTTAATGAATTGAGGCTCGGAAAAACTGATTTTTTAACACACTTCAAAAAAACTAACAACAACTACATCCCGAATGAAACAGTCACCGGACCAAGACTTCCTAAACAAAAAGAATTCCTCGAGTTCTTACACAAAAGGGGATTCATATATGACCCCTCATTCGTTGTGGATTTCCTCTTAGGACTAAAAGCTAAACAATTTATGATATTCTGCGGAGGTACAGGTACAGGAAAGACAAAATTGGCACAGTTATACGAACAATATTATGATATTGAAACCGCACTGGTCCCTGTTGGTCCGAATTGGACCGAATGTAGATACATTACGGGATTCATCAATGCAATAACTGGAGCTTACTCCTCTACAGCTACCTCTGAAATCATTAAAAACGCAGAAGTTTACCCAGATCACCCCCATTTCCTTATCTTGGATGAGATGAATCTATCTCATATCGAAAGGTACTTCTCTGAAATCTTGTCTGTCATGGAAAGTGAGGAACCGATCACACTTGGAAATGAAGATGCGACCCTTGGAAACAACCTATTCATAATAGGTACTATCAATGTAGACGAAACCACATATTCGATATCTCCGAAAGTTCTAGACCGTGCAAATGTCATGACGTTCAATCCCGCAGATGTGGATAACTACTTATGTTGTACTGACACCATAAATGACATAGATGGTGACTGGGAATTTCTTGAAAACTGTATGGTAGGTCTCGACATCCGTATGAAAAAAGCTCCAGAATTATTCAAAGAGATTGATGTTGCTGACCACGAAACTGTAAACAACATCCGCCAACTACTTTCTAAAATACAAAAAGCCATGTCCAAAATGGACCTCCCCTTGGGCTACAGGACCATAGATGAGATTTCCAGATTCCTCTATGCTGCATGGATTTTCGAACGTAAAGGAAAATTCAGTTCATGGAAACATTATATGGATTCTCAAATCATGATGAAAATCCTGCCTAAGATTCATGGTGATGCCAAAATTGCCGATGGATTAAAAGATTTACTGGAAATCTGTGCTGAGTTCAGCAGATCTAATGATTCTGTCAAAAAAATGTTGCACACTCTTACAAACCGCAGGTATACCTCATTCATATGTTGAAATTATGACCAAAGGACAATGTATAATACTCAACTTGGGTGATCCTGAACACCCTGCGGGCACGTTGACCATTACCGAATGTACTGCGGGGCCGATCACATGCGATCTGCCCGGCCCCATCAGCATAATCCGTAAAATTACTGAAACAGTTCAAATATATGAAGATGAAAATGAGCTTATACAGAGCTTTCAGAACCGTACACAAGAACCGATTGTGGTTCTACGTCATCCCTCCGAGTATTCGCCTAATCTATTTCTCCTTGAAGATATCAGATACTATATCGAATTCGAGTCTGATTCAGGAAACATATCCAAACCCCTATCCGAACTACATGATTTTGCATACATTGAAAGAGTACCAATCAAAAGTAAACAACTCTACACGGTAAAGTTCCCATCTTATGCAGGCCATGGAGTGTTTGATGCTGTCATAGACGAAGAGCATTACGAAATCCCATTCGAAGTACGCTGCAGCAAAATAGAATATGTGAAAGAGTACCCACTTATGCTTTCCCAGATTTCTGATTTTCTCACTGGCCTTTTGCTTGATTCGAACTCGCCCCTATCAGAAAGATACACGATGGGCAACGATCAAAGCAACACATATTACGAAGACTTCATCTTGATAGAGTATCTATTCAGCAAATTAAAGCTATACGACCTGTTTGGGTACATATGCAACAATATTCATCGTGAACTCATCACAGAAAGAGAAGATTCCTATGACTGTACAGCATACAACGTAGACCCAGATACCATACAAGACCTTATTTCAGAAGGATTTGTATGTTCCCGGAACGGCGGAAGCATATATGGACACTTTGAATTTTCAAAGATGGTGAACAATCGTTCAGAGGATACTTTCGATACTCCTGAAAACAGACTTGTCAAAGATTTCCTCATTACTTTGTCTGATATGTTGGAACAAATATCTGCGTGTAATATTGAAGGGTATATCCGCTGTTCAGTATATGAAAAGAAAGAAATGATTCAATCGATGCTTTCAGAATGGTGGCTCAGAGATGTTGGAAGACTGCAATATATTCCATTTAACTCGAACGTTTTGAATTCAAGATATGGTTATGCAGACATATTTAGAATGTACCTGATGCTCGGATTGAACCTGGAATTCAAAATTAATGATGCAATGTTCCTATTCGAAGGTCACACCAACAAGGTATCCCAAACGTATGAATATTGGTGTTATATCAAAATCTTCGAAGCACTCTGTAACCTGTCAGGAAACCCTACGACATACAAAGGAGAACTTCAGAAAAAATGGGGGCTGTCAATAAGGGGAGGTGGATCGATTTCGTTCCATGTCTCCCTGGATGGAACACCATTAGAGATCGAGTTCTATTACAATCAAAATACTCACAGAAACCATCCGATTGATTCTTATTCTGTTCCACTTCGCCCAGATTTCACATTGATTGTCTCGGGATTAAGTAGGACCAAAATCATCAACTTCGATTCGAAATATAAATTACAGATAGTTGATCTCAAAGAAGGAGAAGATGATGATATCTCAACAACAATCTGCTGGCGTGCGGATATTTATAAAATGCATACCTACAAAGATGCTATTTATCACTGTTGGGGTTCGTATGTACTTTACCCAGGGAATACTGACAATTGGTACACCAAAAAATTATCGAATGATTGGGACGATATAAGTATCCCGTCAGTTGGAGCAATACCATTGTCCCCATTGAATCCACAAAACCTTACCGAAACAATAGAATTAATTCTTAAATCAATGATAAAAGCTGACCGGGCAGTCCTTGACATAGACAATTTATTTTAAATCTGATGACGTTCGAACCATACACATTGAACCAAATCACTTGGCACAATCCGTCCAAAAACAAGAAATCAATTATAAATCTTCTAACCCGCAGAGGTCCAAGATTTATTCATGGGCTATTATTTTACAAATTTCTTCCCCAAGCCTGGAGATGATTCCCGTTACCAAGGCATTGCCCATCATAAAATATCTGCGTTTCTCGGGCATACCCGTATCGGTCCAATTATCTGGAAACATCTGCATACGCTCACATTCCACAGGAGTCAGAATACGCAATCTTCCAGTAGAAGGATCCTTGAGGATGTGCGTGCTCCGATTCACAGATCCTTCGCTGGTCAGCATTGTCCGGCCGGGACAGGTAAGTTCATCACAGGGGGATATCGCCCCTTCCGAGTAGTAATATATCGTACCATCGGTTTTCAATCTAGGAATCCGCTTCGAACCACGCAGATACTCAAACTTCAACCTCTGATTCTCACTCAAATAATAATGTTCATCAACATCGGATTCAGCAATATCACCCAGTGAAACAGGTGCTTCTTTCAAAGGAGTCACTGAAGAGGTATATACAACCCCATTACGCATCAATCCGGCATTCTCAAAGCGGAATGCATAGGCATCGGACAACTCCGTAAGTTCAGAATACGCCAGAAGGTTTGAAGATACCATGAACCCCATATCCGATATAGGAAATTTTGTAGCAAAAAGGCCTGTCTGAGATAGTATTCTTTCCGGAGTATCAACAGCGCGTCCCTCACAATACCTTGAATCATTCCGATATGCAAAAATGAATATTCTCCTACGTCTCTGTGGAAACCCATACTCCGCAGCATTGATGACCCTCCACTCAACAGAATAGCCGAGGTCGTTCATGCAACGGAGCATTATCCCGAAGTCTCTGCCACGTTGCTTGGATGGAGATTTCAAAAGACGGTCCACATTCTCCAATAAAACAAAATAGGGGTGTTTGACCTCCAAAATATCCCGGATCTGCCACCACAACACACCTTTCTTTCCCTCGATCCCTTTCTCTGTGGCCAAGGTATGAGATACAGAATAGTCCTGACACGGAAAACCGCCGACAAGTAATGTGTGATCAGGAATCTCTGCCTTATCCACGAGGGAAATATCTATATTGACTCCGTCCCCAAACCGTGTATGATAACAATTGTAGGCATGCTGGACCTTTGTCGAAGGCTCCCATTGATCGGCCCATACAAACTCAAATGGTCCGTGTTCCACGGCCTTTCCATCCGACCCCAGTTCCACGTTATTGAGCCCAACACGAAAACCGCCGACACCCGCAAAAAGTTCGACCACAGTCTTATCCAACGACATATCAATCCCACATATCCGAACAGTTAAAAGTGATTTCTGCCTGGGTTTAGAACAGAATGGATTCATCATGTCAAAACAAACATATCTCCGGGACCATCGTTCACCGACACCTTTGAATGAGGATACTTCTAAAAGCATGAGTTCCAACAAAGGAAAGAATACGAAACCGGAACTGATTCTTCGGAAAGCCCTCCGCGACAATCACATGTCCGGATATCGTGTGCAATGGAAAATTCCAGGCAAACCTGATATCGCCTACCCGGGAAGACATATTGCTATATTCGTCAACGGATGTTTCTGGCACAGATGTCCGCATTGTGCACTCCCATTACCCAAAAACAATGCCGAGTTTTGGAAGAAAAAATTCGAGAACAATATCGAAAGAGACCAGAAAAACACGGCGATTCTAGAATCTGAAGGATGGACGGTTATCACGATCTGGGAATGTGAGATCAAAGCAGATCTTCCGAAGATCGTCCAGGGGATCTCAGAGAAATATGATGTCGGTAGAAAACCCAAGATCGATCAGTGATCCCGCAGTCTCCCGTAATCGTCCCACTCCCCGAACATCACGCCCTCGTGCGACTGTTCGACGAGTTTCCGGAGCTTCCTTTCGAAGGCGTCCCCGTCCTTCATATACCGCTGTATCGTATCGATACGTACCCTCTGATACAGCGAAGGAAAAGAAGTGAAATTCTCCCATGCGACAGGATCCTTCCGAAAAGCGTCCAGGATCTCAGGATCTATCACGAACCCGCTTTCCGACATGTCCGGCAGCACCGCCCGGCCCGCATCGGTCATCAGCCCCAGTTTCTCCAGCCTGCGGCAGCGTTCCTTGTTCAGTTCCGACCACTTGCTTCTCTTCGCGCGGGGGGTGAACTTCTGCAGCGTCACACCGTCGACGATCTTGTTCGTGGTGTCGATCCACCCGAAACACAGCGCCTCCTCCACGGCATCGAGATACCAGATCCTGCCCTCGACAGGGACACTTCCCCTCTTCAGGGCGATCCAGCATTCCTTCTCATCGGAATGGTGCGCCTCGAACCATCTTCTGAGATCTTCACGGACCGTGAAATGTAGAATATTCCTGGGTTCCACCGGTTCACCCGGAATCACTTGGTGAGTTTGTCGAACTCTTTAGGGGTCAGCGGCTTCACGGACTTCAGGTCCGCGTGGCAGTAAGGGCACTCGACCGGCGCATCGAAACACAGCGCCTGGCACTCAGGACACTTCTTGGTGTTGTACCTTGCAGAATTGTCAGCGGGATCGGCATCGGCGGCCTTCTTCGAACTTTTCGACACGGTGGAATTCCCGGAAGCCTTCTTCGGCTTCGTGGTGGCGGCCTTCACGATACCCGATGCGACCTTGTCCGCAAACTTGTTGACGACCTTGGTCTGGACCTTCTCTGCGAAACTCTTCTTCTTTGCCATTCGGACCCATCCTTTTGAATACATCCGCATGTTGAACGCATTATATATACTGACAGAACCGCCGTCCGCATTTCATATAGTTACAGCACCATGCCCGGGACAATGTCCGAAGACGAGATGCAGAAAGGCACATTCCCCGGATAGTACTTATTCGACGACGGCTCGCTGGGGATCGTCGCCGACGACCTTTATTTTGACAAGGATGCCCTTGAACCCGCAGATCCGGAAGCGATAGGCGCGGCCTAGCTCTGTCTCATCGATCAAGATGGGGAAGCATGGGATGGTGACTGCTTCTGCTATTATCCCGGAGACACCCTTTCGAAATGGTGCGACAGGAACGGTTTTCCTCTGCCGGTCACGGATGACATAGAAGCGATCGCTGAATTCGGAAGGCAGTTCTCGGAGAACGGCATCGTGATCGACTGCAGCAAGATCTGAAAAAAAGCAAACAGCCAACCCCAAAAGAGAAGAAAAGAAAAGTGGTTGACAGCGTGGGTGCTTTCCCGTGCACTTGCGCAACACAGTACGCGACACCTACGTGAGAGGGCTTAACTGCCGGGTTCGAAATGGGACCGGGTGAACCCCTCTGCTATGGCCGTCAGACCAAAACTCCAGAGTACGATGTGATATTTAATACTATCTTTTTTCCGGAAATCTGAATGTTAATATGCTCTCTGCAGATGTCCGAATGTGGAAATCAAGGCCTGGATAAAGAAGAGCGTGGATGAGAATGTCTGGAGGATCACCAACGATCACGTGCTCCAGTGCTTCATGGCAGGCGCGTTCTCTCTACTTCTTATCATTCTAGTGCTTTGTTCGGCCGAAGAATTCGGCACCGCGGACACCTGCTACGGATTATTGGAATCCCTCTTCTCCGGCAAGGATATCAGCACCCTCCCGGACATTCTGTTCCTCATACCGCCGTACCTCTTCTCGCCGGACCTGAATACTTTCCGCTACCTGTTCTCCCTTTACGGTTTCGCGTTCTACATGCTCGGAGGACACTTCATGCTCAAGAGCTGCCGCCTCACCGGCTACTCCGAGAAGGACGCGTACATCCTTCTGTTCCTCATGTTCCTGTGCTCGCTGCATTCCATGCTTCAGAGCACCGGACCCTATGCCGCCGCATTGGTGATCCTGTCGCTGTGGTTCTTCCAAGGAAGATCGTATGCAGTGTCTTTTGCACTGCTGGGTCTTGCCACTGCAGGAGGTCTTTACCCTGCTCTGTTGTTCCCTGTATATCTGATACTGGGCAGGCAGGACCTTCGTAACAAGTTGCCCGGCATGATCGCCTATGCTGCGGTCGTCCTGGCGTTCGTTCTGGCACCAAAGATCGGAATGTGCCAGACATCCTTTTTCATGATCGGAGAAAGTGCACCTTACCTCTCGACTCTGGGTCTTGATCTTGATACAATTCCCTCCCTCATTGCAGGACTTGTCATCGGTATCATCACACTGATATTCGTCTTTCTGAAGACAAAGCCTCATGACAATACCATACACGATGCGGCCTGTTTGCTGTGGACCGTGCTCATCCCGATCCTTCTTCTCAGCACCGCCCACACAGACGCTTTCTTCGTGTGGATCGTGATGCTTTTCCCGATGACCCAGATGTGCAAAAAGAGAAACATATACCTCCCGCCCGCCTACGGAATGTTCGTCCTGTTCTGTATATTCTCAGGCATATGCATCTTCATCTCCGCAGACTCGGAGATCTACAATACGATCATGTTCTCGAGAGCTTTCTCCCTCGCGGCAATGTGGATACTCACCATATCCGAATATATCGATGTGAAGAAAAGTAGGGCCTGAGTGGCCCAGGATGTGAAGTTTGAAAGGGGGCATATAGCCCCCGGATCATACTCAGTAGGAGATGCCCTGCCAGAGCATGGCATCTGCGACCTTCTCGAATCCTGCGATGTTGGCCCCTGCCATGAGGTCGGTCTTTCCGGCGGGAGTGACCATGTTGTACTTCTTGGCCGCTGCGACAGAGTTGTTGTAGATCGATTTCATGATGTTGTGGAGCTTCTCGTCGACCTCTTCGAAGGTCCAGGAGTACCTCATGGAGTTCTGGCACATCTCGAGTGCAGAAGTGGCGACACCGCCGGCGTTGGCAGCCTTGGCGGGACCGTAAAGGACACCGTTCTTCTGGTAGACCTCGATTGCTCCAGGGGTGCTGGGCATGTTGGCTCCCTCAGCGACGGCGAAGCATCCGTTCTTGACGAGGATCTTTGCGGACTCCTCGCTGATCTCGTTCTGAGTGGCGCAGGGGAGTGCGATGTCGCAGGGAACGGTCCAGATTCCCTTGGATCCGTCCTTGTCCTCGAAGTATTTGGCATCCTTGACGTAGTTGAGGTAGGTCTTTATCCTGTCCCTCTTCTGCTCTTTGATGACCTGGATGGTCTTGTAGTCGATACCGTTCTCATCGACGATGTAACCGTTGGAGTCGGACATGGCGATGACCTTGGCACCGTACTCGGTGGCCTTCTGGCAGGCGTAGATGGCGACATTTCCGGATCCGGAGATGACGACCCTCTGGCCCTTGAAGGATTTGCCTTCTGCCTGGAGCATCTCGTTGGTGTAGTAACAGAGACCGAATCCGGTGGCCTCGGTCCTGGCGAGGGATCCGCCTGCAGGGATGGCCTTACCGGTGAGGACTCCGGTGAACTCGTTTCTGAGCCTCTTGTACTGGCCGTACATGAATCCGATCTCCCTTCCGCCGGTTCCGATGTCTCCTGCGGGGACGTCGGTGTCGGGACCGATGTGCTTCTCGAGCTCGGTCATGAATGACTGGCAGAAGCGCATGATCTCCATGTCGGACTTGCCCTTGGGGTCGAAGTCGGATCCTCCCTTTCCTCCGCCTATGGGGAGGGTGGTGAGGGAGTTCTTGAAGATCTGCTCGAATCCGAGGAATTTGAGGATGGAGAGGTTCACAGAGGGGTGAAGCCTGAGTCCGCCCTTGTAGGGACCGATGGCGGAGTTGAACTGTACACGGTATCCGCGGTTGACCTGGACCTTGCCTGCGTCGTCGACCCAGGAGACACGGAAGAGAACGGTCCTCTCGGGTTCCACGATCCTCTCGATGATTCCTGCCTTCTGGAGTTCGGGCCTTGCCTCGACGACGGGGACGAGGGTGGAAAGGACCTCCTCGACGGCCTGAAGGAATTCAGGCTGGTCTTTGTTGCGCTGTGCGAGTCCGTCAAAGACGGATTGAAGATATGCGTTCTTTATTGCCATGCTATTACGCCTGTACAAGAACTGTACAGACGAAGCAATGTTGATGTACTATTTATTTGTACACTATGAACTGCTCTGAATTTAATTTTTAAAATTAGATATTTTGACAGTTTTTTCTTAATGATTAGATATTTATCTATAATTTCGGAAAATATGCACAAATCAATTAGTGTTAACCGAGATTTGCCGACGGGCCGGAAATCGTTGTACAATGTACAATTGTCTAGTCATCTGAAAAGATATACAGCACTTGTATCAATATTAGAGAATAATATCGATCACCATAAGATACACTGCTGCCACCGCAGAAGTAAGAACAGTGACCGGTACTCCGATTTTCAGATACTTCATGAAATCAAGATGCACGTGATGTCTTTCACAGGAATTGGAGACGATGATGTTGGTGGCCGCGCCGATGAGAGTGAGGTTGCCCGCGAGAGACGCGAACACTGCGAGGGAGATCCACAGCACCGTGCCGTCCATCGGAAGCATCTGCCCGATCAGCATCACCGCCGGGACGTTGCTGACCAGATTTGATAATATTACAGTGAATGCCATCATTCCGGGCACGGACGGGATGTTCCCATCACCGAAACCGAACACCGAGGCGATTCCTTCCATAAGACCGGAACCCACCACGCCGGCGGTGATGACGAACAGCCCGATGAAGAACAGGAGGATCGTCCAGTCCACATGACGGACCACGAACACGGCGGACGACAGTCTGCCAGTCATTGTTATGATAAGGGATATCACACCGGCGGCCATCGCGATCTGATAGAGCTCAAGTCCCAGATATCCCGAGAATGCGAAAAGTACGACCGCCGCCACCGCCACGGCGGAGACCGCGCAGAGACGGACACGATCGACCGATTGGGTGCTGAAAACCTCCTCATCCTCGGTATGGTCCTCCCGGGCAAGATGGTCCCCGTACACCCTGCGGAGGATGAATATCGAAAGACCCAGACATACCAGTGTCAGCGGTACCGCATAGATGGAATACTGCAGGAATCCCAGTCCCGACTGGGATGCGACCAGGGCGTTGTGGGGGGCCCCGGTGATGGTCGCCATGCATCCGATGTTGGCCGATATGAAGACGCCGACCAGATACGGCACCGGTTCCGCATGGAGCTTCTGACAGCAGCGGAGCACTATGGGCGCGAGGATCAGGACGACCGCATCGTTGAGGGTCACCGCCGAAAGGAACGCGGTGACCAGCATCACCCCCGTCAGGAACTGCCTGCGGTCGCTGATACGGGACATCATCGCATTGACGACTATCTCGAAAAGTCCGCAGTACTGCAGGGAAGCGGTCATCAGCATCATACCGATCAGGAGGAACAGGACAGGGAAATCGATGAAGTCCCAGGCATCCGAGACCGACACCACTCCGAAGACCAACATGAGCACCGCGCCGAGGCATGCGGCGGCCCAGCTGGGGATCACCCTTCCCCTGACCTTCCTGACGGCTATCAGGAAGTAGGCGAGGGTGAATATCGCCAATGCCAATACGGTCTCTGCGGACATCATCCCCTCAGACCCTCACAGAGGTATTTTACACTTATCAGACGGAAATAAGGTCCGGCACAGCTGATTTCTGTTCACTTTTTTCTGTTTTTTTCATAAAGAATTATCAATATTGTAAAATAATTCTGAAAATCCAGAATTTTTAAAATTTTAAATACCCTCTCATACACATGGAGATCATCAGGGAGGATTATCTAGACATTCTCTCCGCATCAAGGACCTGCCGGGCACTGCGAAAGCCTCACAGGAATGGGGCGCACCGGAAAAACCACTGTGCTCAAGCAGTATATCCGCCCCCTCCGTTCCGAAGGTATATCCGACGAAAGGATCTGCCACCTCAATCTGGACCTGCAGGTGAAGGAGCCTGATCTTGATTGACTTCAATCGCAAATCGACCCCGTACTGAAGACAGAAGGGATGCATTACATCCTGATCGACGAGATCCAGGATGTTGCCGGATGGGAAAGACTGCTT
Organism: Candidatus Methanomethylophilaceae archaeon; assembly: GCA_963591575.1. Taxonomy (GTDB): domain Archaea; phylum Thermoplasmatota; class Thermoplasmata; order Methanomassiliicoccales; family Methanomethylophilaceae; genus Methanomethylophilus. The sequence continues at coordinate 16,629 of CAVATL010000007.1, forward strand.
CCCGGTCAAACGCAGAATAATGTTCGAGAACGGGAACATCCGCACAGATGACGATGGCATACGGCATCTGCCCCTTTTCGCGGCCACCTTCATCGACGTTTTGGACCCGAAGCCGGAGAGGTTCAGGTGACAAAGGCGCGATGTCCGCATATGTCCCAGATGATCAGAATCAGACAGATTGAATGAGATATGACCTGTGAAAGACCACACCTCAAGGGTACAAAAAATTCCTGAGGGGATTACCCCCAGGTACCCGTAATGGGCATGTGTCTCCGGTTCATGCAGCACAACAGCCGACAGACCAGGGATCACTTACACTCCCTGACCACCCACGAGGCACGGAACGATACGAACGCCGTAACGGTGATTCGTCTGGGCCATCACTGACCCGGACGCGCGACGTCCGACTGACATCGGCCTGCCCTGACGGACCTGACCATCCGCAGATGCGGCCTGTCAGTTCGACACCAGGTACCCTGTCAGCCCCTGTTCGGGAACCCAGTAACCTGGAGAGGCACAGGATCGCCGACAGCGGTCCCTGCCTGATCGTTTCCCTGCCAACCGCGATTTGCACCACGGCCGGTTCGGCTGTGTTTCCGCCTGATTTCGGACCCGGTCTCCCGGACCACTGTCAGGTGATACACGATCAAGCTTCCGGTGCATTTCTGCATCGAACTGCGATTAGCTCGTTGTTGAGTTAATTCAACTTGATGAAACTGCATCATGGTGCTTGTATATTAATTTATCTTGAAATTGATATCTTGTTACGATAAAACATCTAAATTGATAGGAATCATTACTATAATTTACTAAATTATGTACTTCTCAAAGATTTTAGATGAGAATCCTTTTTCATTTTTTGTAATTATGAGTTTCTCTGAAAAGTAATGTTTGCAACTCATACGGCGACGTAAAAACGGGGAGGTCTCTGCCGGACCCTCCTTTCACACTAATCTCAGTTGAAAATCTTTGCCGACAACCAAGTATATACAATGTTCGGCAATTCTTGAGGAGCTGAACCGGGCCGGGATTGGTTCGGAAAGACCTTTCTGAATCTAGGTCGTTTGGCTTCTACACCCGTCAATGATCGGTTTACTCTGATCAAAATTTCAAACGATTTTTCACGATTTTTATCAAATTTCCTTCTTTTTTCATCAATTTGAGGTCTCTTTTGATTAGAATTAGGATTTCTTAAATATTCTAGTATTTAATCATTACGAAAGTCTTTACATATTAATCACATACACTTTTTGTCAAAAACGTATGACCCAGATCGGGCAAAACCTCGATTGAGAAACCGCAGAAAAAAGGGAAACTCCCCCACACTGTAGAAAAGCCAAGGGGAGACCACCTCAACGTGATAAGATGGCACATACCTCACACACTTCCGGTAATAAAAATGATGGCAGAAGAATGACCCCTTACGATTACAGGGTTAAGGGAATTATCAACGAAAAACCGCACAAACCCAAGGATCCTCCGAGAAAAGCGGATCCCCAAGAGGTGCGGGCGAATAACCGTGCCATGTTCGAATTCGGAACGTCTGTATTGGAGTTTTTCAGATGAAAAAAGATATTCGAGGCGGAACTTAAGGAAATGAACCGCGGTAAGGTCGGCAGACCTTATGAGTGCTGCGATTCGATGATTGCCTGCATCGCCGTTCTGAGGGTGAATATTACCGGAACCTATAGATTCACAGCAGGGTTGGTAAATGCAATTTTCGGGCTTCTGGGTATGAAGGCGCCGTCACCTTCGAGACTGGCCGAAAGAGCGAACGATATTGCTGAACGGAACCTTCTGAAGGTTCCGGAGGCCATCCGTGAAAGATATGGTGATGAATTCCTGGCGATCGGTGTCAGCGACAGTGTATCTGACAGAGTCAGAAGTCTCGGGATCGACTCGACAGGGATCTCCCTGTCATGTATCAACAGATGGCGTGAGAAGAAATGGGGCACTGCAGTCAAAGACCGTGGGTGGCTGAAACTCCACGCGCTCAGCGACATCGACACGGGAGAGATCATCGCATATGCGCTGACCACTGAAGAATTGGGTGACTGTCCGCTGCTGGCACATCTTGTGGAAGCGGCTCTTGAGAAAGGACACAGAATAGATTCGGTATATGCGGACGGTGCGTATTGCAGCAATGACAACTGGAAGTATATCTGTGCCAAAAAGAAGCTGAAGTTCATTACTTCGTTCAAGGTCAACACAAGAGCCAAGTGCAACGGCTGCGGAGCCAGAGGCGCCGCAGCCAAACTCTGGTGCAGTTTGCCTTATGATGAGTGGGTGACAGTGTCCGGATATGGCAGGAGATGGAAATGCGAGTGCGTGTTCAGCGACTTCAAGAGGATATTCCTGGAAACCGTTTCGGCAATAACGACCAAAGGCATCCTCCGGGAGATGACGATCCGCATATCCAGTTTCAATGAGTACAAGAAAATCCGGGCGGATCTGATGAAGATCGCCGGAAACGGGGTGGTTGTAGCCTGAACTGCCGCAGGCAGTTCTGGCCAGCACAAAGGTATCGAGGATTAATTATCGAACACAGTAATAATACAAGGCCAAATGAGAATTAAAATGAATATGAAAACCCGGACCGCCCGGTCTGAAACAAGTGGTTTTGAGATATCTGGCACATTGGCCCGGAATCACCGGGCCGATGTGTTTCAGACGATAGTGAGCTCGTGAGGGAAGCTCGTCAGCCTTTCGCAGCCGTTCTCCGTGATCAGGATGGTGTCCTCGATACGGATACCTCCCACTCCGGGGATATACACTCCGGGCTCTGCGGAAACGATGTTCCCTGCGGAAAGCACCTGTTCCGATTTGGGGGAGACATAGATGGGCTGATGGACATCCATTCCGATACCGTGTCCGAACGAGTGAATGAACTTTCCTTTGAATTCCGAGTCGTCGATGACCTTCCTTGCTGCAAGGTCCGCGGCATTGGCCTTCGCGCCTGCATGATACTCCGCGATCCCAGCCTCCTGGGCCTCAAGTACGACTTCATAAGCGCGCCTCATGATGTCCGACGGCTCTCCGAGGAACACGCTGCGGGTCATATCAGAGCAATAACGATCATATTTGGTTCCGAAATCGAACAGCGCCACATCATGCTCTTTGAGGCGGTAGTCTCCGGGCATATAATGGGGCATGGATGCATTGGCACCGAAAGCGGCGATGGTGTCAAACGCATTTCCGGTGCCTCCGAGCTCCCTCATACGGGCATCCATCTTTGCGGCGACCTCCCTTTCGGAGACACCTTCGGAAAGATATGAAGGAAGTTCTTTCGCGACCGTGGAAGAGATCTCACATGCCCTGCGGGTGGCCTCGATCTCCTTCGCATCTTTGATCGCATATGTTTTGGCCAACGCCTCGGACGCGTCAGCGATCTGGAACTCATATCCGGTCAGCTTCTTGATGCCCATGACCGACGCGTAGGATGCGGAGTGGACGTTGAATCCCACCTTTTCGCATCCTTTCAATGCAGACTGGAACTGTTCCGTCAACTCCTGCCTGCTGTGATAGACCTTAACATCCCCTTTTCCGAGACGGGCGGTCTCCTCTTCAAGGATGTTCACAATGACATCCATCGAACCGTCTTTCTTGATAACAGCGTACGAACTCTCGAAACATCCGGACTTCTGTTCCGTGATGTACCAGAATGAAGAATCGAGGAACGGTTCGCCGTCGTTGGCGATGACGATCGCATCGAGGTCACCTGCATTTTCCATCAGCCTTTCGGTCCTAGAACTTGCCATATCTGCGTGATGGAAAAATGCCGTAAATATGTTTTCAGAGACCGAAACTGCGAAGACGACCATACGACCCGCAATATACTCGGGCCGTATGAAGAGGAACCCTCCGAAGATCCGGAGGGAAAGAGATTCAGATTCCGATCCATTCGTTCCTGCAGATCCTCTTCAAAGCCGCGATGGCGGAGAGGACAGCAAGGTATGAGGTCTTGGGATTGTCGGGCGACGGCACGTTATATGTGTGGGCAACCGACTTTCCGAAGTTTCCTTCGATCTGCAGCTCGTGCGAGTTGCTGGTGGCCTCAGGGTCGAGAACGATCTTGACCTGGGTCCTGTCGAATCCGATACCCAGAAGCGAAACGGTCGCGGCCACGTTGATGTTCTTGGGGAAATACTTGACAGCTTCCCTGGCGGTTCCCGAGAACACTGTGGTCTTTTCCTTGACCTTGTACACGTCGATGCCCTTGTCGATGAGGTACTGAACACCTTCCAGAGACTTGGGGCCCTTCGTGGTGATCAGAGTGACGGAAAGGATCTCGTCGCCGGCAGCGGAACGGAGACCGTCCACACCGCACAGGGCACCGGTCGGGATGAAGATCTTGGCCTCGTGCTCCTTGGCCTTCTTGAACAGAGCCTCCCTGTAATCGTCGTCCACGAGGGAACCGACAGACATGATCATCATGTCCACTCCCCTGGATACGACACGGGGCGCCACATCCCTGGCGGCCTGCTGGGAGGATGCCTCGATGACCAGGTCGCAGTGGTAAAGCTCATCTTCCAATGAATCGACCACGATCGCCTTCTTCAGACCTGCCGCGACCTTGTCGGCCACGTCCTTCCTGATGTCGACGAGATAGATCCTCTTGACCTCGTCCATGTCGTCCGCGGCCTTGGCCAACTTGGAACCGATGGTTCCGCACCCTACGATTGTTATTCTCATGCCTGCATATCTGAGGTACACCATATATAGTTTTCAGTTATCCGAGAAATTTACAATGAATTTCGTAATGAATCATTGAAATTCGAATAAATATTGAAAATTGTTTCTCGAATTTCGTAGTAATGTAAGGATTAAATCACATCCTGCGGTTCCCTGCGCCATGGAAAGGTACGAAGTCATCGACCACACCGCCGACCTCATGGTCCGCGCCTATGGCAAAGATCTGGAGGAATGCTATGAGAATCTCGCCTACGGCATGTTCGACCAGACCGTGAACCTCGAGGATGTGGATCTGACCGAAGAACGCACCGTGGACGTCACCGGACTCGACGACGAGGATGCCCTGTATTCATTCCTTTCCGAGCTGCTTTTCATCGAGGACTATGAAAACGTCATCCTCAAAGAGTTCCGTGTCAGGATCGACGGATTGCACATAACCTGCAGTGCCAGAGGCGAACTTCTCGACAGGTCGAAGATGCGCATCCGCGGAGAGATCAAGGCCGTCACCTTCCATATGATGAACATAGACAGGAAAACCCCCTCCGTCACCGTCCTCTTCGATGTATAAGGTCTTCTCATCGATTATATAAACCGAATCCAACATGTACACGCATGCTAAAACTCGGATGGTTCTCCACCGGCAGGGGTCCCGGTTCAAGAAATCTTCTCAAAGCTGTGATGGACGAAAAAGAAAAGGGTACTCTGGACATCGAGATCCCCTTCGTCTTCTGCAACTGGGACAATACCGAAGAGCCCAATCCGAAAAGGGAACAGAGGAACATCTTCTTCGACATGGTGAAAGGATACGGGATACCTCTCGTCACCGAATCCTGGAAGAACTTCATGCCTGAACTCCGTGCCAAGGATAAGGTCGACTGGGGCGTCGAATATGGAAAGGTCCTCCGCGAAAAGACCGGAAAATTCGGACAGGACATCGGCATTCTGGCAGGGTACATGCTGTGGATGGACGACGAGACCTGTGACGTCTACGACATGCTTAACCTCCACCCCGCCCTGCCCGACGGACCCAAAGGGACCTGGCAGGAGGTCATCTGGGAACTCATGAGGAACAACGCCGACAGACAGGGCGTGATGATCCACATCTGCACCAAGGAACACGACCGTGGCGATGCCCTTACATTCTGCGGATTCGATATCAAAAACGGCGAGTTCGCACCCCTCTGGGACAGTTTCAACAGGAAGGTGAAAGAGATCGGATTCGACCGCGTCCGTGAGACGGAAGGAGAGAACGAACCCCTCTTCCGCAAGATCCGTGAAGAAGGAGCCAAAAGGGAACTTCCGCTCATCGTTTCCACCATCCGCCTCTTCTCCGAAGGCACTGTATGTATCAAGAACAAGAAGCTCTGGCACAACGGTGTTCAGCTCGACGGCCCCTACGACCTCACCGCCCACGTTGACGAGGCGATCTGATGGACGAAGTGAACCCCATGGCGGAGATGGGTCTGGTCCACGACAAACAGATCATCATCGAACCACAGGGGTTCCTCACCCCCGCCGACACCGTGCGCGACGCGGCCTGCGAATTCATCCCCCACGGAGACAGGCTGTATGACATCTTCGACCGCTACAACCTCGTCACCACCTACGTCCTCAACCGCGATGAAAGCACCACCTCCGATAGTGCCAGGCTCATAATCCCCTTTCTGAAGGCCTTCGACGTCACGGATTACGCCCTGAGAAAGTACTACGATGACAACCTCCCCCTGATGAAGAACGCCGGCAAGGTGATGGACTATTTCAACAACCTTCTGCCCACCTTCATCGACTCAAGAATGTACGAACACGCTGCATACACTCTCAGTGAGAGACTCGATATACCGATCAACGCGTTCAACACCACGTCCCTGTCACTCGACGGCACCAAATTCTCCCACGGCACAGAGAAAACGATCCGGGAGGATGCGGAGGCGATTGCCCGTATGCCTGTCTCCAAAACAGGATATATGCTGAACACCCCGGTGGAACTCGACGACGCCGAGATAAACATGATCAGTACGTTCGACGACCTGTTCCAGAAAAAATACCAGAAAACCGAATGTGCCAGCCTCCTGCAGGGCATCACCACCGTGGGCGCCAACGAAAAGGCATATGCACTTCTCGACATTAGGAAGGGGACGCAGGTCGACCTCGACGGCACTGTGTACATCGGCGGTGAGAGGATCGACTATCAGGTACTCGACCTGGTGAAGGACGGGAACGGACTCGCCATGTCGTTCAACGGCTCCGAATTCGCCGTCCACGGCTCCAACATCGCGGTGTTATCGGATGACTGCACCGTCGCCGCGGTGCTCGTAGCCAAATTCTACGACTCCGGAATCCAGGGCGTGTTCGACCTCGTCGACAATTGGAACAGGAAATACCTCGAGAACAGCGAATTCTCCTTCGATCCACTGGTGCACGAGCTGCTGAAGAACCATCCCCGCAAACTGCCCGAGGTGTACAGGATTACCCGCGAAAACGTGGAGGAGATCTCCCTCAAGAGCGATGCATACCGCAGAAAGATGATCTCCAAAGCCCATCCGAAGACGGCCTGACAGGTTCCCACTTTCAATCGGGGTTTTGTCGGCCAGATTCCGAAAACCCATACTTCACTTTCGGCGACCTCCCCCGGCAGATATTATAACCTCCGGGCAACATAGATTTCTGCAAAACAGAAAACCTGCTTCGGTCGGAAGATGTTGCAGTCTGTTTTAATAGTCAGTGAAACAATATACAACACATGAACGGGGAGAGGAAAAAATTGGATATACCGAAAGGAGTGGATGATTTCAAAGAACTCCGTGGGGACGGGTATTATTTTGTAGATAAGTCAGAATTGATATCAGATATTCTGAAGAATCGGAGCAAAGTATATCTTTTCACAAGACCCAGACGTTTCGGTAAATCCCTCAACCTCTCCATGCTCGATGCGTTCTTCAACCTCAAGTACAAAGGAAATACGTGGTTCGACGGATTGAAGGTAAATGATCATCCGGAGGTCGATAAACATCGCAATGCTTACCCTGTCATCAAATTGGATATGAAGGATGTGTCCGTAAAGGACCGTAATCTGTTCCTTTCGACGGTCCGTGCGAGGGTATTTTCTCTTTATCTTGATTTTGAATATCTGGAACATTCGAATAGGATCTCGGAGAAACTCCGCAAAGAATACCTGGATGAAAGTGCGAACTCATTCAGTGAAGAAAAGGTCCGTGAATCGGTCAAGATGTTATGCAGGATGATCTACGAACATCACGGTATCAAACCGATTGTTTTGATCGATGAATATGACAAAGCAATCAACGATGCATATGGCAAAGAATCATACGATGATGTCATCGAGTTCATGAAGTATTTTTACTCATCGATACTCAAAGGCAACGAATACCTGGAATTCGCTGTCGTGACCGGTGTCATGCAGATCGCCAAAGAAGGCATATTCTCCGGACTGAACAATCTCGATGTGAACAATATCTTCGAAACGGAGTTCGATGAAAGATACGGTTTCACCGAACCGGAAGTGAAAGAACTCTGCTCTTACTACGGCCATCCCGAGAAATTCGATGAGGCAAAGGAATGGTATGACGGATACCGTTTCGGAAATGCCGACATATACAACCCCTGGAGTGTTCTGGATTATGTCAAGAAGAAATTCGTTCCTGGCACATACTGGGGAGGGACCAGCGGAAATGACATCATAGACATACTTCTGCAAAACGCGGATGCAGATACGTTCAAGGTCCTGACCGCTCTCGGAGGTGGCAGAACGGTCATAAAGGAACTTACTCCCACGGTGGCGATGGGAGACCTGAAGACAAAACCCGATGCCATATATTCTGTCTTAGCAGTTGCAGGATACCTGAATGCCGTCCCCGAAGGGGACGGATATATCCTTTCGGTCCCCAATCATGAGATGTACAAGGTCTTCCTGGAACACATTGTGAACTTCACATTCCGCGGAACATTCCCTTACAAGGCTCTGCTGAATGCTTTGGAAGCTGGGGATGCGGATACCCTCAAACAGGAATTGGACAGCCGTTACGACAAATTCGCTTCCCTGATGCTGGTGGACGAGGGGCGTTACCAGGCGATCCTTGCGACGATCGCATTCGAACGTGAAGGCAGGTATGAGATATCGGCCGAGAAGGAATCCGGTGACGGAAGACATGACATCCTGATGAAGGCCAGATGTCCCAGATCCCCTAACATCATCATCGAGTTAAAGAAGGCGGATTCCGAAGACAGTGATGCCGCAGTCGATCGTCTGGCACATGAGGCTCTGGAACAGATCCACAAAAAGAATTATTACAGGGGTATGAAAGGAAAGACGCTCCTGTACGGAATCGTGTTCAGAGCAAAAACCGCCACAGTGCTCTTAGAAGAAACAGTGCTTTGACCGCATACAAATTAACCGATAATTCTTACATAATATCACTCTGGCACATTGAACAAAATAATATGTGCAAAACACAGGAGAAATGAATCATGCACAAAGAGACCATGGAATCGATACAGAAAATCACATCCTATGACGACGGCTACGGCCTGTACCGTATGGATATCAAATATGACTACAGCATCGAACACATCATCGCGGACTCCGGAGACGACGATCAGAGCGTCATCAATGCGATCTGCAAGGAATGCATCCCCTTCGCCGATGTGAAGATCCAGGCACCCAAATTCGGATGCACCGCATTCACCATGGCCATGGCCGACGGACGTAGCACCATGGGCCGTGGCTACGATTTCAAGTTCGACACCTCCGCCATGCTCGTCAGGTGCGACCCCAAAGACGGCTACTCCTCGGTGGCGTTCGCCGCCTTGGACAATGTGCAGATCAAAGACCCGACGTCCGAGAAATCCAGGGTCGCCTGTCTGGTCGCCCCGTTCCTCTGTCTCGACGGCGTCAACGAAAAAGGTGTTTCTATCGCGGTGCTCACCCTCGACAGCGAGCCCACCCGTCAGAACACTGCGGGAAAACAGTCTCTCTGCACATCCCTGGTCATCCGCCTCGTATTGGATAGGGCGGATTCGACCGAGAAGGCAGTGGAGCTCCTGAAAAAGTTCAACATGCACGCCATCTGCGGAAGGGACTACCATTTCTATATCACAGATTCCACCGGAGACGGACGCGTCATCGAGTTCGACTGCGACAGCGAGACCCGCGAGACCGTGGTCACTCCTTCCGAGGCGGTCACCAACTTCTATGTCATGTACAAGGACAAGGTCTTCCCCAACCAGAAGAACGGTGTTTACGGCCACGGCAGAGAACGCTACGACACCGCCATGGCGATTATCAACGAATCCCGCGGAAAGGCCACCGACAAGGATGCATGGAGGGCCCTGAAAGGCGTGGCGCAGCTCCCCTCGCCCACTGACATCACGAGCAACACCCAGTGGTCGATACTTTTCGAGAACACCGACCCTGCGGCGACGATCTGCATCAGAAGGCATTGGAACGACCGTTACAGGTACCATCTGAAGACCGGCGAGTTGACCAAAATAGATTCGTGAGATGATAAAGTCCCCTCACAGACAGAATAATGAGAATAGTGCTCTAGACGGGATTTGAACCCGGGTCGAAGCCTCGAAAGGGCTTCATGATTGGCCGCTACACCACTAGAGCTGTTACGTCGCCATACGTGTAACAGATAAAAAGTTTACGGGAAAGCGTCTGCTCCGTCTGAAAAACACCGCCAATCAGACAAAACATTATAAAGAGAATAAAAGAATGGGCTGGAGGATTAACATGGTAGATGGACCGTTTGAGAGCACGGAGGAAGACGTAACACGCGTCCGCCTCCCCAATGTAAAAGAAGCAGAGATGTTCGGAATCGCAGACCAGCTCCTCGGAGCCTCCAAGATCAGGGTCATGTGCGAGGACGGACAGTCACGCGTGGGCCGTATTCCCGGGAAGATCAAGAAGAGGATGTGGATAAGAGAGGGCGACCTGCTCATCATCTCCGTCTGGGATTTCGAACCTTCCAAATGCGACGTCAAATTCAGATACACGAAGACCCAGGCTATCAACCTTAGCAGGAAGAACAAGATCCCCAAGAACCTGGACATCTTCTGAGGAATATCATTGCCCTCCGACAGTTACGATGAGAAGTTCGCGTATCTGGAACAGCGCATCGACGCGCTGAAGACCAACAAGACAGGCGACGAACGTCAGACCGAAGGAGAGGTCTTCGACAGGAAGACCCTCATGACGATCTACTCATTCATGAAGAGAGGGCTGATCGACAAGGTCCACTATCCAATCTCGTCCGGGAAGGAAGGGAACGTCTTCTACGCCACGGACGAGGACGGGGAACCGGTAGCCCTGAAGATCTACCGGACATCGACGTCCACTTTCAAGAGAGTGAGCAAGTACGTCGAAGGGGACCCGCGTTTCAAAGGGACCACAGGCAACAGATGGAAATTCATCTACGCCTGGGCCGCCAAGGAGTTCAGGAACCTCGAAAGATATTATGAGGCCGAACTTCCGGTCCCGGAACCCATCGCCAACGACAAGAACTGTCTCCTGATGGAGTACATCGGCGATGAGAAGATGCCTGCCCCCCAGCTGAGGAATGTTGTGTTGGAGAACCCCACCGAGACCTATGATGACATCATCGCGTTCATCATCGACGGCTGGAGGGACGCCCACCTGGTCCACGGAGACCTGAGCGAGTACAACATCCTAATGGATGGGAACGATCCCATCGTGATCGACGTAGGACAGGCCATGACCAACGACTTCTTCAACGCCAGGGAGTTGCTGGTCCGCGACATCAACAATGTCAACAAATTCTTCGAGAACCGCGGTGCGGAGATCATCGATCCTGAAAGGATCCTTGAGGAGATCGACGCACCCGAGGACGAGGACGAAGACTCCGACGATACGGAGGAAGACGAAGAGGAGGAAGACGAATGAGGTCTATCAGGATCCCCACCGACCGTGTCGGTGCCCTCGTAGGGAAAGAAGGAAGCAACAAGAAGCTGATCGAGGAAAGGACCGGTATCAAGCTCAACATCGACAAAGAAGGCGAGGTCACCTATGACGACCAGGCTGAGGGCGTGGAGCCCATCATGGCCCTGGAGCTCATGGATGTCATCAACGCCATCGGCAGGGGTTTCAACCCCGACCGTGCACTCAAACTTCTGGAGACCGATGACATGTATTTCGAGAGCATCAACATCAAAGATGTCATCGGCGACAGACAGAACCAGGTCGTCCGCGCAAGGGGCCGTCTCATTGGAAAGGACGGAAAGACCAGGAAACTGATCGAGGACCTTGCCGATGTCTATATGTGCGTCTACGGCAACACCGTCTCCCTCATCGGGAACACTATCAGCCTCCCCATCGCCAAGAACGCCATCGAGATGCTCCTTCACGGCAGCGAACACTCGACAGTCTACCACTATCTCGAAAGCCAGCGTCCGAAGCTCAGAATCGCCGAGATGGGATTCGACCTCTGAGGTGGAAACATGGAAGACTGGGTATCGGAGAATCTTGAAAAAGCGAAAGAGATCGCATCTCTGGGTCTTTGCGACCACTGCCTCGGCAGGATGTTCGCCAAATGCGGAGAGAGCCTCACGGACGAACAGCGCGGGTCCATGCTCAGGGCCGCCCTCCGTGAAAAAGGCATCGACCCCGAACAGGAAGAGATGTGCCCCCTCTGTGAAGACCTCTTCTCAATGCTGCCCCGCTTCGCGGAGGCCGTTGCGGAGAAGGTGAACACCGTCGAATCCGAGAACTTCCTCGTCGGATGCAAGATAGACCCAGAGCAGGCAAAAAGAGAAAAGGAGATTCAGGAGAAGTACGGTGTCGAGGAGACATCCGAACCTCTCAAGACCGAACTCAACCGTGAGATCGGAAAGCTCGCCCTGCCGATGATCAACAGGGCTGTCAACTTCAAGGAACCGCAGGTCGTCGCATGCATCGATACCCGTTTCGCCGACGTCACCCTCGATGTCGCACCTATCTTCATCGCGGGACGCTACAACAAGCTCAGCAGGGAGATCCCCCAGACCAAATGGCCCTGTCGTATGTGCAAAGGACGCGGATGCCCCCGCTGCCACGGCACCGGCAAGATGTACCAGACCTCCGTTCAGGAGATCCTCGGGGACATCGCACTCAAGATGGCCGAAGGGGACGAACACTTCTTCCACGGAATGGGCAGGGAGGACATCGACGCCTGCATGCTCGGTACCGGAAGGCCATTCATCCTCGAGATAAGCCACCCCCGCATCAGAGATATCGACCTCGACGAACTTGAAGAGGAGGCCAACAAATCGCCTCTGGCACAGTACCACGGACTGCATTTCGTGCCCCGCAAGTTCGTCAAGGAGTACAAGGAATCCGACCCAGATAAGGTATATCGCGCGAAAGTCCGCGCAGATGACAAAGTTAATAAAGAAAGAGTAGTTGAAGCCACAATATCATTCGAGAACGTGCACCTTGCCCAGAGGACCCCCCAGAGGGTCGAGCACCGTCGTGCGGACCTTGTAAGAGACAGGGTCGTGTACTGGGTCAAGGCGGAGAACATCGAGGAAGATTCCTTCGATCTCATCCTGAAGACACAGTCCGGGACATATGTCAAGGAGTTCGTGTCCGGGGACGAGGGAAGAACAACACCCAACTTCTCCGAAAGACTCGGCGTCCAATGTTACGTCGAACTGCTGGACGTTCTAGAAATTGACTATCAACAACCTGAGGACTGATACATATGCAGAGATCCAGAGGAACCAGATCCAAAACACGCCAAATACTCAAGAAAAAGCCGAGGGCCCGCGGTCTTTCACCCATCACCAGGGGATTCCAGACCTTCGAGACCGGCGAAAAGGTCAACATCGTCATCGACCCCAGCATCCACCACGGTATGCCTCACTCCAGGTTCCACGGACTGACCGGTGTCGTCACCGGAATCAGAGGAACCGCTTACGAGGTCAGCGTGAACGTCGGCGGAAAGACCAAGATCGTCGTTTCCCGCCCCGAGCACCTCGTGAAAGCTGTCGCATAAACGCATTCATTATCCAAGGGTGACACAAATGGCAGAGGGCAAATACGTATCTGTAGCTGAAGTTAAGGAAATGCTGGCCGAAGAGAGCGAGAAGAGAGGAGAACTCATCCCTTCACTCAAGGCAGCGCTCACCGCCGCTACCGAGACCTGCCCTCTGACCAGGGAACAGGCGGATGCACTCATCGAGAAGATCGGTGAGATCATCACCGAGCTCCCTCTCGGGGACGACAGCAGGTCGTTCATCCCCGTGAAGATCGCTGACACCCTCCCCAGGTCCCCTGCAGAGGTCCGTTCTCTTTTCACCAAGGAAAGAGGAGTCACTCTTTCCGAAGAAATTATCAAATCCATACTCAATGCTGTCAACGAGATCGCAAACTGATTACGAGGGTCGGACATGGAAGAGTATGCATATATTATCGATACACCGCCGCAGACGCGCGGAGGCAGGATGGAGAATCTGTGCTATGCCGTCGGCGACAAAGATTTCAAGCTTTTCGAACTGATTTACAAGAACGGTGTGACCGTTCAGTTCGAGGAACGTGTCTATATCGGCAAATCGTCCGAACTCAGGACCAAGATTGACCACGTCAAGAGAAGGGTCAGTTATGAAGATCTCACCGGCGCAGCCCAGGCAGAGCTCGAATATGCCGTCGCAGATGCGATCAAAGCGGATGAAGCACGTTTCATCAACTTCTTCAACACCTGTACCTCGATCAGTCTGAAGAAGCACATGCTCGAGGAACTTCCCGGACTGGGAAAGAAGGGCATGAAGGCCATTCTCGACGAAAGGAACAAAGAGAAGTTCACCAGCTTTGCAGATATCGCGGCAAGAGTGCCTTCTGTCAAGACCCCCGAGAAACTGATCCAGGCCCGTATCATGCTCGAGATTACCGACAGCACCTTGAAGCGTTACCTCTTCGTGGAAAAATGACCCCCGGAGAGACCGCATCCCTCATTGCTGAAACCGGCGTCGTACCTACCAAGAGCAAAGGACAGAATTTTCTGACGGACGGCCGTGTTGCCGACCGTCACATCACCTATGCTGAGATCGAACCTGAAGACAAGGTCCTCGAGGTCGGTCCCGGACTCGGTGTCCTTACAAAGAGGCTCATCGGCAAAGGTTCCTCGCTCACCTGCATCGAACTCGACGACATCCTCGCTGAGTATATCCAAAAAACCTACGGGGACTCCCTGACCCTCGTCCACGGTGATGCGGTCAAGGTCCCCTTTCCCCCTTTTGACAGATTCGTCAGCAACCTGCCTTACAGCGTATCCACCCCGATCATCTTCAAACTCCTCGAATATCCGTTCAAAAAGGCGGTCGTCATGGTGCAGAAGGAGTTCGCAGACCGCATGGTGGCCGATGTCGGAAGCCCCGACTATTCCCGCCTCACAGTGAATCTTTTCTACAAAGCGGACTGCGAGATCCTCGAGAACGTCCCGAGATCGAGGTTCAAACCCCAGCCTAAAGTCGATTCCTGCCTGGTATCCATCGTTCCCCGCCCTGCACCATTCAATGTCAAAGATGAAAAGACATTCTTCCAGGTCACGAAAGTATGCTTCGACCACCGCAGAAAGAAGATCGGCACCTCTCTGAAGGCGAGCGGGATGATCAAAAGCTCAGACCAGATCCCTTACGCCGATGCCCGCATAGAGAGCCTCAGGCCCTCCGAGATTGCGGAAATCGCCGATGCCGTCTTCGAGTGCAAAGCCAACATATAATTTTAAGAACGGCTATGTACGCTGGATTACATGCAGATTGGTATCGTCGGAAAGCCTAACGTAGGAAAATCTACGATGTTCGGTGCGGCCACAATGGCTCCGGTCGAAATCGCTAACTATCCTTTCACCACAATCGAACCCAACAAAGGTGTGGGTTATGTGCGTTATGAGTGCCCCTGCAAACAGCTCGGCATCACATGCAACCCTCACAACTCGCTCTGTATCGACGGAACGAGAATGATCCCTGTCGAACTTCTCGACGTCGCAGGACTCGTCCCCGACGCATGGCAGGGAAAGGGACTCGGAAACAAGTTCCTTGACGATCTGAGGCAGGCTGACGCCCTGATCAACGTCGTCGACGCCAGTGGAGGAACCAACATCGAAGGTCTCCCCGGAAAACCCGGAGAATTCGATCCCGTCGAGGATGTCACCTTCCTCAGGAACGAGATCGACTGCTGGATGAGGGAGATCATCAAGGACGGACTGGGAAAGATCGCCAGGGCCGCCAAGATGAACGGCAGCAAGCCCGAGACCATCCTCGCCGAAAGGCTCGCAGGCCTTAAGGTATCGGAGGCCGCCATCAAAGAAGCCCTTCAGAAGGTACCTCTCCCCCAGGACCCCACCAAATGGGATGACGAATCCCTGCTCAAGCTCACCACTGAGATCAGGAAGATCTCCAAACCGATGATCATCGCCATGAACAAGGCAGATGTCGCACCGGCCGAGAACCTCAAGAAACTCTCCGAACTCGGAGAGGAGACCGTCGCCACCATGGCAGAGACCGAACTCGCCCTCAGGAAGGCGGAGAAGGGCGGACTTATCAACTATGTGCCGGGAGACGAGACCTTCACAGTCAAAGAAGGAATAAAGCTCAACGACGGACAGAAGAAGGCCCTCGACTACATGAAGGCGAACATGGAGAAATATAAGGGCACCGGAATCCAGAAATGTCTGGAGGATGCAGTCTACAAAACCCTCGACTACATTCCGGTCTACCCTGTCGAAGATGAGAGCAAGCTCTGCGATCACTTCGGACGTGTACTCCCCGACTGCCACCTCGTGCCCCGCGGTTCCACCGCAAGGGACCTCGCATACAGGATCCACACCGACCTCGGTGACAAGTTCATCCGTGCCGTCAACTGCAGGAGCCACCGTACCGTGGGTGCGGACTATATCCTGGAGCCCGGAGACATCATCAGGATCGTAGCGAACAAGTGAGGGGAAATGACCGACACATGGGACGTCAGGATACTGAGTGCATCTGCCAACAGCAAGGACGGGGAACCGTACATCGAACTGTTCGGAAAGACACGCGACAGGCGTTCCATCACCCTCACGGTCTTCGGTTTCAACTATTATTTTTACATCGTGGACCCCCAGGTGCAGACCGAACAGGGCCTCGCCTCGGACCCTATGGTGCTCTCCACGGAGCACGTTCTCCTGGAATACCGCGGAGCCGTCCATGACACCCTCAAGATCGCCCTGAAGAGTCCTTGGGTAGCCCCCACCTACAGGAACCGCCTGAAGACCAAATACAAGGTCCTGGCGGGGGACATCTCCTACGAGGACCGTTACATCTACGACACCGACATGGGCTCCTGCATCCGTGCGACAGGAGAACCCATCGACCTTGATTACGGCACCGACCTGGTCGTCAAGATGACCTCGTTCGAGAACATCGACTCCTTCGACCCCGGTCTGAAATATCTTTCATTCGATATCGAGAACAGCATCACCGAACAGACCATCTACTGCATCTGTACGAAGGTGGAGGAGAACGGGGAGTTCACCACCCCCGACCCTATCTACGGTGACGAAAAAGAGATCATCACCAGGTTCTCGGAACTCATAACCCGCATAGACCCAGACGTCATAACCGGATACAACATCGACAACTACGACATCCGCAAGATCATGGAACGGGCCGAATTCAACAAGATGAAGGACGCCCTTCCCTGGGGCCGCGACCACGGGCAGCCGAAACTTCATTCCGAACGTTTCTGGAGGGTGAAGGGAAGGCTCATAGTCGATGCCTGGTGGGCCGCCAAGAGGGAACTCAAACCCAAACAGGAGACGCTCAACGCGGTGTCCATGCTGGTCCTCGGAGAACAGAAGCTCGACGTCGACCCCAAACACATGGACGAGGAATGGATCCACAACAGAGACAAGGTCATCGAATATTGTATCCAGGACGCCAATCTGGCACTTCGCATTCTGCTGCATGTGGAAACGGTCAGGAAAGGTCTCGATCTCGCCGCCGTGTCCAAACTCCCGGTGGAGGATGTCCTCGTTTCCGGAACATCCACCCTGGCCGATTCGCTGCTCATCAGAATGGCCGACAGGTCCGGGATCGGAGTGCCCATGAACGGAAGGAGACTCCCCCGCGGAGAGGACCAGATCGAGGGCGGATACGTGCACGACATCAAGCCCGGTCTGTACCACTGGGTCTGTGTGCTCGACTTCAAATCGATGTATCCCTCGCTGATCATTTCGAACAACATCTGTTTCACCACACTCAGCAACGACGGGGAGATCGTGGCCCCCTCGGGAGCACGTTACATGTCGCCCGAAAGGAAGAAAGGGCTGCTCCCCACGATCCTCTCGGGACTGATGTCCCAGAGGGACGCGATCAAGAAGAAGATGAAGGCCACCGAGGACCCGGTGGAGCATGCATACCTCGACGGTCTCCAGGCCGCGGTCAAGATCATCATGAACACCTTCTACGGAGTGTTCGCATCCTCATTCTACCGTTTCACCGACAAAAACATCGGAGCCTCCATCACCGCCTTCGCAAGATCTAACATCAAGAGCATAATCGACTGTCTGGAAGGCGACGGCATCCCTGTGATCTACGGGGACACCGATTCGGTCTTCGTACCTTCGCCGTATCACGATCTGGAGAACACCGTCCGTTTCGGTACCGAACAGGCCGAACGCTTCTCCCAGGGCGCCAAGACCCTGGAGTTCGAGAAGATCGTGGAGCCGTTCTTCTCCCACGGAATGAAGAAGAGGTATGTGGGAAGGGTCATCTGGCCCGAAAAGCAGGAGGACCTCCTGGTGAGGGGATATGAGATCCGCCGTTCCGACTCCTTCGACCTGCAGAGCAGAATCCTGACGGAACTGTTCGAGAAGATCCTCGATGAGAAGAAAGATGAGGCCCTGGCACTTGTGAAAGAGGCGGTCCGCAACACCCTTCATGGAAAGGTCCCGCCGGAGGATCTTGTGATCTCCCGTACCTGCAAAGGCCTCGATGCATACGAGAATCCCGAAAGGATGGCCAACGTCCAGGCAGCCAAGAAACTCATCGCCCTCGGATACAACTTCATCCCCGGAATGAAGATCTCGTGGATCGTCACCAACGCGGCCACGGTCCCTCAGACCGTCGAACCGTTCATCAGCGGGGCCCCGTTCACCGCCACCCCCGACTACAGATATTATGCGGAACGTCTGGCACAGATGGCCGGCCGTATCACCGAGGTCTACGGATGGGACGAAAAGGACCTTCTCACGGGCTCGCAGCAAACCACCCTTTTCAGCGGGGCTTTCTCTTCCGGCAAATCAACAAACAGCCGCCCTCCCGCGGCACCGAAGAAGGCACCTGCAGCGCCTCCGAAGAAGAGTTCTTCCCTTGATGATTTCTTCTGAGACCGATCAGTGAACACCCGCACGTTTCAAATCATTTTTTTTGTGTCTGGGTCATTTGAACCAGGGATTTCATAAAGGGTTGTTACCACAAAAGTGATTAATGAAATGCCACAAAAGTCTAAACCGCAAACCATCCCGTAACAAATATCTTCTTTGAAGGGCCCCTTTTTTAATGAAACATGCGCAGAGACTATTCAATATAACTCGATCTGATGGCCCGATTCTCTGACGCGACTGACCGCCCTCTTTTATATAAGAACACTGTTAAGACAGCTACGGAACATGATTCCGTCGGAGATGTGCTCATCTTGAGTGAATCCGGTATAGGTGATTAAAATGGCAGACGAAAACACTGCAGCACACCCCCAGGGAAAAAGCATGTACAGGTACATCGCTGAAGCCTGGAACAACCCTTCCAACACATATGTGAAGGGTCTGAACATTGAGAGAAGGATCCAGTGGAGAAGAGAAGAAAACTTCCTCCGCATTGAGAAACCCACCAGGCTCGACAGGGCCAGGGCCCTCGGATACAAGGCCAAACAGGGATACGTCCTCGTTAGGGCCAAGGTCAGGAAGGGAGCCTTCCAGAAGAGGCACATCAACCACGGTAGGCGTGCCAAGAGGAAGGGAGAGGAACAGCTCATTGTCGGCAAATCCCTCCAGAGGATGGCCGAGGAGAGGACCCAGAAGAGGTACAAGAACCTCGAGGTCCTGAACTCCTATTGGGTCGGAGCAGACGGACAGAGCGAGTGGTACGAGGTCATCCTCGTCGACCCGGGACACCCCGTCATCCAGCACGACCCCAAGATCAGCTGGATCTGCAACAACAAGCACAAGAACCGTGTCTACCGCGGACTCACCTCTGCGGGAGCCAAGGGACGTGGACTTAGGAATAAGGGCCACGGAGCCGAGAAGGTAAGGCCTTCCGGCGGCGCCAACGGAAACAGGAACAACTGATTGTTCCTTTTCCACCTGCCCCTTCCGAGGGCAGGCCCCAATTATATCACATCGACCCGGCCCCTGACTCGGGGGGTCGGGTCACAATTTTTACAAAATTATAATCTACATTCCGCAGATATCCTGCCGTGGGAAAGATCGAAGACATTCTCGGAATAAGCATGCATCCTGTGGCTATCTACCGCGAGGCGAAAATGCCTTCAGATGCATCGGTCCCTTCGGCACACTGCAGCATCCCGTCCCTTTTCGTCAAATGTGCCAGAACAGGAAAAAAATGCTCTGCGGACAAAGAACACATCTTCTGTCACGGAGCCGTCAGCGGTTTCGGATTCGGAGGGATTCCGGACCGTCAACGCACTGCGATGAGATTATCGACCATACCTCCGGAATGCAGCGGAGAGTTCAAACACGAGGCAAAAGGAGACTTCAAGACTCCTGAGATAGCCACACTTCAGATAGAACCGATCAAAGACTACGGCAACGGGAAGGATGCCATCGTCTTCCAGGACCTCAATGACGCATTGAAAGAGAACAGGCCGATCGAGGTCGTCGTTTTCCTCTGCGACCCAACCAGAATATCCGCACTGACCCTTCTCGCAGGATTCGGTAAGACCACTCCCGGACCGGCGGTCATCGTGCCCTACGGACATGCCTGTCAGCAGATCTACGCCATACCCCGCGCAGAAGGTGAATCGGACGATCCCCACGCCGTGATCGGAATGACCGACCTCTATGCGAGAAGATACGTCCCGGCGGATATGCTCTCATTTGCGGTACCGTTCAGTCTGTATCAGAGGATGGAGAACGACATCAGAGACTCGTACTTCGGAAAAGAGACCTGGCCCGAAACACTGAGAAAGTGCATAAAGAACGATCAGGCTGAGTGAGCCCTGCGGGGCGAACGTTCCGCCTCTTTGCGGAACACATCGAGCCTTTCCTGGACCTCGGCATCGTCCATTCCGACAGTAGGGAAGAACACCGGCATGTCACCCTGTTCGAATCCTTCGATCTGTTCGAGACTGTATCCTTTCACAAGACCCAGATACTTATTTTGGAATATGCCGTCGTCAACCACTTTCAATGAAGGATCGAACTCCCTCAGAAGATCGAGACCGTAATCGCCTTTGACCAGAACCTTGCATCCGCGCTTCATCATAAGCAGTGCGGAAAGCACTCCGCGGTCGTCGTCGACCTCGGCGAGCACATGTCCCTGGGTACCTATGGGAAGACCCGCGTGGCCGTAGATGTAATCCTGGAAGATGTAGGTCTGACGGGGCCTCGCCTCCACCCAGAAAATGATGTCGGGATTGTGCAGGTCCACATGAGGGTCCTTGTCGAGATTCGCGTTCCAGATGGCGTCTCCGCAGGCCTTTGCGAGCTCCATACTGGTGAACTTCTGCCCGCCTTCACGCCTGGCGCGGACGGCATAGCTCTTGCCTTTGACCATACGGCTCTTGGAGTACTCGGCGACCTTCTCGCAGATCTCCTCCATGCCCGTGCCTGCTGTCTCACACACGGAAACAGATCCGACACCGAACACCTTCACGGCGGAACGGATGACCGCATCCACATCGGAGGTCTCGACATACAGCCTTGCCTGGCCCCTGGTGACGAGGGCCTCGACGTGGTCGGCCGCGAACATATGTATGAGATTGTCCCTGAGACGGTTCTCCCAGTTGTTTCTGACCTTGAGTCCCTTGAGACCTATCTCGGAATATCTTACCAAAAGGATGGACACAGTACACCTGTCCCTCAGTAATCTGGTTTAGTTCTTATATCTAGTGCCGTTTGGAGGGTCATGGAACCTGTGATGCTCGTTCTCCTGCTGCTCATCGCGATCGGCGCAGGGATCATCGGAGCTCTTTTCGGTCTCGGCGGAGGTATCATCTTCGTCCCTGTCCTCACCATCATATTCGGTCAGGATGCAGTAACGGCGGCCGCCGCCAGTCTTGTAGGTATCGTAGCAACATCCACAGGTTCGTCGTCTGGGTATGTTAAAAAAGGTCTCTCCAACATCAGGTTCGGAATGATGATGGAGATCACCACGACCATAGGTGCTATAGCGGGTGCGATAATAGCCACCTATCTCGAGAACTGGGTCTTATTGGTGATCTTCTCGATCGTCATGCTCTACAGCGGATTCAAGATGGCCATGTCCCCCGAGAAGATCATCACGGAATCCGGAGAGAACAACAGAATGACCTTCAGTTACTCCGACCCCGCATCCGGCGTCACAGACCAGCAGTACACAGTGAAGAGCGTCCGTTCCGGAATGGCTCTGTGCACCGTGGCCGGTGCTGTATCTTCCATGACCGGTGTCGGCGGAGGATCCATCAAAGTGCCTCTGATGAACATCTACATGCACATCCCCGTCAAAGTGGCCAGCGCCACCAGCAGCTACATGATCGGCATCACCGCCTTTTCTGGAGCGGTAATCTACTTCATCCAGGGAGCGATAGATTATCAGATCGCCGCGGCCGTCGCGGTCGGTGCATACATCGGAGCGAACATCGGCACCTGGGTCTCCTCGAAGGTCAACGCGAAGGCGATCAAACGTTACATGTCCGTCGTCTTCTTCGCCATCGCGATAATCATGCTCGCCAAAGCGGGGGGATACATGTGAGCCTCAACGAAGAGACCTCTTCCGTACTGAAATACGGAACGCTCATCGGACTGACCGTGATGGTCATCGGACTCGTTCTGAGCTCCTTCGGATTCTCGGACTCACTCCTCGCGGCAGGTGTGCTGATACTTATCTTCATACCCTTTGCGGGAGTGCTCACGTCCACCAAGTGCCTCATTCAGGAAAAGGACACATTCTGGGTGAAGATCGCACTGATTCTGGTGACCGTGCTCATCATCGGAATGATCATCAGTTACCTTGTGTGATCATCTCGGCGGGTCTTCCCGGAGACCTGCACGCCAGTCGCGGATGGCATCGAGACGCTTGCGGTAGTAGACCTCATTGCCCTTGTCGCCCGGTTCGTAATATCTGCGGTCGCAAAGCGAATCGGGAAGACACTGCATCTTCGTGATCTTCTCGTCGGTATCCTCGGCGTACTGATATCCCTTACCGTATCCGAGATTCTTCATCAGCCCGGTGGGCGCATTGCGGATGTGCATCGGGACCGGATCTGCAGGACGGCTGCGCACATCCTCCAGGGCACGGTCGATCGCCACCCCTATGGAATTGGACCTGGGGGCAAGTGCCAGATATGCAACTGTTTCAGCAAGGGCGAAACGGCATTCAGGCATCCCCATGTTCTTGCAGGCGTAGAAACACGATGTGGCCATGACCTGGGCATTGGGGTCCGCCAGACCCACATCGTCACCCGCGAACTCGATGAGCCTGCGGGAGATGTATAACGGGTCCTCTCCGCCGTCAAGCATGCGGGCAAGCCAATAGATGGCCGCATCGGGATCGCTGTTCCTCATAGATTTATGCAGAGCGGAGATGATATTGTAGTGCTCCTCCCCATCTCTGTCGTACAGCAGAGACCTGCGGCTGATGCACTCCGACAGTACATCGGTGGTTATCACAGATGTGCCAGGCGATGTGATCCCTTCGGCAACGGCGGCCTCCAGAGTGTTCAAAGCGGTGCGGGCATCGCCGTTCGAATACTGTGCAATGGCCGCGTACACCTGGTCCGAGATATCGATATGGACATCAGAGAAACCCTGGGCGACCGCACGCTTGAGGAGTTTTATCAGATCATCCGCGGAAAGTCCCTGCAGGACGAACACCTTGCAGCGCGAAAGCAGTGCGGAGTTCACTTCGAACGAAGGATTCTCGGTGGTCGCACCGATGAGGATTATGCTCCCTTTCTCCACGAACGGAAGGAATGCATCCTGCTGTGCCTTGTTGAAACGGTGGATCTCGTCCACGAAAAGAATAGTGCGGCGTCCCGTCTGGCGTCTCTTCTCGGCCGCGGTCATGATCTCCTTGACCTCTTTGGTCCCTCCGGTGACCGCACTGTATTCGACGAACTCCGCCTTGGTGCTGTTCGCGATTATGGTGGCAAGTGTGGTCTTTCCGACCCCCGGCGGACCCCAGAAGATCATCGAGCTCACCCGGTCCTGTTCGATCATGTTGCGGAGGATGCGCCCCTTTCCGATCAGATGTTCCTGACCCACGAAATCATCGAAGGTCCTCGGGCGCATACGGCTGGCGAGCGGACCGTTCCCGGGATCTGGGACATTTGCATTGTCCTCTTCGAAAAGCGACATCTGGACCATTTTGAATCGAAGGCCCCTAAGGCAGAAGGTAATAAGAATATAACGAGATGGTGCAAGGGACGAGATTCGAACTCGCGGACCGCTATGGATTAGACCCTGAATCTAACGTCGTTGGCCAGGCTTGACTACCCTTGCTTAACCCCCTTCAATAGGTGGTGGTATAAAAACAATCTTCATTTGCCGGGGGGAAGACCATTCAGACGACCCCGTCGTTTTTCGTTTCTCCACACTTAAGCCCGTCAACTATGCTCCGGATCATCCATGCCATACACAAGGGCAATGTAATCACGTCCCCTCTCTTAGGTAAATTCTTTGATAATACGATGGCTTTTTTGGGAGCGTATTCATCAATATAATTTTTCAAACTGACTGCCCGAACCTACTGTCGGATTTCACTTCTATTGGAATCACACCCCCTCGGACGGAATCAAAAAATCAACCTCATACTTTCCTTTCTTCCAATAAAACGGCTCACGACCAAACGCAGACATGATTTCATTCAATACAAAATTCTCAGCCACTGCGCCACGATAACTAGGGTCTACACCACTATTCAATTCATCATACAGATATAACGACAGTCTGGCGTCCACCATCCTCGACATCAAGCCACAATCACACACATAATTTGAAACGTGAACTGTCCGCCGACATAGCCAACGGTATCGCTGGCTTTTCAGTGCATATGACACGGTAAATCAAATTTAAAAAAGAAAAATCCACTGGGGGCCCCAGCGGTAAAGGCGGCCTTTTTCAGGCCTTCATGATCTTGAGCCAGCCGTTGCTGCGGTAGACTGCGAGGTTCCTCTTGTTGAGGTACTCCTCGAACTCTTCCCAGCTGATGACGACGAGCCTGTCATTGGTTCCCTTGGTGAACTGAATTCCATCCTGAGTGTCGCGGACGCGTCCAGGGACGAGACCTTTCTTCCCTGCGATAGCTTTGACTTCCGCCATATCCTTACATTTATCCATTGCCATTTCTAATCCCCCGGCAGTATCTGCCGTATATACGATAATCCTCTGCTGACATATTTATTAGTTTGTCTGGAAATCGGCTATCCAGCATTACAAAAATGCGATTTTCGAAGAAAAATAGGTGTGCCTACATTTTACGAATAACAAAAATCAGTTATTAACAGACCTCGAATTTCAAATAAAAGACTGTGATATTCGTATTGTAATTTACAGTCGGGTCCGAACAACGGTGCCGATGCGGACGTCAAAAACCTAATACACCTACCCGCATCAGAATCCATGGAGCAGTTCGCAAACGTGACCCTGGTCTCCACCGCGGAGAGGGACCTGAAACCAGAGGATGCAGTATATGCCGGGACCAGATTCGGTCTTAAATATCACACCGTCGCAGTGATCCGTGACTCGGATCCCAGCAGCGAAATGGTGGCGAAGGCGCTCATCTCCGGGCTTTTATCAGCAGGTGCGGATGTGCTCGACGCCGGCAGAAAACCGGTCCCCGAGGCATATGCGGTACTGAACTCCGAATGCGATCTCATCTTATCAGTGGGCAATCCCGTCAGGGACGGCCACATCAGCGGGATCTCCGCCTACTCCGCCGACGGGTCCCCCCTCACCAAAGAGGAACTCTCCAACACCCTGAAGAACGGGGATTTCAAATTACCGGATTTCAAGCATCTGGGACATGTCACAGAGGCCATGGACCTCGACAGGAAATACATCGAAAAGGTGAAGTCCCTCGGCATCTCGTCACAGGGATACGTCATCCTCGACTGTGGCTGCGGAAGCACTTCCGTATGTGCACCGCATCTCCTCGAAAGCCTCGGAGCGGATGTCGTGGCGTTCAACACCCACGAAGTAGGAGAAAAGCTGCCCCGCGCACCGGGACTCAACAAGACCGATCTGATGCATATCGCAAGCTTCGTCAACGCCAGTATCGGAAGCATCGGTATTGCTTTCAACTCCGACGGTACCCGCATCGCACTCATCGACGAGAGCGGCAAATACGTTCCCGGAGACAGACTGATGGCACTTATGCTGATGTACTATGAACCCCAGGTGGCGGTAGTTCCTTTTGATTCGCCTTATGTTGTCGAGGATGCCTTCAAAAGCCCCCTCGGAATGAGAAGGACACCTGTCGATCCCTCCGAGCGCAGACTGGTCCGTGCCGACGGCGATATCGATTCCATCATCCAGGCCATGAAGGACAACGATGCGGAATTCGGAGCCCTGGCCGACGGTACCTTCATCTTCTCCCAGCTCGGGTACTGTCCCGATGCGCTCTTCGCTGCTTCCATACTCAGCGAACTCGCAGGCAAGAGGAGCATCAGGAACGTCCTCGAGGAGATCCCTGTCTATTCCAACAGGACACTCAGGATCGACTTCGACGGAAACATGACCCTGTTCTCCAACAAGCTCCGCGAAAGACTCAAGAATTACGATGTGCCAGACGTGGAATTCACAGGTCTCGCCTGGAAGATCCTCCTGAAGCACGGAAGTTACACCATCAAACAGGCAGAGAATAATCCCGAGAAACTCGTCGTATTCGCGGAGTCCTCGGACGTCGTATACCTTATCACGATGCTGGAACAGGCCAAGGACATTATCCACTTCTGTATCTGAACTACTCAGAGGACCTCTGTTCCGTCGGGATAGAGCAGCGGAAGATGGATCTCGTCGCCGCAGGAGTTGTACACCTTCCAGCTGTGACGGTCGTAAGGCTGACAGGTGATGAAATGCACCCCGCCCATATGATTGAACGAATCGAGGTCGTCATCGGATGCTTCGGCCGAAAATCCGGGATGTGAATGTGCCGAACCGGTCTGACAGAAATCGATCGGTGCCATCCAGTCCATGATCACGCTGTGCGAATCGCCGAAGATCGTACCGGGGACCATCACCATCTCATCGATTATTCCGTCATGGGCGCGATGGAGACAGATGAATTCGTCCGGATAGGTGGATTTCGCGGATTCGTTGAGTCCGTCGATGAAATCGACGCTCACTCCCTTGAGTTTCATAATAAGTTCACCAGTTTCTCCCTGACGCGGGAATAGAAGTCCTTTCCGAACATCAGCAACCTCACCTTTTCAGAGGAACGGACCATCTCGATCTTCGAACCTCCGGAGACTGCATGCTCGGTCTGCCCGTCGATTACCAGCAGGCATCCCTTATCCAGAACGCATTCCACGGTGACCTTGGCATCCGCCGGGACCACGAACGGACGGCAGGAGAACTTGAACGCCGCCATGGGGACGATCACGAAAGCGTTCACGCGCGGATCGATGATCGGGGCGCCGAGGCTCATCGCATAACATGTGGAACCTGTCGGGGTGGAGACGATGATACCGTCGGCACGGAGTTCCGTGGCAAGTTTGTCGTCGACATAGATCTTGAACTGTCTGATCTTCCCCACAGAATCGGTGTGGATAACGGTCTCGTTGACTGCCGGTTCCACTTTGGTCCCGTTGAGGTAGGTGTCGAGCTTGAAACGCTCCTCGATGGTATACTCTCCACGGATGGCACGTGCCAATCCCTCTTCGATGTCCTCGGGATCGATCTCCGCAAGGAATCCCACTCCTCCCCCGTTGATGCCGAGAATGGCGGCATGGGCGGACATGGCGGAACGCAATATGGTTCCGTCCCCTCCGATGGTGACCAGAATGTCGATGTCCATATCGGAAAGCTCGACACCTGGAAGTCCCAGGATCTTTCCTGCGGCAGGATCGAGGACCAGTCTCTCGTCCTTCAGGACGGCATACGCACGCCTGAGCAGTTCCTCCGCCTGAGGCAGATTAGGGTTCACCAGAAGCCCGAAAGCGGGGCGTTTCCTGGCAAAAGAGGTGCCGTGCATGATGTAGTCGAAAAGATCGGGATGGTTGCAGGCAAGGAAGTTGGAACGTGCCTCGAGATTCAGGGGCATATCGAACGTGCGTCCCTCGAGGTCGTAGATGCATCCTCCCGCCTCTATCAGGAGCAGGTAACTGGCGGCGATGTCAACGACGCGTATCCCCCTGGAGTACCGCTCGGAATTCATGTAGAACCCGTCGGCCTGCCCTTCCGCAACAAGGGCCATCTCCAGAGATGAACATCCGTACGAACGTGAGGACTTGACATGCTTCGCCAGCTGGAACGCCTTCGGATCGGCGCCGTTGCCCAAGTAGATCAGCATGAAAAGATCGGAGAAATCCGGCTTCCGGACGTGTATCCTCTTGCCGTTCTTGTACGCTCCCTGACCGCGTACCGCCCACATGGAATCACCGGTGGCGAGGTTGCGCAGGTATGCCATATGCAAATGTGCCAGAGATCCTTTGCCAACGGCCATCGAGATCGTGTACATGGGCACATCGGCGATGCAGTTCGAGGTACCGTCTATCGGATCGAGAACAAGGACGTCGTCGTACCCGTAATCCACGAACCCTATCTCCTCGCTGAGAACGTTCAGCGGAACATTGTGGCGGATGATGTAGTCCAGCACCGTGTTCTCAGCGACCTTGTCCACTTCGGAGGTGGGCGTGCCGTCGGCCCCCAGTTCGATGTCCTTACCCCTCTCTTCAAGGGTCGGAATGAGGTCAACAGCCTTCTTCACCTCATCGGCGATGGCAGAAAGGGTCTCCAGCAAGGAATCCATGGGACTGTATTCCCCGAACTACTCTTAAACAGTTTCCCAGCAAGGGATTATGAACGACGAAAGGATGGGGGAGCATATGGAACCGCTCGCGTTCTCAGACGGCACCGTATTCACCGAAAGAAAGAGGATATACACAGTATCTGCAGCCCCCGGCACCCGCGTGTACGGTGAGCGTACCCCGGTCATCAACGGCGTCGAATACCGCGAATGGAACCCCATGCGCAGCAAACTCGCCGCATACATTGCCAACGGTGGAACGAAGGTCCCGATGAAGAAGGACGGACACGTGCTTTATCTGGGAGCTTCAAGCGGAACCACCTCATCCCATGTCTCCGACATCGTGTCCGAAGGAAAGGTGTACTGCGTGGAGTTCGCACCCCGCATGTTCCGTGACCTGGTCAGGAACTGCGAACCCCGTCCGAACATGATCCCCATCCTCGCCGATGCCACGAAACCTTCCGAATATGAGTTCATGGTCTCCGATATCGATACTGTGTATCAGGACGTGGCACAGAAGAACCAATCGGACATCCTAGCCGACAACATGGACAAGTTCAATGCAAGGTTTGGAATGGTCGCCATCAAGGCCCGTTCGGAGGATGTCGCAGAAGACCCAGACACCGTTTTCCAGCATTCGCTGAAGAGACTCACCGACAGGGGATTCACCATTATCGACAAGCGCCGCCTGGAACCTTATGAGGATTCCCACATGATGATCGTGGTGGAACGTAGATGAACGCGGACGACACCGACGACAGCATCTACACCGTCGCCTTTGACGGAGATAAATTCCTTATGATCTGGAACCCCAAGAGGAACGGATGGGAGATGCCGGGCGGACACATCAAGAAAGGCGAGACCCGTATCGACGGTGCTGTTAGAGAGTTCAGGGAAGAGTCAGGATACTCCGTCGAGATCGTTGCAGTGAGGGATCTGGGACATTGCCGCGTATGTGCGGCGAGACTCGGAAAAGACCTCGGGACCGAACATGAGATGGAGGTCCGTCTTTTCGACAGACTTCCCGATCAGCTCGCCTTCGGCCGTGCAGAATACGAGGACACCGTCCCGTGGGCCGCGAAAATCCTGTCGGAAAAGAATTGAAACACAGTATCTCTGACAACCCGTTCTGAAAAGGCTCCCCCGCCGACTTTATATATAGCTATTTAATGGGGAGATTCAGCCTCGCCGCCTATAATGGAGTGAACATTATGGCAAGAATGCACACAAGAAGAAAGGGCAAAGCATGCAGCAAACGCCCCCTGATCTCCGAGAACCCCTCCTGGGTCCCTCTGAACGCCACCGAAATAGAGGACCTTGTCGAGAAGTTCACCAAGGAAGGAGTCAGCCCCGCAATGATCGGGATGATCCTCAGGGACCAGTATGCAGTTCCCAACGTAAAACTCGCGACCGGCAAGACCGTCACTGAGATCCAGGCAGAGAAAGGAATCAAAGGAGACCTTCCCGCCGACCTGTCCCAGCTCATGGTCCGCGCCATCAATCTGAACAACCACCTCAAGCTCAACCCCAAAGACATCTCCAACAAGAGAGGTCTTGCAATGCTCGAGGCCAAGATCAGAAGGCTCGAGAAGTACTACAAGGACAATGGAGTTCTCCCCGCCACATGGAGATACTCTCTTGCTAACGCCGAACTGATGCTTAAGTGAAGTTCATGGACAATTTTGTCCCCCCTTCTAAACTTCTTTCAGATCTTAATCTGGCCGCGGACCTGGTCCGCGGCCATGATTATATCCACATTTATTCTCACTTTGATACTGATGGACTCACCGCCGCCTCCATCGTCGCAAAGGCACTTTACCGCGAAGGAAAGGAATTTACCGTAACCATCTTCCCCACTCTGACCGAACCTCAGATGGAGGTCATCGAAAGCACTCCGAGCGAGTGCATCATGGTCACCGACCTCGGTGCATCTTACATCTCCCGCTTCGATGCGATGGACTGCGACATCGTGGTCCTCGACCACCACACACTCAGAGACCAGGCCAAGAGGATCTGCTACTCTAACCCCCATATGTACGGCATCGACGGAATGACCTCCGGATGCGGTGCCAGCATGGCCTTCCTCTTCGCGATCACCCTGAACGAGAACAACTGGGACCTTTCGGCCCTCGCATTCACTGGACTCGTCGGAGACCGCCAACATGTCAACGGACTTTCCGGCCTCAATGTTTACATATTCAACGAAGCCTCGAAAAGAGGATTCGTCAAAGCACAGCCGGGATCCCTCATCCCTGTGGGCGACCTCACTTCGGAACTCGTCCTGTGCACCGACCCGTACATCCTCGGTGTGAGCGGAAATGCCGACGGGGTCGAGAAACTCCTGAAGGAGGCCCACATAGAACCGGGCAAGACCTCTTACGATCTCACTCCCGAAGAAAGTGCCAGACTGTCATCTCTGATATGTCTCAAACTGCTCGAGCAAGGGGTCACGAAGGACAAGATCGAGGAATGTGCCAGGACCAGATATTTCCTTCCCGCTTGGGGCACCGACGCTGCCACGCTGTCATCCATAGTCAACGCCTGCGGACGCCAGGAACAGGCAAGCGTGGGCATCGCGACCTGTCTCGGAGACACCGCCGCACTCGAACAGGCGAAACGCATCGACCTGGAATCAAGGCAGGAGGTCATGAACAGGATCGCCACCATCGTGAAGAACATCATCCAGCTCGAACACATCCAATGGTTCGACACCAGCGATTCCGGATTCACAGGAATGATCTGCGGAATAGTAATGAGCTATGTCGGAGACCCGACTAAACCCGTCATCGGCATCAATTCTTCCGAGGCCATGGCAAAGGCATCATCCAGAGGCACCTTCCCCTTGATCGACCGCGGACTCGATCTCGCCGATGCGATGAACCGCGGATGCACCGCAGTGGGCGGAGAGGGAGGAGGTCACCGCATAGCGGCCGGAGGATCCTTCGACAGCACCAAACGCGATGAATTCCTCGCAGCGGTCGACAAGATCATCGGCGAACAGCTGACCCCCAAGAATTGATTATCTGCCCCGTCTTGGAAATAGGGTCGATTTGCATACGGTTTATCATGATGAACCGTCTTCATTCCAGTGATGTTCGAGGACGAAATCGAAACCATTGTCGAAAAATTGCCAATGATCTTGATCCGAAGGCGATAATTTTCGGTTCGGTGGCCAAAGGTACATCCACAGAAAACAATGATTTCGACTTGAGGGTCATCCTCGAAACCGACCATCCATATTACGAAAGAACACTTGCGATCAAAAGATCCGTCGGTGTGACCTCGATTCCGAGAGATATCATTGCGTTTACACCTGCAGAAATAGATAAAGGAAGATCGAAGAAAAATTCGATCATTTCCGAGGCGCTCAGCACGGGAAAAGTCGTCTACGATACCGTATAAAAACAGGATTGCTACTTAGGCCATCAGTCACGCCAGGTGACCGGCACTTCATCAGTACGGTATCTCTGACGGACCTCGGTGTCTTCCAGTTCCATCCTGACACCCGAGTTGTACATGATGTTGCCGAGCCATGCGATCATGGCCCCATTATCCCTGCAGAACTGCCTGTCTGGGACATACATGCGGGCGCCCCTTTCCTTGGCCATGGTGGCGACCATTTCCCTCAGGCGGTTGTTCTGTGCCACGCCTCCGCCGAGGAGCACCTCGTCCTTGCCGATGTGCGCCATCGCCCTTTCTGTGACCTCCGTGAGCATGGAGAACGCGGTCTCCTGTACGGAGTAACAGATGTCCTCCAGCCTGCAGCCTTTGTCTTTGTAGGCCACAGCGGCGGTCAGAATACCTGAGAATGATATGTCCATGCCTTTGACGGAATACGGAAGGTCCAGAAGCTTGTCTCCGTTGGCGGCCAGTTTCTCGATCTTCGGTCCGGCATAGAAACCGAGTCCGAGGTCGCGTCCGAGCTTGTCGAGCATGTTTCCGATCCCGACATCCTGGGTCTCTCCAAAGATGCGGTACCTGTGGTCAGAGTATGCAATAATCTGGGTGTTTCCCCCCGATGCGTAGAGCAGACAGGGATCCGTACAACCGGTCAATGCATTACCGATCTCGATGTGGGCGATGCAGTGGTTGACACCTATGATAGGCGCTCCGAGCGAATGTGCCAGGGACCTTGCAGCGGTACCTGCGACACGCAGACAGGGGCCCAGTCCGGGACCCATCGAGAAGGAGACGAGGCCCACATCCTTCAATGATATTCCTGCGTCTTTCACCGCCTGAACAATAGTGTCCGCGACCACATCAGCATGATGGTTCGCGGCCTCACGGGGATGAAGCCCGCCTTGTGGCGGATTGAACATATTGATGACATTGGAAAGGACCTTGGTCTCCGAGTCAACTACTCCTACGCCGAGCGTATGTGCCGTTCCTTCGATCCCGAGAGTTATCATCAGAGGTTGCACATAATCGGGATATAAGAACAAAAGCACCGTCCGAAACAAAGGTTGAGATTTAATCTCATGATCCGGTAAGGAAATCGATCACATTCATAACCATGATCCCATCAAGATCTCTGTCATCATACCTGAGGATCACATTCCTTATCCCCAGATCATTGACGTAGAACTTGTCAGAGGTGTGAAGATACTCCTTGGTCTTGGAATCCTTCCGCCGCGTATGATGGAACAATTTCGCATCACACAACGCATCAAGATAAGATTCGATAGACTCGGAGGATGCCTTGGTTCCCTTACTGACCAGGTATCCTGACGCAACCCTAACTGAGGTCCGATCCCCTATATTTTTCATAAGGAAACGAGACAGATTGATGATAGTGGAGGAATTCCGTATCTGCTTTCTCTGCATCACCTCCTTCACGAATACTGTATCGTAAATCCCTCTGATAAGCATGGACACCAGATCTCTCCGGGCCCCAGACATGAGAACAGTCCCCGGCAGAGCCCCCCAACGGAGATATTCTGAAAATATCTCAGAGATGGCCGCCTCGGGGCCGTAGTGCTCCCTGAACATAACGAATTCCGTAAAAGACAGAGGAAGGACATCCATTTCCACATGACGGCCAGATAACTTCGTGGATAATTCAGAAGATAACATATTGGAGTTGGACCCCGTGAGATAGATATCTGCACCACGTTCGAAGAAAGTCTCTACAGCACGCTCCCACCCACTCACATCCTTGACCTCATCAAGGAATATGTACTTCCCTTTGGCAGGAATGAATTTTTCCTTCACGGCATCAATCAACATCTTGTAATCAGAAATCGTCGTCTCGAACTCGCCCCCGAGCTTTAGGAATACTGTATCATTTTCCGAAACACCGGATGCGATAATCTCGTCCCGAAACATCTCCATAATTGTGGATTTTCCACACGCCTCATACCTGTGATGACCTTAATTACAGGGTGATCACGAAATCCCCTCAACACCTCAAGGTAATGTTCACGCGAGAGTAATCTGACCTATGATTAGGTTGTAATCTGAAGGGTATTTAAATTACTTTAAAAATACAGGTTATAATCATAACTTTTTTTTAAAATTTGATCCGTTGAAAGAAGACGATTGCTGAAATCAAAAAAACAAACGTTTACATATCATGCATCTAGTAATTTTCCTTCAAAACCGTCTCGACAAGAATAGTTATGTTTTATATATGACCAGCCGTTACCTAATCTTACTGGGCTCGTGGTCTAGGGGTTATGACGTCACATTGACATTGTGAAGGTCGCCAGTTCAAATCTGGCCGGGCCCACCAGGTTTTTACCCCAAAATACTTGAATCGTAAATTTTGAGTTCATATTTCGATTCAAATGCCGTTTCAACATATCGGCTGCGGATTCAAGATCGATTCCGAGTCAGAAAAATCAATATGTGCCAGATGTCAAAAATCACGGCATCAGAGCGATGTTCTCACTGCTGATGATGTCCTTATGTTTCATCTTGGCTCCGAGAACACCCTTGGCCTCGTCGGACCTCATTCCACGGATACGGTTGATATCTTCTGCACTGTAATCGGGACTTCCGCGTGCAACCACAGTGGTACCGCACACGATATCCACGACATCCCCTGCTTCAAAAGACCCAGATGCGAATTTCACACCCACAGGCAGAAGGGATCTGTGCGACTGGAGCGCCTTGGACGCGCCTTCATCGATCATGATCTTCCCGTGAACGGACACAGACTTCATCCAACGCCTCTTCTTGGTTATGGCGGAATCCGCAAGGAAAAGGGTACCCACCGAATCGCCGTTGGCCACACGTTCGATCACATCAGGCGCAGTGCCTGACGCGATGACCATCATGCATCCCGCATCCTGGCAGATCTTAGCTGCCTTGATCTTGGTCTTCATGCCTCCGGTACCGACCTTGGAACCAGGACCTCCGGCAATGCTCTCGATAGTATCATCGATATCGGAGACCGTCTCAATGAGCTTGGCAGTAGGATCGGTATGGGGATTGCCGGAATAGAGTCCGTCCACATCGGAGAGGATCAGCAGAAGGTCTGCGTCGGCCCTGCTCGCGATGACCGCAGAAAGGGTGTCATTGTCCCCGAAGGCAGCCCCGATCTCCTTGATGCATATCGCATCATTCTCATTGAAGATGGGCACAACGCCGTATTTCAGAAGGGTCGTCACAGTGTTGTTGAGGTTCAGAACGGTGTCCCGGTTCGAGTAGTCGTCCATGGTGATGAGGATCTGAGCGACGTTGAGTCCGAACTTCTGGAAACTGTCGTTCCACTTCTGCATCAGGATGCTCTGTCCCACGGAGGCGGCGGCCTGTTTGATGGGGACCTCGTTGGGTTTCGGACGGGCGTTCATAGCCTGCAGTCCGATGGCGACCGCACCAGACGATACGATAAGGACATCCTTTCCCGCCTCGATCAGGCGGTGGATCTGGGCCGCTACATCGTCCATGAACTCCTCGCTGGGGGTAGGCCCTCCGCGGGTGATGGTGGATGAACCCACTTTGATGACGATGCGCTCGGCCGACTGCAGATGATCCTTTCTCGATAGCATGAACTCACTCCCCATATCTGCGGTCCGTCTTTATGTGCGTGTACGGACGGGCATCCTTTCCGGAATAATCCTTGACCGCCTGTCCGTGTCCTACGAGGACGTATTTGTAACTGGTCAGACCTTCCATCCCCATCGGTCCGCGGGCATGGATCTTTCCTGTGGAGATGCCTACTTCGGCACCTTTTCCGAAACGGTATCCGTCGGCGAAACGGGTGGATGCGTTTATGAAAACATCAGCGGAATCCACGGCCCTGACGAACTCAGCCTGTTTCTCCTTGTTCTCCGTAACAATGGAATCGGTGTGGTGGGAACCGTGGGTGTTGATGAATTCGATGGCCTCCTCCAAACCGCTCACCTCATGAATGGCGATGACCAGGTCGTCGTACTCCGCGTACCAGTCGTCGTCAGTAGCCGTCTCGAAATCAAATCCGACGAGATACTTTCCGAGACGTTCGTCGACCTTCATCTTCACGCCGTTGGCGACGAAGAGGTCTGCCATGCGGGGAAGGAAGTATCCTGCGATCTTCCTGTCGACGAGCAGCTTCTCGGCCGCGTTGCAGGCCGCCGGATATTGGACCTTCGAATCAAGAACAACATTAAGCGCAGTGGTGATGTCCGCCTCGGAATCCACATACACGCTGCACACTCCGGACGAATGTCCCAGCACAGGAATATTGGTGTTGGAGCTGATGTACTTCACGAACCCGTAGGAACCGCGGGGGATGAGGAGATCGATATACTCATCGAGCTTCAGAATCTCGGAGATCTCCTCCCTCGTCTCCAGCAATACGAACGCATCCTCAGGCACGCCCTGCGAACCGGCGGCCTTCCTGAGTATATCGAAAAGGAGCCTGTTGGAACATTTCGCCTCGCTTCCTCCTTTGAAAACGATAGCGTTGCCGGTCTTCAGACACAGCGACATGATCTGCGGGACGACCTCGGGACGGGATTCGAATATGACTCCGATGAGACCGATCGGACACCTGATCTGGTAAAGGTCCAGACCTTTGTCGAGCTCCATGGAGGACATCGTCTCTCCGATGGGATCGTCCAGTTCGGAGACGCTCAGAATGCTATCCACCATGTCCTGCACCTTGTTCTCGTTGAGCTTCAGCCTCTTCAGAAGTTCAGGTGCAATCGAATCCTTCGATTCGCTGACATCCTCAGCGTTGACACGGAGGATCTCTTCTTTGTTGGCAAGGATTGCCTCGGCCATCGAACGAAGTGCAGCATTCTTCACTTTAGTTCCGAGTGCCGCCAGTCTCAGCGACGCGGCCTTGGCACATTTGATCTCGGATTCGATACCGACCATAGGTCTTCATAACAATCTGGTTTATAGAATTCTTCTTACGCATGCCTCACCTGATCCGGCCCGGGATCTCGGAGGTTTCCATTCGGTATGGAGCAACAATTATGCCGAATCCGACGCATTCTCAGAAATCCGCGACATCCTCTACTCGATACTGATGCATGACATAGTGTCCCGTTACGTCGTAAAAAGAACAGACCTTCTGCACAGGATCTTCCGTTTCATCTGCAACAACATCGGCAACAGGGTGTCTGTGAACAATATCTTCAGGGCCCTGCAGAACGAAGACACGAAACTGTCCAAGGATCTGGTATACGAGTACGTCGACTACCTTGAATCCGCCTGCCTGATCTACAAGGCGAAGATGCATGATATCAAAGGAAAGAAGATCCTAATCGCCTCGTACAAATACCACCGGGCAGACATCGGATTAAAGAATGCGGCCAACGGATTCAGACCGGAAGACATCGGAGGGCACGTGGAGAACATCCTCTATCTGGAAATGAGGGCGAGAGGATACGAGGTCTGGCCGGGAGACTATTCAGGCAAAGAAGTGGACTTCGTCTGCATGAAAGGAAATGACATCATCTATATTCAGGCGACAATGCGCCTGTCAGGGGAGGATGTGGTCAGAAAAGAATTCGGAAACTTCCTCGACATCCCCGACAACCACAGGAAATACGTCGTAGTACTGGAAAGATCACCGCTGGATTCGGATTTAGACGGCATAAAATGCGTCACTCTCGAGGACTTTCTCAAAAACAAGGTCTGACGCATACATATCCACCTATTGCCTTAACGGACCCGACATAGCGATCCGGACCTTTCCTGCACAAGATGATTTATAAGTGAAAGCGATTGAACCTTTCAAGCCGAGATAGCCAAGCCCGGTATGGCGGCAGTCTCGAAAACTGCTGGTCTGTGACCTCGGGAGTTCGAATCTCTCTCTCGGCGCCATCTTCTGATTAACATTGTCCCACTCTGAACAGGTCTTTAGGAACAGTATCTTTTACCGCACCTGCGATGTCCCAGTTATGGCAGTGACGACCTTCTCCGATCTCGAATCGTTCTTCAGATGTCCCTATGCCTACAGGCTAGACAGGACCGAAGCATACCAGGAGAGGATCACTCTCGACGAATGTCTCGGGAAATCGGTGAATGACACCATCAAGGAATTCTCCAAGTCCCGCATCCTCGGGTACCGTATGAAAGAGGAGAAGGTCCTGGAGTCGTTTTGGGTCCACTGGGACATCAACGTCACGAAGGTCTACAACCCCACCCGGGAGGATGCCATTCAGTACATCCGCATCGGGGAGAAATGCATCAGGAACTTCGTCCACCAGTCCACGAAGTTCGGTGCCGTGGATATCGTGGCATCGGACATGGAAGGGATACTTCATCTCCCCCGGAACAATGAGGTCCTCGTCACAATACAGGAGCTCGGAAGAAGAGGCACCACCGCATTCATCACGAAGTACATCGTCGATACAGAGATTAGTTCCAGAGAGGGTCTCAGGAACGATGTCGAGATGCGTGCGACCGCATTATGGGCAATGGACAACATCGAGGCGAGGGAGATCGTCATGAGGTAGGTGTTCCTGGTCCAGGACCTCAGCACCGAACTCACTGCATCCAGAAGAGACTGTGAATCCGCAGCTGAGATTGCGTCCTCCCGCATCGAGGACCTGAACTCATCGAAAGACCCATTGCCTATGGAATCGGAACGCTGTGCGTCTTGTCAGTACCAGTCAAGATGCCCGCGTTTCCTGCATGAACTGTCCGTAAAGAAGAACGGCCCGGACAGAGGATCGGAGCTCACCGACAGATACCTTGAAATCGAGGGCAAGAAGCAGGCTCTGAAGAACAGGATAGAACTTCTGAACGCAGAGCAGGACGCCCTCAAAGCGGAGATAGTCGCATTCTCCGACTCCAACAGATACATGTCACTTTACGGAAAGGACGGAAAGATCCTCATCCGTCATGAGAAGAAGGCCGAACTCCCTACCGATAAGACGAAGATCATCGCAAGGCTGAAAGAAACAGGGCAGTATGATTCGATCTCGATGCCCAACTACTCCCGCCTCCGGTCAGACATAGCCAAAGGTATAGCAGATCCCGAAATCATAAAAATGGCGAACGTGGAGAGGGTCGACAAGATCTATATCAAAAGAAAGGATGAACGATACTGATATCGTGATGTCTGGGTCTTTGCATTTTCATACTCGCCGACCCGTTGAAAAACGATGTTTATTTACTCCGGCGGCAATGCCACATACATATCCTACGACCATGTCCCAGATGTACGGAACCGATGTTCCAGCGGACCAACGGTCACGGGGCAGACATATTCGAGGAATAACATGGCAAGAGAAGATCAGTACATGAACCCGCAGGGTGAAGAGGGCAGGGAAGTTCTGAAAAGCATGAACGAACATCACCGCGACCTGACGATCTGGGGTCTTTCCAACATCCCTCCCATGCATGCCACCCGCATCCTGGACATCGGCTGTGGCGGCGGAAACACCATCAAGATGCTTTCCGTGAAATACCCCAACGCATCCATCGACGGGATCGACATCTCCGAAGAGGCTGTCAAGGCTACTCTGGAGACCAACTCTGTCTTCCACAAATGGGGCAAAGTGAATGCATCCGTCGCCTCTGTCGAAAACATCCCGTTTCCCGAGAACACATTCGACATAATCACCGCCGTAGAGACATATTTCTTCTGGCCTGACCTCGAAAAGAACATCTCTCATGCAACCTCCCGTCTGAAGAAAGGCGGTGTCCTGTGTGTCGTATCAGAGCAGTATTTCACCGACAAGAACAGAACAGACCTCGAGGCGTCCTGCAAAAAGTATCATATGAACATCGTCGAGAACGATGTCCTCAAAGGTTACCTGGAACAGTGCGGACTGAAGACCCAGATGTCCCTTGTCGAAGAGAAGAACTGGGTCGTTTTCATAGGGATCAAGGAATGATCGGACCGTCCGATCCTTCCTCGACCTCCTTCTTTTTGAAGAATAAGCGTTGGAAACGGGTCGGAAGGTCCGGTTTCTCCTCCGGAGGCTCCCTCACCTGGATATTGATGAACACGCCATCGTTACCGTAGATGCGGAGATTGTCCCGGGCCTCACTGACGACCATCTGCACCACATCGAAATGATGGGCCTGCATGAATTGTCCCTGACTGAAGGGGATCACCCTGCCATGGGGGACCGGATCCCCCACCAATTTCTGAATCAACACTCTGACTCCGCGCTCATCTCCGAGAAGTTCGACCATGACCTCCTTCTCAACAGGGCCTCCGGAACAGACGGTCCAACGATCGCAGTCCAAAAGCAGTTCCAAACTGCTTGGGGTCAGATACCTGTCCTTGTCCGAGTGAAGGATCGGTTCCAACGCGATAAGATTGTTCTCGATCCTTTTCGTCGGGAACGGGAACCATATACCTTTACGTGTCAAAATCCACGCAAAGACCACGTTTACAAACAGAAGCGGGAAACACATGGAATAATCGATCGCGATCTCCTCCCAAGTGGTCGCCACATACCATGCCACGAAGATCGGAAGAAGTATCATTCCTATCTGAACCAGAACCGCTGCGCATATTTTGACAACATACCTCCGATATCCGAACAGGTATGCTATGGAGAATGCCATCTCCGCTATACCTAAAAGGATCGATAGGAACCCCAACAGGACGTCTGCCTCATCATTCTCCGCCCCTACGGACATGAGGTTCTGGAGGATCGATGCAATACCCAAGGCCATACCGCAAAGGTAGATGCATTTGTGAATGCTCATTTCCCTATGCAGGACCAACCATAATCCCACCAGAAGCAAGAGGGTATATGATGTCACCACCAGAGCAGATTCCAACAGGACTGTCGATTGGATCGTCTCCAGTACGATATAATATGCATCTGAAAGTACCAACGCCGACCCCAGGATCAGAACGACCGGGATCCCTTTGATCTCCAATATGGGCTCTTTCATGCATCAACCTCCATTTCGACAGGATCGTCCACCCGAAGTTGCAGACATATTCCCTGCCTACCGAATACACGCAGCCATTTGTGGCACAATTCATCGGTGACGATTATCGATGAGGTCGCTGCAAACCGATATGCCTGGATCAACGTTCCGTCAAGGTGATCGGAGATTGTGAAATATAACTCATCTGAATCCTTCCAGTTCTGAACCAGGACCTCGGATTTCCCATCCTTGTTCTTCATGTCGAACCTGAATTCTGAGACCGCCGGGCCACCATCCGATATAGGTGTCCAATCAGACCGGTCCGTGAAGGCTTTTGAAAGTACATCTGCCACATCCTGAGAGATCCATGTCTCAGGATCGGTATATTGGGTGCAACGGATCTTGTTCAGGGTCTCATTGTGGATGGCGAGGATGTCCGAAGCACGCAGGACCTCAGAATCGAGGATCCCTATGTAAAACGCATACATCACACACATGATGGCCTGTCCCGGCATAAGTTCCACACAATCGTGGAATGAAAGACCCATATGCATCATGAACACATACACCAGCAGATAGGAAATGAGAAGGGTCAATGTGGAGAACATCAACGAGACGCGATTGCGACTGACACCGTGAAGGTAAAAACGTCCGGAGATCATCAGATTGATCCCTAACACAGCGATGACAAGACTGAACAACCCATAGGGTCCTGGATGTATCGTATGTACCGAGTTTATGAACCGATAGCCCCCGAGAGCAAGTGCATATATTCCGACAGAACGCAGAAGATTACGTTGACGGTCCACCAGGATTACAAGTCCGCCGAAAAATAAGAACAGGTATCCTGCGACCTCATGCCAGTCGGGCGTGAAAAATTCGTTTGTAAAACAGTCATGCAGCTCTTCAATCGAAAAAATGACCATCAATGTAGCAAGGATCAGACTGTAATATCTTACGACAAGATTGACCGAGGAATGGACGAACCTGTTAAGTGTCTCTGAATTGGCTTGGGACAATGACATCTCTAATGTGCACCGAATCGTATTATCGTTTAATAGTGTATGCCTCCATGGTCATTAATGACCTTTTCAGTACGTTTCTATTCCAAGGCCTCGTTTTATCGACCCAGGCTAGTTTTTCACGCGCGATGAAAGATTCATTCCTGCTCTGGACTGAATGCTCCTAGAATGCATACAGGTCCGAATAGGCCTTCCGCATTAAATTCTGGAAAACTTCTTTGAACCTGATCGGAAAAATACCATGACCTATACTGCACCGTGTTGACAAACCGGTCAAGTCCGGGTTCTCCATCCTTCCCCCACAGCAGTGGATGGCCGGAGGTGAACACATAATCGACCCTTCTTCCCACATGTGCCAGATTGCTCTCGGCCTCGATCAATTCATTATCCGAGATCTCCTGTTCCGGCCACCAGGACCAGTATTTCTCCGAATCCTTACGCCCTTGGGATACTGAACCGCCCATCGAGAATATCCTCCGACCCCCGATGGTGAACACCTGCCCGCGCATCAAATGGTATATTCCGCGGGACATCACCTGTATCTTTCCTCCGTTCCAAGGAAAGACAGGGTATTCAGATAGAAGGTCATAGTCATCATGTTCCCCGTCAAGGAATAACACCGAACAGGGGAGGTCACGATAAGCTGAGATCACGGCATCGAGGTCTGCATGAGGTTCAGTGACCCCGCATCCGCCCAGAATGACGAGATAATCCTCCTTCCCCATCCCGCTGACGACGGGGTCGGAGGCGAGACGCCTGTAACCGGCCTCCCCGCGGGAGTCGCCGGTCACCGCGATCACTCGTCCACCGACCTCATGGAATGTTTGCGGTGTATCAGGGATGCACCGATGGTGATGGCCAGAACGACAAGGATGACTGCCAGGGAGGCCACAACGCTGATCTCGCAGATGTCCGCTGCGGAGACAAGCATCTTGACACCGATGAACGCGAGAATGATGCCGAGACCATACTTGAGGTAGTCCAATGCGTTGAGAGCTCCGTTGATAACGAAGAACATGGACCTGAGTCCCAGCACCGCGAAGATGTTGGAAGCATAGACAATGAAAATATCAGTGGTGATGGAAAGAGCCGCGGGGATGGAATCGAATGCGAACATCAGATCACTGAGTTCGATGACCACGAGACAGAGGAACAAAGGTGTAGCAACACGGACCCCGTTCTCGATGGTGAAGAATTTGTTACTGGAACAGTCGTCTGTGGCCCTGATGTGCTTGCTCAATTTGTATGCGAACGATTCCTTCTGATCACCGTCGTTCTCTTTGGAGAACACGGTCTTAAAGGCTGTGATAAGAAGCAGGATTCCGAACACATACATCATGAAGTCGAATCTCGAGAGGAGTTCGGCCCCGACGATGATGAATACTGCACGGAAGAAGATAGCACCTAAAATACCCCAAAACAGGACCTTGTGCTGGTCCGCCGCCGGGATCGCAAACAGTGAGAACAATACAATGAAGACGAACAGGTTGTCCACGGACATTGATAATTCGATCACATACGCTGCGAAATACGACGTGGCATGCTCTGCATCGAGGCTGAAATAGATCAGCACACCGAACAGGGCGGCAACAGTGATGTACAGCAGAACAAAGGCGCCTGCCTTCTTCACACTAATGACCCCGCCCTTGCGTTCGACGAAGAAAAGGTCGAACACCATAAGCACCAGGAACACGGCGATGAAGACAAACCAAAGCGTGGTTTCAGATACCATGACAGACCAGGCTATCCATAGGATGTTTAAAAACCCCCTGGTGGGGGGATGGGTCAGAAAAGATCATTTCTGACCGAAAAGGCCTTTTTTGGTCTTCTTAGAGGTTTTCTTTCCGGCATCCTGGTCCAGTTTCTCGAGGAGTTCCCTCTCCTCTGCAGAAACGGTCTTGGGAACAATGACGCCGAGCCTGACGTACAGGTTTCCGCGGGTGGTGCGGTTGAGTCCGGGAAGACCCTGCTCAGCAACCTTCAGCACACTTCCGACCTGGGTGGCCTTGGGGACGGTGATCTCCACAGTCTTCTTGTCAAGCGTGGTCACGGAAATGGTTCCTCCGAGGACCAGCCTGGGGTAGGGCACCTCGACGACGGTCCAGAGGTCCATTCCGTTGCGTTCGAAAGCCACGTTGTTCTTGACGTGGATCATGACATAGAGGTCTCCCGAGGGGCCTCCGTTCATTCCTGCATCGCCGGCACCGGGGACACGCATACGTGTGCCGTCCTCGATACCTTTGGGAATATTGATGCTGACCTTGGATTCCCTGTTGACGCGCCCGGTACCATTACAGCGGGAACACGGGTTGACAGGTATGCTTCCGCGCCCTTT
Source organism: Candidatus Methanomethylophilaceae archaeon (assembly GCA_963591575.1). GTDB lineage: Archaea > Thermoplasmatota > Thermoplasmata > Methanomassiliicoccales > Methanomethylophilaceae > Methanomethylophilus. The sequence continues at coordinate 61,125 of CAVATL010000007.1, forward strand.
ACAGCGGGGACAGTCGGACACATACATGCTCTGTCCGAACATGGTGCGCTGAACCTGCTGCACCTGACCCTGACCGTGGCACTGCTGACACTGCTGGGTCTTTCCGTCCTTTGCACCGGACCCATTACATTCGGCACACTTGACGGCGTGCCTGACACTGATGGTGGCCTCCTTGCCGTTCAGAACGTCGAGGAGGTCGATCTCAAGGTCGTAGCGGAGAGAATCACCCTGCGCGGGGCCGCTGGGCCCCCTGCGGCTTCTGCCTCCACCGAAACCTCCGCCGAACATCCCGCCGAAGATCTCGCTCAAGATGTCATTGAGGTCGTCACCATGGGTGAAGTCACCCATGTCGAATCCGCCGGCACCGAACGATCCGTCGACACCTGCATGACCATACTGGTCGTACAGGGAACGTTTCTTCTCATCCGAAAGGACCTCATAGGCCTCGGAGATCTCCTTGAACTTGGCCTCCGCGACATCCTTGGGCTCCGTCGAAACGTCAGGGTGGTATTTCTTGACGAGTGTACGATATGCCTTCTTGATCTCTTCGGGGGTCGCCGTCTTGGATACTCCGAGGACCTCGTAGTAGTCCCTTTTCGATTCTGCCATGGGTGCTTACCTCTGGGTCTTTCAGTTCTTGTCGTCGTCGACGATCTTGTAGTCCGCATCGACGACATTATCGTCCTGCGCGGTCTTGTTGGAACCGGTGTTTCCGGACGGGCCCTGCTGCTGTGCGTTCTGGGCCTGCTGGTATGCTTCCTGTGCGGCCTGCTGCTGCTCAGGGGTCGCGTTCTTGTAGATCTTCTCGGAGATGGGCTCGATGGCTTTCATCAGGGCGTCGCTCTTGGCCTTGATGTCATCAAGGTTGTCGGAGTTCTGCACTGCCTCCAGGTCCTTGACGGCGTTCTCGACGACGGTGCGCTCCTCCTGAGTGACCTTGTCGCCGAGCTCTTCGAGGGTCTTCCTGGTGGTGTACACGAGGGTCTCGGCCTGGTTGCGGGCGTTGATGAGCTCCTCCTTCTTCTTATCGGCATCTGCGAACTCTTCTGCGTTCTTGATGGCAGCGTCGATCTCCTCTTTGGAGAGCTTGTTGGAGGATGCGATGGTGATCTTCTGCTCTTTGCCGGTACCGAGGTCCTTTGCGGAGACGTTGATGATACCGTTCGCATCGATATCGAAGGTGACCTCGATCTGAGGGATACCGCGCTTTGCGGGGGGTATTCCATCGAGGCTGAACCTACCGAGGCTGGTGTTGTCGGCGGCCATCTTCCTCTCACCCTGCACGACGTTGATCTCCACGGAAGGCTGGTTGTCGACCGCGGTGGAGAACACCTGGGACTTCTTGGTGGGGATGGTTGTGTTACGCTCGATAAGCCTGGTGGCGACACCGCCGAGGGTCTCGATACTGAGGGACAGAGGAGTGACATCGAGCAGGAGAACGTCCTTGACGTCTCCAGACAGGACCGCACCCTGGATTGCCGCACCCATGGAGACACATTCCATCGGGTCGACACCGTGCTGGATCTTGGGTCCGACGATGTTCTCGACGAAGTTCTGGATGATAGGCATCCTGGTAGGTCCGCCGACCATGATGACCTTGTCGATCTTGTCGGAGGACAGACTGGCATCGCGCATGGCCTGCTCGATAGGTCCACGACACCTCTCCACGATGGGGGTGACGAGCTCCTCGAGCTTGGCACGGGTGATGGTCTGCACCAGGTGCTTGGGTCCGGATGCATCCGCGGTGATGAAGGGGAGGTTGACCTCGGTCTGCATCGTGGTGGACAGTTCGATCTTGGCCTTCTCGGCTGCTTCCCTGACACGGACGAATGCCGCGTGGTCTTTGGAAAGATCGATTCCGGCCTCGTTCTGGAACTGCCTGATGATATAGTTGGTGAGGGCCTCATCCATATCGGATCCACCGAGAGCTGTGTCTCCGGAGGTCGACATGACCTCGAACACTCCGTCGGAGAAGTCCATGATGGTGACATCGAGGGTTCCTCCTCCGAGGTCGAAGACGAGGATCTTCTGGGACTCGCCTGCTTTGTCGAGACCGTATGCAAGTGCTGCTGCGGTAGGCTCGTTGATGATACGTACCACGTCGAGACCTGCGATGGCTCCTGCATCTTTGGTCGCCTGCCTCTGGTTGTCGTTGAAGTAGGCGGGGACGGTGATGACAGCCTTCTCGACCTTTTCGCCGATGAATGCCTCTGCGTCCTTCTTGATCTTTCCGAGGATGAATGCGGAAATCTGCTGAGGAGTGTACTCTTTGCCGAGTGCGGTCACTTTTTCGCTGGTTCCCATTTTCCTCTTGACATTCTTGATGGTTCCCTCGGGGTTGGTGACTGCCTGCCTCCTTGCAGGTTCACCGACAAGGAGCTGTCCGTCCTTGGTGAATGCGACGTAGGATGGGAATGATTTTCCACCCACGCTGGTACCTTCGGCACTGGGGATGATGGTGGGCCTTCCGCCTTCCATCACAGATGCTGCAGAGTTACTGGTTCCGAGATCGATTCCGATTATTCTAGACATATTCTTCACCTCAATTGTGTTTAGTTACTGTTATTCTCAGCAGTTTTCTCATCCTGCTCAGGGGCCGCTTCCTGCTCCTTCTTCTTGGTGACCACGACCTTGGCGAACCTCAGTACGCGGCCGTTCATCATGTACCCCTTCTGGTACACTTGGGCGATCTTATTGTCCTCTTCACCTTCCATGACCATCAGTGCCTCGTGCATGTTGGGGTCGAACCCTTTGTCGGTGGGCACCTCGGTCACACCCTGGGATTCCAGGATCTTGATCAAATTTCCTCTGACTGCTTTCACTCCGACCGTGAACGGATCCTCGAGATCCTTCGCTGTGGAAAGAGCCCTCTCCAGGTCGTCCGAAATATCCAGCAGTTCCTTGACAAGACCGCTAGTCGCGAACTTCCTGTAATCGGTCATCTCCCTTTCGGTCCTCTTACGGTAGTTGTCGAATTCGGCGAATGTACGCTGGTAGCGATCGAGGTTCTCCTGCGCTTCGGCTTTATACTTCTCGAGTTCCGCCGCCAGGGGATCGGATACTTCTTCCTTCTCGGCGGAGGGTTCGGTCGCGGCCTTCTCGTCGGATTTTTCTTTAGACTTACCAGTCATACATATCCTCTTTGAGTAGATTTGAAGGGGCCGAAGCCCCTTTTTTCAGCGATTTTCCTTCACTGACCAGGAGCTCCAGCGGGAGCGGGAGTGGATTTGGATGCAATGACGTCGTCGATCCTGAGAATCATGACAGCAGCATCGGTGGCGGAGTTGATGGCCTGTTTTCCGATCCTGTAGGGCTCGATGACATCGAGTTTCATCATGTCCTCCACTTTTCCGGTGAAGGGGTTGATTCCCGCGTAGGTGTTGCCGGCCTTGTGCTGCCTCCTGAGCTCGATGACCATGTTGATGGGGTCGAGACCAGCGTTGTCAGCGAGAGTGGTGGGGATGATCTCCATTGCGGAGGCGAAGGCCTCGATCGCGATCTGTTCCCTTCCGCCGACGGATGCGGCGTAGTCCCTGATTCCCATGGCGAGCTCCATTGCGGTGGAACCTCCTCCGGTGCAGATGAGACCGTCCTCGATGGACACCTTGACGACGGACCATGCGTCCACAAGGGACCTCTCGACCTCGTCGGTAACGTGGTTGGTTCCTCCCCTGACGAGGATGGACACGGTCTTGGGGTCTTTGCATCCGGTGACGAAGGTCATGCTCTCATCGCCGACGAACCTGAGTTCGACGGAGTCTGCGTATCCGAGGTCGTCCGCGGTGAGTTCAGAGATCTTGCTGACGATGTTAGCGGCACAGGATTTTCCGAGTCTCTCCATATCGCTCTTCTTCACACGACGGCAGGCGTAGATGCCTTCCCTGGCGAAGAAGTGCTGAGCAAGGTCGTCGATACCTTTCTGGCAGAAGACCACGTTAGCACCGGCCTTCTTACATGCGTCGACGAGTCCCTTGAGGGTGTTCTCTTCTTCTTTGATGAACTGAGAGAGCATCTCAGGATCGGTGATCTGGATCTTTGCGTCCATCTCGGGTTTCTTGACCTCGAATGCTCCGTCGATGAGTGCGATCTTTGCGTTCTTGACGATCTTGGGCATGGTGGGGGAGACGGGCTCTTTGTCGATGATGAGACCTTTTACGAGCTCGGACTCTTCCATGTTTGCTCCTGCCTTTTTGACAGTGCAGATGTTCTTGAGGTTGGCGAAGTACTTTCCGTCCTCATCCTGTTCGATGATTGTCTTCACAGCGTTGACGACCATCTTGGAGAAGAAGTCCTTGGATGCGTTGATCTGTTTGCTGTTCATCGAGACCTGGGCGATCTTGAGGAGAAGCTCCTCGTCGTCGATGGAGACCTTCTTGGAAACGTTCTTGAGGATCTCCTGGGCCTTGTCGTTTGCCAGCCTGTATCCCGCGGTGATGATTGTGGGGTGGACGTTGGAGTCGATCAGGTCGAGTGCTTTCTTGAGAAGCTCTCCGGCGACGATGACAGAGGTTGTGGTTCCGTCTCCGACCTCCTGGTCCTGAGCTTTGGCGACCTCGACGAGCATCTTTGCTGCGGGGTGCTGAACGTCCATTTCTTTAAGGATGGTGACACCGTCGTTGGTGATGACGACATCTCCGATGGAGTCGACAAGCATCTTGTCCATACCCCTGGGGCCGAGACTGCTGCGAACTGCGTCAGCGATGGTCCTTGCAGCGGTGATGTTGTTGAACTGTGCGTCCTTTCCTTTCTCTCTCTTGCTTCCTTCCCTAAGAATCAGTACAGGTGCGTTACCCATTCCCATGTTTTTCTCTCCTTTGTTCTGCCTTATGCAGAAGATAGATGAGTAATGGATTGTTCTTCTATATAAATGTACTGATAGTTGATAACTAGTGGTTACAAACAAATTGGAGGTGTTTATCTGAACATCTGGGTGTTTAAAAAACAGGTAAATTTTGTAATAATTTTACATATTCCCAATTAGGATTCAAAATCAAATTTTATCCTAATTGGGTGATTGAATGAGTTTAGGCCCCGTTCTGCAGGAGCTGTTTGCAGCCGACGGATATGTTCCGATTCAGTGGAAGAACAGGAGTTCCCTGTACTTGGGGAGCGGCCACATCTGGTCGTCCACGAGGAGCTCGAGGGAGTCGACGTGCGCCCTGATGTTCTCGAGCATGGGCACGACCTGGTCGTGGTACTTCAATGCCTCAGCACGTCCCTCTCCGGACTTCTCGATCTTATCGACGAGGGGCTCGAGCTTGTCTATCTCGGCCTCTGCGCAGGAGATGTCCTCTGAGATGCAGGAGATGAGGTCCATCTGCGAGGCGGCCATCTTCTTGAAGTCCGCTGCAGAGTAGATCTCCTTGAGGTTCTTCACATTCTCGAGGAGGATGTTCTGATAGCGGATGGCCACCGGGATGATGTGGTTGGTGACCAGGTCACAGAGGGTCTTGGCCTCGATGGCGATCTTCCTGCAGTAGATCTCCCAGAAGACCTCTTTCCTGGATTCCAGTTCGACCTTGGTGAGGACCTTTTCGGCCTCGAAGATCTTGACGGTCTGCTTGGTGGTGTAGGCGTCCATACAGACAGGGGCGGAGCTCTCGCAGTCGAGACCGCGCTTTGCCGCCTCTTCCTTCCACTCATCGGAATATCCGTTTCCATCGAAGCAGATATCTTTGCATGCACGGTAGGTCTCACGGGTCTCGTCAAGGACTGCCTTGAGTGCATCCTCTCCGCCTGCCACTCTCTTCTTTACGGCTGCGGTGAATGCCTGGAGCTGATATGCCAGGATGGTGTTGAGGATGGTGATCGGACCGGAACAGTTGGCGGATGAACCGACAGCCCTGAACTCGAACCTGTTGCCGGTGAATGCGAATGGAGAGGTCCTGTTCCTGTCGGTGTTGTCAACCATAAGTTCGGGGACCTGCGGAATTCCGAGACTGTATCCTTTCTTACCGGCGATCTTGACCATGTCCTTGCTGTTGAGGAGTTCCTCGAACGCGGAGTGGACCTGGGTTCCGAGGAAGGAGGAGATGATCGCGGGAGGCGCCTCGTTGGCACCGAGCCTGTGGGCGTTGGAAGCGGTGAGAACGCACGCTTTGAGGAGAGCGTTGTTGTCGTAGACCGCCTTGAGGGTGTTGGCCATGAAACAAAGGAACCTGAGGTTCTCGGTATCGGTCTTTCCGGGAGACATGAGCCCGATTCCGCTTTCGGTTCCGACAGACCAGTTGCAGTGCTTTCCAGATCCGTTGACGCCTGCGAAAGGCTTCTCGTGGAGAAGGACCGCGAATCCATGCTTGGTGGCGACGGATTTCATAACGGACATAAGGAGAAGGTTGTGGTCGATGGCAAGGTTCGAGGGTTCGTAGACGGGTGCGATCTCGAACTGTCCGGGAGCGACCTCGTTGTGCCTGGTCTTCACGGGGATTCCGAGCTTGTAGCATTCGAATTCAAGGTCCCTCATGAACTCCATGACCCTCGGGGGGATGGATCCGAAGTAGTGGTCCTCAAGCTGCTGGTTCTTGGAGGAGACGTGACCGATGAGGGTGCGCTCGGTGAGAACGAGGTCAGGCCTCTGTGAGTAGAGGTCCTTGTCGACGAGGAAATATTCCTGTTCCCATCCGAGATAGGAGTGGCAGACCTCGTTGGAGTAACCCATAAGTGCCAGAAGTTCAGATGCGGCCTTGGTGACGGCGGCGTCGGACCTCAGGAGGGGGGTCTTGTAGTCGAGGGCCTCTCCGGTGTAGGAGATGAATACGGTCGGGATACAGAGGGTGTCCCCGATGATGAATGCGGGCGAGGACGGATCCCATGCTGTGTAGCCCCTTGCCTCAAAGGTGTTCCTCAGGCCACCGCTGGGGAACGAAGATGCGTCAGGTTCCTGCTGGCACAGTAACTTTCCGCTGAATTTCTCGATGGATTCGTCGCGTCCGCGGGGATCTGCGAAGGAGTCGTGCTTCTCCGCGGTACCTCCGGTGAGCGGTTGGAACCAGTGGGTGTAGTGAGTGACACCCTTATCGATAGCCCACCTCTTCAATCCCGCTGCAACATAGTCAGCGATGGATTTGTCGAGGGTCGCACCGCGCTCGATGGTCTCGTAGATGGTCCTCCTGGTGTCCTCATCGAGATATTTCCTCATGGCGGCCCTGTTGAAGACGTTGCATCCGTAATATGCGGACGTCTCATCGCCAGGAGCGACTGCTACGATCGGTTCTTTTGCAGTAGCTTTGCTGACTGCGTCGAATCTGAAATTCATCATAATAAGTGCAAACAGTAGTCTATTAATATACTTTTCTGAAATTCAATTCAAAAAATACAGCTTAAGTTCCGTTTATTGATTAAACAGGCACACAATTCTTTATAAATTAGACAAATGTCTATTTTAAATTTAAATTATTGATTTATTGTCTATTGCAACATCGACCAACATTTAAGGTCCTCGGAGAATGTCTGATTACAACCCTGACCAGAATAGCGACAGAACAGTGTTTCACTCCGATTTTTCATGGTCCACCCGTTTCCACACGGTGAAGATGTTCTTCCCGGAGAAATTCTTGTAATCCATGTAAGTGACCAGATTCTTGATCATATGGATGCCGAATCCGCCGATGGGCCAATTGCCGATATCGTCATCGATCTCTATCTCATCCTTGTTGATGGGATTGAATGCTTTCGCATTGTCAGCGAACGTCAGTTTGATCTCATTGTCGCGGGCGCTGCAATAGACCGTGACATCCCCCTCAGAATTCTCGTAGGCGTGATCACAGATATTGACGAATACCTCTTCCACAACGACCTCCATCTTGAGGATGTCCTTCCTGGAGAATCCTAATCCTGTCAGCACGCCCTCTATGAATCTATTGACATTTTCGAGTTCTACGACCTTCCCGGGAACAGTGAGCTCATGATAATTCGGACGGTGAACTATGAAACATAGCATGGTTATGTCGTCGGACTGGGGCCTTTCGCCGACAAAATCCTTCACAGCGCTACGGACGCTTCCCACAATAACTTCCGCACCCTGGTCCCGGGAGGTATCGAGGGCCTTGACCAGACGTTCCTTTCCGAACTGCACTTCATCGACATTGAATGCCTCGTTCACACCGTCGGTGTAACAGAATATCGTATCCTGGTCTGACAAGAGGATCGAATCGGTCCTGTAACGGACATCCTCACTCACTCCGATCATCAGACCTTTCTTTACAGGAAGCTTCTCGAACGTCCCGTCAGAACGACGGATGTACGGCGGAGGATGTCCCGCGTTGGCGTATTGAAGGGTCCCGGTGTTCGATTCATATACTCCCATCCATACAGTGACGAACTGCCCGGCGGCGTTCCTGCCGCAGATCTCTCTGTTCACGGCGGAAAGGATCTGCCCGGGATCGTTATGCAACATGGATGCGGTCCTTATGGCCCCCATGACACCCATCATCATCAATGAAGCGGGAAGTCCCTTGTCAGACACATCAGCCACAACAAATGCTGTGAGATTCCTCCCGATGGAGAAACAGTCATAAAAGTCCCCTGCGACCTCCGTCGCGGGTTCCATGATCCCGTAGATATCCAGGGCCTGAGTGTCCGGGAACTTGACAGGAAGGGTCGCCAGTTGTATGTTCTTTGCAAGACCCAGATCATGTTCTGTATGTTTGGCGTTCTCCTGGGCCGTGATCATCGTGGTGTATTTGAAATACATGGTGATCGCCAAAAATCCGAACAACAGGAGCGAGACACAGGACCATTGATAGATCGTATACACTTCAGGCGGTGCGTACTCAGCCAGATTATTGACCAATCCGGGGATGGACAACGCATAAACAACAGCGACGACCAATGGAACCAGATACCAAAAATGGCGACTCCGACCAGTGGAGCTTATGATGCTCGACAGAACCCCGCTGACAACTATGAAGATTATGTAATAATTCTGCAAATCCGAATTGTCTAACGTAAGGAAAAGCTGCGCCAGTATCGTCAAAACGGTCACGAGCACGACGTATACAGGCCCGCTGCACATACCGGTCAGCATGACCCCAATATATCCGCTCTGGAACAATACGTAATCATTGCCACCCATCATACCGTTCATGATCGAAAGTATGGTCATCAAAAGAATGAATCCGATCTTGTAATACCATTTCGATAACCCGGGCTTCGAAATTTCCGGATAGAGCGGACTACGAAGCAGCAGGTATACGATCAGCAGAGTGACGAGGACCCATGCGACCCCGTTGCTAAGATAATAGGTGATCGTATAGGTGACATTGTTATGCAAACCCAGATTGGAGTAGATGTACAGGACGACGATGGACAACATCAACACTACGATGTATGCGTTCTGCAGAAAGGCGCCGATTTTTGTTTTCATCAGACAGTCACCGTAAGATTGTTCAATTTCACGGAGTAACTATAATCGATCTTCTTGGCCGCCGCACGCACCACCTTGATACCGAAGTGTTCTCCGACATCGGCGACCAAGGGATTGAACCTTATGCCGTCGTCCCGCATACGGAAGATCACATTATCGCCCTCCTTGACGATACGGATGTCGATATAATGCTCCTTTCCGTCGGGGAATGCGTGTTCCACCACATTTCCGGTCATCTCCTCGATGCATAGTGCGACACGGTCCGCCTTGTCCTGGGAGATCCCATGTCCGACACATGCCTCTGAGATCCGATCGGTCAGTCCCGCAACACTCTCCATCCTGTTGGGGATGGTGATCTCGCACACGGCATCAGCCGCGAAGGCACCGGGGGCCGCGACCACGAAATCGGCTATGCAGCGAGGGAACCTCTTCGTCTTTGCCTTGATGTATACCACGATGGTGAGCACAGAAAGAACGTCCGCAAGCACAAACGAAAGCCACACGCCGTCGAGACCAAGGAACGGTGCAAGGACGACCGATATCAATATGACGTACAGGGCACCCCTCGAAAGAGAGATGATGTTGGACATCACCAGATTTCCCATCGTCTGATACATATACAGGAAGATCAGGCAGACAGTGGATGTCGGCTGAGAAAAGGCGAACAATCTGAGACATCTCACAGCAAGACCGAGGTCCCCTCCGTCTGCGATGAACATCCTGGCGACCGGCTCTGCAAAGATAAGCAGTAGTACGGCGACCGCGGAGGACAACAGAATCCCCGACCTCAACGCGACACGGAGGGTGTCGGTGATGGCTCTCTTGTCTCTCTCTCCAAAAAAGATGCCACACATAGTGGCGACCATAAGTCCGTAACCTGTGGAGATAGCGATCAGAAACTGGTACACATTGGTCTGCACCGAAAGTGCCAGCACGGCCGCCGAACCGCTAAGGGAAAGGAGAAACACATTGAGAACAAGATTCTTGACGGTCTGTGAACCCCTGTTTATAGCGGTGGGAAGGCCGGCCATGCAGATATCCTTAAGTTCCCCTCTGCAGCCGGCGGGAGAACAGAACCTCAGCATGCGCTCCTTTCTCTTGAAATGAGTGAGCGCTAAGACAAGTCCGGCGATGTTACCGACCATGATGGAAAGTCCGATCCCGAAAAGACCCAGATCGGTCGAAGTGGCGCTGTAGAATGCTGCTGCAGTGTTGACGAGGATGACCACGATCATGGAGGCCAGCGAGATCCTCTGGTTACTGTCCATCCTCAGGTAGATCAGAAGATTCTGCAAAAGAAGGAACGGTACCGCGGACACTCCGAGTCCGCGGATATAGTCGGCGGTCATGCCCTCGATACCGGCTCCAGCACCGAACATTCCTGCCAGAACATCAGCGAATAGAAGACAGAACACCAGGAACACGGCACCGACAAAAAGAGAGGATAACGTGGTCACTGTGAAGTTCAGACGTACCAGGGCCATGTCTCCCCTGCCGATATGGTTCGCACACTTGATGGAGCCACCGTTGCTGAAGATGCCCGAGGCCGCACCCAACAGGATGAAGACCGGAGATGCCAGTCCGAGCGCCACAAGGGCATCCGAACCCAATATCTGCCCGGTTATGAGGCCATTGATGACCGTGCTCAGCGTGGCCGTGAGGGTCACCAGGATAGTGACTGTCAGATGACCGTGCAGGACCTTTTCGATCAGATATGTGTTGGTATGCATCCTCATTCCAGGGTAAGGATCTCATCCAGGCCTGTCTCGGTGAACACTTCCATGACCAGTTCCGGGACATTCCGGATGACCAGTTTTCCCTCGTTCTTGGCCATCTTTTTCTCAAGTGCCAGAATGACCCTGAGGCCTGCACTGGAAATATAGATGCATGAAGACAGATCGAGTTCGATGCATTTCGTGTCGTCACCGATCTGCCGGATCATATCCGTCTCAAAATCGGGGGCAGAGGTCCTGTCCAGTTTTCCTTCGATCGCCGCTTTGATCTCGGTTCCGTTCTTTGTTATCTTCACTGTTCATCCTCCTTGTCCACAAGTACTCTGAAGAAACGGAGCTGAGCTTCGTTCATGATGATCTTAACAGGTTTTATCTGAGTGGATGCACCGCCCATCATGATCTGCTTGTCTCTCCACAGAGCATAGGTCTCCTCCTGCAGAAAATGCGACTCCACAGGCCCGATAAGCGCCCTCTCGAACTTGTATTCGAGTATAGGGTTGGATTTTATAAGCTCTTTCTGCAGGCAGGCGGATAATTTCGCAAGGTCCGCCTTGGGGGGCCTGGAACATTCGATGAAGAATCTGTAACGAGAGGGGACCGTGTCGGTATCAGGGTACACGCAGAAATCGACATAATCGAAATCGAGGTCCTTTGCAGTGGCGTCCATCGCGGCCCTGAGGGCGGGCTCATAGGTCTTTTCTCCGTTCAGATTGACACACATATCGATGCGGTAAAGATACTCCATCGTGGGAAGGCTGTTGTACATCTTGACGAAACGGACCGCATCGCGAGTCCTGTAACGGTACAGCCCCGACTGAGTGGTGAGTATGATCTCATACTCCTTTCCGAGCTCCACCTCGGAGATAGTGCAGGTCTTCGACGGATCCTCCTCACCCAAGGGCAGGAACTCCATGAAGATCGTATGACCCAGAGGTGCGAAATCAGAGGTGTCGAAATCATAAGGTGCGGAGATCGCACCTTCGGATGCAGAGACCCCGATCATCACTATGGGCACATCCTTCGAGACATAGTTCTCCCTGAGCTTGTTCAGATATGCGGAGAATGTTCCTGTGCTGACACCCATGACGAAGGTCAGGTTCGGCCAGATCCTCTTGGCAATCGTGTTGTCGAAACCTTCGGAGAAGATCTTCCTCAGCTCCGCCGCCCTTTCCGGCATCGGGACCAGTTCGGATTCGAGTTTCGAACGGACCGCATCGGACATCTTCACAGAAGGATCGATCTTCCCGGACCCGATATCGTCGCAGAGCATCTCCCATCTGTCCTGGATATAGTGGAACAGATCAAGAATGAATGTGATGAATGTGGTCTGCAGACTGGACACGTCCTGGTAAGCAAGACCGTACCTCGCATGAAGATACCTGCTGTCGGTTTCCTTATCGGGACATACAGCCTCGATGGGGGATGTGTACATCTCTGGGTAGGTCATCTGCCAATCGGTCACACACTGTCCGGACACCCCAAAATACCTCTTGGGAGGGTTGCCCACAACGGCCCTGGCGGAGGCCTCTGCGACGGATAATGCCTTTCCTTTGAGGAAATCGGTGCCGAAACGCTTCACGGCCATCCCTAAAGGTACCGCCCATGCGTAATCAAGAAGGTACTTCATCGATATCGAGGACATAGGGATCTTCTTGGGGTTGCCCATGGTACCGGATGACCTGTTGTACTGGGCCACACCGTACACGGAGTGGAGATGTTCCTCCTTTCCTGTCAATTCGCGGACCACATATTCTGCATAATCATCATAGACTGTGAGGGGAACCTTCTTCTTGTAGTCCCCAACGGTCTTGATCTCGGAGAATCCGACCTTTCTGCCGTACTCGGTGTTCTCGTTGTCCCTCAGGATCTTGAAAAGTAGTTCCTGTCCGATCCTCTCGGGGTCCTTCGAATAGGCCTCGAGATCATCCATCGCCTTCCGGCCGCGTTCCGCCGCGGAAAGGTTCGACTGAACGGTTTTCTCCGATTCTGCCATGAATTGTGGATTGCCTTATGTTATAAATGGATAACGTGCAAAATACAACACGTCTGGGTCATATGGATCCGGACTTTTTTCAAAGTCGAATACCCAAATCTGATTATTTCTGGGATAAACACTAAAAACTACAATGTGCCAGAAGGTGTTTTTGTGTATAAAACGGGGCCTGGTCAGAGATTTCAAACAAGGCACGAATAAGGACTGTTCCGACCTTTGGTTTTCCCTCAGGCCGGAACAGATCCCCACAGAACAATTGCGTTACTGTTTGGTGATATCGACAAAGGTCCTAAAGAACTCAAGTTGCTTGTCGTTCAGTATGATCCGGGCCGATTTCGTCTGAGCGGACGATCCGCCGAGCAGTGCCTGTTGCTGTGTCCACAGAGCGTAGGTCCCTTTCTTGAGAAGGTGTATCTCCACCGGCCCCAGGATCCTCCTGCTGAAAAGATACTCGAGGATCGGATTGACCTTTATGAGTTCATTCTGCAGACGGACAGAGACCACCTTCAGCTTCGTCTTCGGACGTCTGGAACATTCGATGAAGAATCTGTAACGGGGTGGCGAGACATCAGCGTCGGGATATACACAGAAATTGACGTATTCAAAACCGAGATCCTCAGCAACAGCGTCCATTGCAGTCTTGAGGTCCGCCTCGTAGGTCTTCTCTCCGTCAAGATTGATGGACAGATCTATACGATAGAGGTACTCCATCGTAGGAAGACTGTTGTACATCTTCACGAAACGGACCGCATCGCGGGTCCTGTAACGGTACAGTCCCGATTGCGTTGTGATGATGATCTCGTAGTCCTTACCGATCTCCACCTCGGATATGGTGCAGGTCTTCGACGGATCCTCCTCCCCCAAGGGCAGGAACTCCATGAACATCGTATGACCCAGAGGTACGAAATCGGGGGTGTCGAAATCATAAGGTGCAGAGATCGCACCTTCGGATACAGTGACCCCGATCATGACCGCGGGCACATCTGCCGAGACGTAGTTCTCCCTGAGTTTGCGAAGGTAGGTCGAGAATGTTCCGGTACTGATACCCATGATGAAGGCCAGATTCGGCCAGATCCTCTTGGCGACCGTGTTGTCGAAACCTTCGGAGAAGATCCTCCTGAGCTCCTCTGCCCTCTCCGGCATCGGAAGCAGCTCGGAGGTCAGTTTCGAACGAACCATCTTGGGCATCTTCACAGAGGGATCAATGGATCCGGTCGCGATATCCCTGCACAGCATCGCCCAGTTGCCCCTGATGTAGTTGAACATGTCCAGAAGGAAGGTGATGAATGTGGTCTGCAGGCTGGAAACGTCCTTGCATGCAAGTCCGTATCTTGCGTGAAGATATCTACTGTCCGTGTCCACCTCGGGGATCACGGCCTCGACTGGGGAGGTGAACATCTTAGACTGTACCACCTGCCAGTCGTACATACCCTGTCCGGAGACACTGGAATGTCTTTCAGCCCCCGTGACATCGGCGACGGAGACCTCCGCGACGGATAATGCCTTTCCCATGAGGAAATCATCACCGAAACGCTTCGCCGCCATTCCATAGGGCATCGCGAACGCATAATCTATGAGATATCCCTTGGAAACGGAGGACATCGGGATCTTCTTGATGGTCCCCGCAGTCCCAGAGGACCTGTTGTATTGTGCCACGTCGTACGCGGAATAGAGGTGTTCCTCTTTTCCGGCCAGTTCACGGGCCACATAATCGGAATAGTCATCATATGTCGTGAACGGAATGTTATTCTTGTAATCCTCGACGGTCTTGACGTCGGAGAATCCGACCTTTTTACCATACTCGGTGTTCTCGTTGTCCCTCAGGATCTTGAAAAGTAGTTCCTGTCCGATCCTCTCGGGGTCCTTCGAATAGGCCTCGAGATTCTCCATTGCTTTTTTTCCACGTTCCGCCGCGGAAATATTCCACTGAGCGGCATTCTCAGTTCCAGTCACAAATATAGGATTGCCTGATATTATAAAACGCATGGCAAAACCCACCGTTCGAAATCATGAAAAATCCACCTTGTTTCCGACTTAAAACAGACCTCTGACATAGAAATTGGAATATGCGACCATATAATTTCATAGGATATTGTAGTTGTTACTGATAATTGCAGATTATCAGAATATGCTAGCAACGACGATCGGTAGCTGGGTATGCACAACTTCGCGGACAGGCCACGAATTTTGGAGATTGGTCCAATAATAATATATACGGTGGGACGTACCGAGAATCAGCCGAATCTGTATAATTCGCATAGAGCCAGAATAGGGATTCCATAGGTCCGAAAAGTTAACGGCAGAATGTTACACAGGGACATATCTTAATACCAGATTTAGTATCGACATACAAAAAAGGAGGTGCACCAGTGGCAATTTTTTTCAAAGGTGGCGAACAACTGTTCAATGAAGCCATCGACCTCGTCGGCAGAAAGAATTACAAAGATGCAAAACGCAAGTTCCTCGATGCCATCGAGAAAGGATATTCGAATGACGGACTGGCGAACGTCTATGCCTCGCTGATTACTGTGGGAGAAAGCAGGTCGAACATCAGTTCCTACAAAGCACTGCTCAACGATCTGAACAAAATCTCCGCAGGTACATTCAAATTCGGTCTGACCGACGTCGTCACAGAGGACCTCCGTACGGAGTGCCAGCTCGACATCGACGAGATCACTGCGAACAATATGGCGGATTCCGATTACCAAGCGAAAGGAAACGCATTCGTCGAGTGTGCAGGAAAGTTCTCCTCCATGATCGGCGACAAAAGCCTGATCCTCGACGAGATCTTCAAAGGCAACACGATGGCCACCGGAACCAGAGAAGGACTCATCCTTCAGGCCGAAGGATATGCGATCCTCGGTAGGGGCGCGGTCAACACGGATCCCAAACTCGCCGCTGAGTACATGCAGATGGCGTACAACTTCCGCAAACAGCTCGGCGACAGCGGAAACGAAGAGCTCAAACTGTCCAGGGACTATGCCAGGTCCGCGACCTGCTGGATCTGCGGCAGGCCCGCCAACGCCCAGGGGATCCACTTCATGGCCATGAGGAGCACGATCGAACCGGTCTTCGCTAACATGACCACCAACGATGTTGTGAAGCCCCTCTCCGACGACATGCAGAGCATCTACGTCTGCACCCCGTGTTACACCGCGATCTCCAACAAATCCGATGAGATCTCTAGGCACTACTATGACAGTGCGATAGCTGAGATGAGGGCCATGGAGGCCAGGATCGACGCTGAACTCGCCGCCCTCAGGTTCTCCGTACGCAGGTGATCGAATGGAAGAAATGATGGCACTTAGATGCAAATACTGCGGTGCCCCGCTCGACGAGAGTGCGGTCAAGGACGACAGTCCATACGTGACATGTACCAGCTGCGGCACCACCCAGCAGAAACTAGATGCCCGCGAGTACCTGAACCAACTGATGGGACAGGTCCGCTCCTGGGTCAACAGCGCCATGCCCGGAGGAATGTCCACCATCGCAGGCAACCAGAATGTGGACAGCGTCGCAAGGCACAACATCTTCATGACGAACTTCAAGCCACGCATCGACCAGGAGTTCTCCACTTACAAATTCGGTGTCAACAACCTGCTGTCCCAGGTCATGATGATCATGCCCTTCACCGAGGACAAGAACGTGAGATCGAGCAACACCTCCAACCAGGTGTTCGAGTTCGGTGCGAAGATGAAGGAGATCTCCCCTCTCGCCGTCAGCGACGAGTCGAACAGGATCATGGCCGAGGTCTCCGGCGTCACCGACGCATATGCCCTCCTGATCAACAACACCGAGCTTATCCAGAACGACAAACCCGGAAGGTACACCCTGATGGCGAGCAATTTCACCCTCGCCGCCCAGGACTTCGGAAAGGTCAGCGGATACGAACCCGCACAGAAGCGTTTCGAAGGACTCGCCATCCTCTGCGACGGATGTGAGAAGCTCCTCAACGGAGATGTCACATCCTCCTTCGGACAGTTCTCCAAAGGAAAATCCATCCTCGAAGAGGCCTCCAAAGGTGTCGCGGGAAACCTCAAGGTCGCTATTATGGGCCAGGCCGTCAAACAGGAGATCAAGCAGGCGGATGTCCTGATCGAACTGTCCCAGTATGTCAACAGTATGGGCGGTTCCAAGGATGTGTTCGATGCGGTCAGGCGCATCTTCACCTACAAGTACCCCGCCACCGGCAACTGGTCATATCTCCTGAACACCCACGACAGGTTCTCCGAGATCTTCACATTCATGGCGGACGCGGTCAAAGCCCGTTCAGGCAACGGCACCATCCCCGTGACCTCCGGCGCAGGAGACATCCTCGTACCCTTCTGGCACATCAAACTGAAATACAGTTTCCAGACCGGTTCGCTGTGGAAGAAACACAGCGTCGAGGTCGAGGAGCCCCTGCTGATCCCCGCAGACTTCGTCATCGACGGAGGCTGCCTCAGCAATCCCCGCAACGCGGTCACCGATGTGTTCTCCGTCAAGGGAAACAACGGAATGTTCGCCGGACTCACCGGAAACGAGACCAGCATCAGCAACTCCCAGGGTATCGGCAAACTGATCGAGTCCGCATCTCAGAACACCACGGGCGGAAGATCGGTCGTCGTGCCCCTGAGCACCAAACGCGAGGCCGAGAGGATGGCCGAGAATTACGTTCAGGCCGTCTCCAGGGTCGAATCGAAACTCAAACTAAGCAACCCGGACGTGGTCGATCTGATCTACGTCCCCTTCACCAAAGCAGGTAACGCATACAGCCCCAGCGCCGCATTCGGCATCCTGCTCCCCCAGAGGGTCAAAAACACCGATCTGTCGCAACTGATAATCATATGAGGTGAAACAATGGTAGAGAACACTGGTAACAAATACAGGACACGCGAGGCGGTCGTGGCGGCATTCGTGCTCATCGCACTGGCCTTCGCAGTGATCATCTACGGTGCCACCGACACCGGATTCGTCGGAGCATTCTCCGCGTTACTGATCGTGACCGGCATCGGCATCGCTGTGACGTCCGCTCTTTTCGACAGCACGCCCGACAAGTTCGGACCTTCCGAGATGATGTATCGTCTGGTCTTCGGAATACTGTTGCTCGCTGCCGGCCTGGCTGGTCTCATGTACAAATTCGATGTGAGCACATACATCATCATCGCAGCTGTCATCATCATAATCGCCGTCCTCGGCCTTTGTGTGGCACTGATCAACGGAAAGAATTCAAAATACTGAGGGAACAAAATGGCAAACGCATTGGAAAACAGCGCAGAAGAATCCATCGCCAAGAACAGGACCCTCATCGAGAGGATCTCGATGTACGTCCCATTCTACAAAGGGTACAAACAAAAGAATCTCCGCAGGGACGAGGACCGCGCGATCAGAGAGGTCGTGGCAAAAGAGCTCACTGCAGTGAAGAACGACCTTTCGAACGCCTCCAGGGCCACCGTCGGAGACCTCGATGCCATGAGGGACATTGAACGCATCAAGTCCAAGGTCGACAGATACTGCACCGATGTCAAGAAGGCCGTCGGCGGATACAGCGGCATCCACGCCTCTGTCAAGATCCTCGAGTCGGAGCTCGACCGCGTGATCGAGTGGGACGCGAACCTGATCGGCGATGTCGAACTGCTCAAACAGCAGTCCGAACAGATGATGAAGAATGCAGACGACGGGGTCAGCATCAAAGGCGACATGAGGGTCATCGAACAGACCGTCGACGAGATGATCAACACCTTCCGCCAGAGAGACAACGTTATGAAGAACCTTGTCGAGGAGGCCTGAACATGGCATTCGGAAAGAAAGAAGAGAAAAAGACCAACGTGGTGTTCTGGAAAGAACAGGGGCCCAATGACATAATCTACGTATCACCTGACGATGACCTCAGGACCATCACCTCCGTGACCGTCCCCGAGCACGCCGTCGCACTGTTCATCAGGGACGGACAACTCCAGGGAGTCCTGGAGCCCGGAAGGCACGTCGTCACCTCGAACAACATCCCCTGGCTCACCGCACTCTACAACAAGATGCTCGGCTTCAGGGACACCCCGTTCAAGGTATGGATCGTCTTCATCTCGCTGAAGATGTTCAACGGGAAATGGGGCATCCGCGGAATGATCAAGGCCGCCCAGGGCTATGAAGTGCCTATCACCCTCATGGCCAACGGTGAGTTCCAGTTCAGGATCAGCGATGTCTCCGTCTTCTACACCCAGGTCCTGGGCGGAATGAAGTCCTACTCCACCGGCGACGTCAACGCGTTCATGAAGAGCTTCATCAACGAGCAGATCACACAGCAGCTCGCCCAGAAGTACTACATGGATGTCATGCAGAATCTCGAGGTCGCTTCATCCGGCACCAAGATCCTCATCGACCCCTACTTCCAGCAGAGGGGTATCGAACTTCTCTCTCTGAAGATCAACGAGGTCTCCACCACTGAAGAAGAGAAGACCAAGGTCTTCGAATACCTTCAGTTCAGCAGCAGCAACGGAGAGGCGTTCAAGAGGTATGAGGTCATGGACAGAATGGCAGATGCCATCGGAGATTCCCAGGGCGGTGCAGCGATGGGTGCGGGAATGCTCCTGTTCCCTCAGATGTACCAGCAGCTCCAGCAGCAGCCTGTACAGGGCGTTCAGCAGCAGGCCGCGGCCGCACAGGCACAGACCCAGAAGGTCATGTGCCCCTACTGCGGATCGCTCAACGAGTACCCCTACAAGTACTGCGGAAACTGCGGAAAGCCTTCGCCCCAGCTCCAACCCGTCGCAGCGGCCAACCCAGCTCCCGCGGCCCCCGCCGGTGCGGCACCCGCAGCACCTGCAGGCCCCGGAGCATTCAAACGCTGCCCCTACTGCGGCGAGGACCTGAGCACCCTCAAGAAGACACCCAAGTTCTGCCCCTACTGCGCAGAAGATCTTTCCTAAACACATTAACCCCGGCCTTCGGGCCGGACCACCATTTTTCGAAGGGATAATTTGAGTTCACTGTTGGATGCCGTCGTCAGCGTCGCCAAGACCGCTGGAAAGATGATGATCACCGAAAAGGACGTCAGAGTGGAGAACAAAGGCACGAAGGAGAACTACGTGACATCCACCGACCTGAAGATCCAGACATACCTCAGAAATGAACTGCTGGCACTTCTTCCCGATTCAGAATTCATGGGCGAAGAGAACGATCTCCCCTCGGCCAAGGACGAACACTTCGACACCGACCGTCCGGTATGGATCGTGGACCCCATCGACGGCACCGCCAACTATGCCCACGGCATCCCGATGAGCGTGGTGTCCATCGCATTGGTGAAGAACCACGAATCGATCCTAGGCGTCGTATACCAGCCGTATCTTGACGAGACCTACATGGCAGAGAAAGGACAGGGGGCGTTCCTCAACGACGTGCCTATCCACGTATCTGACAGGTCTAAGGAACACGGCATTTTCTGCACCGCCTGGTCCTGTTACAACAAGAAGAAGGCCGCACTCTGCTTCGAGGTCACCACCCAATTATACGAAGTATGCGAGGACATCCGCAGGCTCGGGACCGCTGCATATGAACTGTGCCAACTGGCGAAAGGCGCATGCGAGCTCTACTTCGAGATCAACCTGTCCCCCTGGGACTATGCCGCGGCATCCTGCATCCTTCACGAAGCGGGCGGCTGCACCACCTCGAACCAACCGAAGCTCGACTACTACGCGCCATGCACGGTAATGGCTGCAAACTGCGAATCCAACCTTCAATTCATCAGAAACCTTGTCAAAAAGGTCTGTCAGGACCACCCGGAAGCGGAAACCACTATTAAGGACTGATAGAATCCCCAGTTACATGTCAAACGAACTTGAAAAGTACGTCACCACTATCCCCGACTTCCCCGAGCCTGGGATCATGTTCAGGGACATCACCTCTGTCGTGCAGAGCGCAGAAGGATTCAAGATGGCCGTCGACCAACTGGTCGCCGCACTTGATGGAGTGGATTTCGATTACATCATCGGTACGGAATCCAGAGGATTCGTCTTCGGTGCCCCCGTCGCATACGCACTTCACAAAGGATTCGTCCTCGCCAGGAAGAAGGGCAAACTCCCCAGGGAATGCATCTCCGAATCATACGACCTCGAATACGGCCAGGCCACCCTGGAGATCCACAAGGACTCTTTCCCCGCAGGAGCCAGGATCGTCATCATCGACGACCTCATCGCCACCGGCGGAACCACCAAAGCGGTCTGCAATCTGGTCAAGAAACTCGGCGGAACCGTCGTCAAGATCGGGTTCGTCATGGAACTCGCCGGATTCAAAGCAAGGGAAAAGGTCCTCGACGGTTACGACGTCTTCAGCCTGATCACCTACCCCGGAAACTGATTTTACACTGTCTGGGACATTCAAAATGTCCTGGACATTCCTTTTCAATATTCTGAAAAAAGAGGGCCTGCCGGGATTCGAACCCGGGTCATTAGTTCCGAAGACTAGCAGGATATCCTGGCTACCCCACAGGCCCTAAGGCCGTAATCAGCTGGCATCTATATCTTTTAATCGGACTTGTGCAATTCAGAACCTATGTCCAAAGTCATCATGAACGACGGTGCCGGCGGAGACATCATGCAGGAGTTCATATCCAAGCACATCACCGGCCATTTTCCCAAAATGAAAACGGAGATCCCCCTGGACGCTCTGGACGATTCCGCTGTTGTCGATGATATCGTATTCACTATCGACGGCCACACCGTCAACCCGCTGTTCTTCCCTGGAGGAGATATCGGAAGGATCGCAGTGTCTGGGACTGTCAACGACATCTCTGTCATGGGTGCCAAACCCGTCGGTCTCGGAAGCTCCGTGATCCTGGAAGAAGGCCTCGACTCAGACACGGTCGACAAGGTCATGGAGAGCATGGGCAAGACCTCGCTCGAATGCGGAGTCCCGGTCGTCACTGGTGACACCAAGGTCATGGGCGCAGGCGAACTCGACAAGATGATCATCACCACCTCTGCGATCGGTATCAGGCCCGACTACCTCGACCATGACATGGAGGTCGCAAACAGCTACCGTAAAGTGGACAGCCGCTGGTGCGCTGACTCCAACACCCGCCCCGGAGATGTTATCATCGCATCCGGATACATGGGGGACCACGGTATCGCACTGCTGTCCTTCCGTGAGGGATACGGTTTCGAGTCAGATGTGAAATCCGATGTTCAGCCGCTGAACAAGATGATCGAAAAAGCTCTCCGCGTCGGAGGAATCGTGGCTATGAAGGACCCCACCCGCGGCGGAATCGCCAACACCCTCAACGAATGGGCCGAGAAATCAAAGTGCCAGCTCGATATCAACGAAGAAGACATCCCCATCAGGGATGGTGTAGAGAACGCCTGCGAGCTTCTCGGTATCGAACCGCTCAACATCGGAAACGAAGGAAAGTGTATCATCTCCGTCGTTCCCGAAATGGCAGAAGAGGTCCTCAAGGCCCTCAAGGCCACCCCCGAAGGAAAGGATGCCGCGATCATCGGAAGGGCCGTCGACGGACCTTCCCGTGTCGTCCTGAGGACCGAGATCGGCGGAAAGAGGATCCTCGAACCCCCGTCCGGCGACCCTGTTCCCCGTATCTGTTAAAACTCATTGCCGGGACCTCCCGGCTTTCCATTTTTCTCTTCGATTTTCATTGTTCGATCTGCATTTCAAGATTTTGGATGTATTGGCCAGCATAAAATTTTGTATTTATATTGAATACGAATTTCGTAAAAAGATTACGTAAAACACAGTAATTCGAATTTTTTCTACGAAAGTAGATTTATATATGTGGAATACCATATTATTTTCACGGAGGCGCAAGCAATAGGGAAAGGAAATACGTCAGAACTCTGCAGAAAGATCGAGAACATCCCGGAGATGCCGGTGGAGATGACGCTGGAGACTTTGTGGGCGCCTATCTGCTGAAATCACGGAGGGAATCGTTCCGGACTTTTAAAGCAGCCAAACTTATTAGCTATGAGTTTTGTTTTCATTATACCACCCGGCGGGGGGTAAAACCCCCGCACCTCTCCATTCTTCAAGTATTCTATTGCCCCCCTTCCTATAAGGTTTATAACAGAAGTGCAATCATCAACCAGATAACATGGTTACATTCCGCCCTTTCAAAGGATACAGACCCAGACTTCAGGCCGGCGAGAAGATCGAGTCCCGTATCTCTCCCCCTTACGACGTCATCGGAGATGAGTACCTCAAGCAACTCCAATCCAACGAGTACAATGTGACCAACCTCACCCTGTCCCCCGATGCGGACAAGAGGTACACCAACTCCAGGAAACTCTTCGACAAAATGATCGAAGAAAATATGCTGATGCCCGATGAGCCCTCATTCTACCTATACGATCAGAAATTCACCTCCGACGGCAAAGAATATTCCAGGAGAGGACTCGTAGGTATCCTGAAGACCGAGGATTACAGTGAAGGTAACATCATCCCCCACGAGGAGACCTTCTCCAAGGTCAAAGCGGACAGGCTCAACCTTCTCAGGGACATGGAGACCCACCTCGAATCCATCTTCGGGATCTATCCTGGACTCGGAGAAGAACTCGACAGGAAGGTCGACAGCGAAGCTAGGCTCTGCTACAGATATGTCGACAGCGACGGTGTGGAGCACAGATACAGCAGGATCTCCGACCCCACTCTCTGCGATGCGATATCAGAGAAACTGAAAGGTCAGCATATGCTCATCGCCGACGGCCACCACAGGTACGAGACCGCCCTGAACTATGCCAAAGAGAACCCTGACAACGAGGCCAAACAGTACGTCCTGTGCACTATGGTGTCTTCCACCGATGCAGGACTCGTCATCTGGCCCACCCACAGGCTGATCGATGCCGAGGACATCGGAGAGACCAGCGCCATCAAGAAAATCGAGAAGAAGATGGCAGTGCAGGAGGTTTCGGAGGAACAGATGGAATCCGATCTCGGAAAACACCTCTTCGGAATGATGTTCAAGTCCGGTAGATGCTTCCTCGTCGACAACCCTGCCGAAACAGAAGATGTGATGTACCAGCTTGATACCTATTCCGCACAGCAGAACATCCTCTACGGCGTTTACAAATCGGACGAGGGCAAATCAAAGGTCTCCTATGATGCCGAACTGACCTCGGTCAAGAAGGCAATGGCTGAAAAGAAACACGACGCAGCCATCATCCTTAATGCCCCCAGCCTCAAGACGATCTGGGATCTTGCAGCAATCGGAAAGAGGATGCCGAAGAAGACCACCTACTTTTTCCCCAAGATCTGGTCCGGCTGGGTCTTCTACAGAATGAACTGATACGAAATCCTTTTTGAGGCCCGGGTCACCATCGGTGACCCGGACCTTGTTCATTTTTTCTTGACAAGCTTCATACGGCGATGATTCTATTTCTAACCTTCAAAAGATAAAATCGGTCAGTGAGACTGATTAGGATGAAGAAAGGCCTTTGAGGCAAATGCCCCAAAGGCAACCCAAAATTGGGCTTGTGTTATCCGGCTTACACGGACACAGTCGGCCTTAGGCCCCCGCAGGTAACGGTCACTTTCGTTCCGATACCACTGTTCAGTGCGAACAATTCAGACGATCGGCTTGAACTTTTGCAGTGACTTCTGACCACTTTTCAGTGACTTCTGGTCTGACTTCTGACCACTCTTCAGTGACTTCTGGTCTGACTTCTGACCACTTTTCAGTGACTTCTGATCTGAATCCCAGCCCAGTGTTGTCTGCCGATCCCGACACCGGCCACCTTATCCCCTTTGAGGGGCCCGGTGATCCGGAGGAGCAAAAGAACCGCCAGAGGCGATCCCTGCCCAATTGTT
>CAVATL010000008.1:0-78275 GCA_963591575.1 Candidatus Methanomethylophilaceae archaeon
AGTGCAGGCGCACCTTCGATCAGAGGGCGATCGACGAGGGTCAGAGCATGCACGATATATCTCTTGTCACGGGGCATGTGACTGCCGCTACGACACAGATGGATTACTGCGACAAGGACAAGCACAACGCTGCTCGGGACATGCAGAAATTCTGGTCCGGGAAGGGGGAGAGACAGGGGTGCTGAATCCAGTCGCGTCCATATCCTTCGCTAGATTTGGACGCGCTGTTTTCCAACGGAGGCGCTAAAGACCTCGAAACGTCGAAACAATAGAATTTTTCCAGAAAATTTGGCTGAGTAAATGGCGGGCCTGAAGGGATTCGAACCCTTGGCCGTTCGATTAAGAGTCGAACGCTCTACCTAGCTGAGCTACAGGCCCCGATTTAAAGCGTCTATCGTATCATCATTAATAAAACTATGCCTGGGCACTGCATTCTTTACCAAGCCAAAAGTATCAATATACGCAGGGCATCTCAATACTGATGAGTCAGTTAAGGGTTAGGGATTTGATGACCACCCAGGTCATAACGGTAAGGCCTACGGACACGGTCAGACAGGCTGTTATCAGAATGGCGGTCGACAATGTTTCCGGTGCGCCTGTGGTCGACAACAGGAATCACGTCCTCGGTATGCTCAGTCAGACCGATATTCTGAAACTGATCCTGAAGTACCAGGAAAAGCTCGATGCCAAGGATGAGGGTCACCTTCTCAATTCGCCCCTCGACGTCTCCACGGCATCCGAGGCCCTTGACAATGCCAACCATGAGATCTCCGATGTGAAAGTTCAGGATATCATGGTCCACTGCACCCTCAGCACCACTGCCGATGCGGAGATCATCGAGGCCCTTCAGGCCATGATGAAACTCAACGTCGGACGTCTTCCCGTGCTCGAGCAGGGCGTTCTGGTAGGAACCATTTCCCGTTCGGATATCATCTTCTACATCTACAAGAAGAAAATCTGATGTTAGAAGTGCACATCCTCGCCAGCGGAAGCGACGGTAACTGTACGGTCATTCAGTACGATGACGAGGCGATCATGATCGACGCCGGTATCAGCTGTGCCCGTGCCCGTAAGCTGATGAATCTGGAGGGTGTGGACGAACACTGTATCAAGGCCCTCATGGTCACGCACGAACATGCGGACCATATCCAGGGCGTGGGGCCCATCGCCCGCAAGATGAATCTCCCGGTCTACTGCAATCCCGCCACCATCGGTTCTTTCAATCCCGGCAATGTGGATTATCACATGACCCAGACCCTTCAGGAGTTCCAGGTGGGGAACTTCAACATCACTCCTCTCCCGACAATGCACGATGCCGCAGACCCTTGTGCATACACCGTGACCGCAGGTGATTCCAGGGTGCTGATAGCCACCGATACCGGAAAGTTCACCGCACCTATCAGAGACGCTCTTCAAAAGTCGGATTTTGCCATTGTCGAGGCGAACTACGACAACAAGATGCTCATTGAGGGCCCTTATCCCGAACCCCTCAAGAGACGTATCGCCGGAACCTACGGACACATGTGCAATCTGGATTCTGCGAGGGAGATCAAGGATACGGCGGTAAATCCCGACCGCAAGATCTTCCTGGGACATCTGAGTAAACACAACAACACCCCGGACATCGCACGTGATACCGTTGCAGAGTGTACAGGGATCAAAAGGTTCAAGATAGACTGTCTCGAATTCTTCGGGGACACCCGTACCGTGACGGTCTCAAGGTGAGATCGAGACCTTAAGTGCCAGATTGCGGTTCAGAAGGACATTAGCGAACAGTTCAGGCAGACGTACCAGGTCTTCTTTGCGGAGATCGTAGTTCCTTTCCGGACCGGCGATGGTGGGCAGGTCTGCGAGGATCCTGACAAGCATGAGTTTTCTGTCATCGGCCTTCTGTTCAGGCTTCGGGACCTGAGGTTCGGCGGGTTTTTCCGAAGGGGCGGAGAATCCATTCTGTATGGCGGAATCCAAAGCATCGTCGGGGATCTCCATGTCCACATCCGGTTCGTCGAGATCGGGGTTGTGGTCGATCATCACGATGCCGTCCTCCGGGACCGTGTCGATCTGTATCTCCATGGATCCGTTCAGAGGTTCCTCGTCCGGTTCATCCATTATCGGTTCCGGTTCGGGGATTACTTGTTTTACAGGCGGAGCAGGCTTCACCGGGGGAGCGGACACGTCCGGGATACGGTATGAAGCGCTTCCGCAGAGTCTGTTGATGACGGAGCTGTGCTCCCGGGATGCGAGGAGGATCTTGTCGTAGTATTCCTTCTCCTCCTTGGTCAGGCAGTCGACCTTGTTGTCCGCCCTGTCGGCACCCCTCAGTGCCATCTTGCAGATCTTATCCATGCGGATGTTGATAATGTCCTTGAAAAGACGCTTGGTGCGGATGATCAGGTTGCTGACGTTCTCGCTCCTTATGGACTCTGGGTCTTTACGGAGTTCCTCGTCGCATTCCATCCTTTGAGCCTTGAAAAGTTCGGCCGTGGCGATATAGAGGTCCGCACGGACACCGTCCCATAACTGGGTCGAGCTCTTCTCTCTGCGATATACTTCGCGAAGATACTCGAATGTCATTTCGGTGTCAGGGTCGCCCATGTTGTCGGGTAGCGGACCTACCTATAAACAATCTCCGCAGGCTGTGTCGGAATATGACCGTCAGGATATTCTATCGGGAACCGCATGTGCGGAACATGGATATCTCCGATGTCAGCCGCAGCACAGGATCCGGGTTGGAGCTGGACCTTACCGTGTCCCCGAGGTCCTCCCGTTCCGGGGCCGAGGGGATAGATCCCTGGCGGAAGAGGCTGATAATCCGCGTGAAGGCGCCCCCGCTCGACGGGCGTGCCAACAAGGAGGTGGAGGATGTCCTCAGGGACATCACGGGGTGCAAGACCCAGGTGGTGTCCGGACAGACCTCGAGGCAGAAGACCGTGCTCATAGCAGGAGATCCGAAGAAGATATGCGCCAGACTTGCAGCACATATATGACCGACGCCGACAGGCTGGAGGAGATCTACGGGCTGTTATCTGAACTCGACGAGCTCAGTAAGGACCATGTTCTGCTCATCGAAGGGAAGAAAGACCGCCGGGCGCTGACCGCATTGGGGGTGTCGGGCGATATGTTCCAGATTCAGTCTGATGGAGGACCTGTCAAGGCGGCGGAATACGTCGAGGGGCACGGAGGGAAGTGCGTCGTCCTCACCGACTGGGACGACAGAGGGGAAATGTTGGCCGACAGGATGTGTGAGATGCTCGGCGACCATGCCGTCGTGGACACCCATATCAGAAGAGGACTGAGGCGTTTATGTTCCTCGTACATCAAGGATATGGAGTCTTTGGATTCCCTGGTCGGGCGTCTGCGGACATAAGGTATATTTCAGTTATCACCATATTCTGCTCCGGATGAAAGGGAAGTTCATAGTCATCGAGGGTATCGACGGTTCCGGAAAGACCACTTTGGTCCGCAGACTCGTCGAGAAGATCGGCAATGCCGTTCCCACCTTCGAACCCACGAACGGTCAGATCGGTTCCATTCTGAGGTCCGGTTCGTTGGGAGATATCCCTCCCGCGGCGGAAGCGCTTCTTTTCGCGGCCGACCGTGCCATCCATACGGAAGAGATTAAGAAGATCCTTGATTCAGGGCGCTGGGTCATTTGCGACAGGTATCTCGGATCGACCGTGGCGTACCAGTCTGCGGCGCTCGGAGAGGAAGCAGACCTCGATTGGCTTCTGGATATTCAGAGGAGGTCCGTGATAAAACCCGATGCCACTTTCCTTCTGGATCTGGATCCGGAGGTCAGTATGGGCAGGGTCGGTTCCAGGGGAGAGGAGCTCAGCCGTTTCGAGAAAACCGATTATCTGAAAAAGGTCAGGTCAGCCTATTTGAAGCTGGCGGAGACCTTGGATTACCATATCATTGATGCAGAGCAGGGGCCGGACACGGTCTATGGAGCTGTTCTGGAAATATTGGAGAAGAAGGGATTGTATGCATCCGTCTGAAGAGATTTATTGTGAGAAAAGCAACAGAATGTCCGGAAAGACCATCGTCCTCGGAATCACCGGAAGTATCGCGGCGGTCGAATGTTTCCATCTGATCCGTGAGCTTGTCCGCAACGGCGCAAAGGTCATCCCCGTGATGTCCCAGGCGGCCGTGAAACTGGTCGCTCCCGATGCAATCGAATTCGCATCAGGCATCAAACCCATCACCGAGATTGGTGGTCAGACCGAGCACATCAAGTATCTCGGGGACAGCTCCGATGCGGACCTGTTCCTCATCTATCCTGCAACAGCCAATACCATCTCGAAGATTGCCAACGGCATCGACGATACCCCGGTCACCACCATGGCCACCGTCGCCCTCGGAGGGGGGGTCCCGATGGCCATCGCCCCCGCCATGCACGGGTCCATGCTCAACAATCCTGCCGTCGATGCCAACTTGAAGGCCCTCCGCTCCTGGGGGGTCAACGTTATCGGCCCGTACATGAAGGACGGACGCGCAAAGGTCGCCTCTGTCAACGAGGTCGTCGCATGGGCCACCAGGCTCCTGTCGAGGGACGATCTCATCGGAAAGAGGATCCTCGTCATCGGCGGGCGCAGCGAGGAGCCTCTGGATTCAATGAGGCTTATCACCAACCGTTCCACTGGTATGATGGCGGTCGCACTGGCACAAAGGGCGTTCGAACGCGGTGCAGAGGTCGACCTGTGGATGGGCGGATGCAATACCGTGCTTCCGGAATATCTTCATGTGCGCAGATATGCTTCTGTCAGCGACCTCATCGCCATGTTGGGCGACGTGAACCATGACGTCGTCATAGTGCCAGCAGCTCTGGCGGATTTCACTCCCGAGAGCACCTTCGAAGGCAAGATCCCCAGCGACAAGGGCTTCGACATGCTTCTCAAACCGGTCCCCAAGGTCCTGCCTCTGCTGCGCGAGAGGTGTGATATGGTCATCGGTTACAAGGCCGAGTCCGGTCTGCCCCGCAACGACCTCGTTGCCAGGGCGAGGAAGCGCCTCGAACAGTTCAACCTCGCCGCGGTCATTGCCAATGATATCGATTCCGCCGGAAAGACCTCTGCGTCCATGCTCCTGGTCACCAGCGACAAGGTCACCGACATCTCCGGCACTAAACCTGCGATCTCCGAGGAGATCCTCAACTTCGTTTCAGAGAAGATCTGAATGGCCCGTGCATTCTGCCCCGGTCATATAACCTGTTTCTTCTCCCCTGCGGGGGATGTGCAGGGAGACCTCCTTGCTAGGGGGTCGATCGGGGTGGGCATCAGGACCTCGCTTGGTTCCTTCGTGGAAGTGACAGAGCGTTCCGACGACAGGGTCTGCATAATCATCGACGGCGAACCGTCCAAGGCTCCTGTCACCCATCATGTGTTTTCGGAGATGGCACCGGGCAGAGGATTCGACGTGATCGTCGAAGGGCAGCTCCCGAGCGGAGAGGGATTCGGTATGAGTGCGGCGGGCGCGATAGCCGCGGCACTGTGTCTCTCCGACCTTCTGGGTCTTTCGGAATCCGTAGCGTTTGAGGCCGCTCATAGGGCGGACATCCTCGGAGGCGGCGGTCTCGGAGATGTGGCCGCACTGACCTGTCTGGCACATCAGCCGGTCCGTATGAAGGAAGGGATCCCCCCTCTGGGTCATGTGGTCGGAACGGATGTCAGATTCGACGATCTGACCCTTGCGGTATTGGGTCCGAAGATGAACACGGGAAACGTGCTGAGTGATCCGGAGGTCCGCGATGTCATTTTCATGGCGGGTTCCTCCGCGGTCGAGGAATATATGAAAGAACCCTCTCTGGAACATCTGTTCGAGATATCGAATAAGTTCTCCATGAAGACCGGGCTTGAAAGTCCGGATGTGTCCGAGGCCATCCTGCGTCTTCGCAGGGAAGGTTACAACGCAGGCATGTGCATGCTCGGGAACAGCATCTTCACCGATGCTCCGTCAGACCTCGTTTTTGACTGTCTGGGTCTTTCGGAAGGAGTATACTCTTGCAGTTCTACGGACCGGTCGCCGGGGCTTATTCGTAAAGCGTGAAAAGCTGATCGTCCCCGCCGACGTCGAACAGTCCGATCCTGGCCCCGCAGTCTAGCCATCCGTGGGCGTAGTTCACCGATGCGAAGGCCGTAACGAAATCTCCGATCTCCCGGAAGTGTTTGGCGTCGTTGTAGTATGCGGTGGCCATCTCGAGGAAACTGTCGGCCAGCCTTTTTCCGAACGAACGGTCCGGGGCCGCGATCTCGAGTTTGTCCAATGCCTTCTTGGTTATACCCAGATACCGGTCGATCTTCTCTTCGGTGATGACATTCTGCTGCATGCAACCCCATCGGACATCTTCGATATATGCCCTGTCTTCGGAATACGGCCGTTTCACGTCCTCCCTTAATCGCAGGATATAATAGAATGAACGCGAATGGGCCCCACATGAAAGTCATCGGCGGTTCCGCATCAACTGGTCTGGCAAAAGAGCTTGCCGGAGCCCTGAACTGTGAATACATCCCCGCTCTCACCACGGCATTCCCCGACGGTGAGTGCTACACCCGTATCAACGAGGAGTCCCTGAACGACGACGTTGTAATCGTCCAGAACACCTTCCCCGACAGCAAATTCCTCGAGCTCCTGCTCATCCAGGATGCGGTGAAGAACCTCGGGGCGAAGTCCATCACCCTCGTCATCCCCTACTTCGGGTACGCCAGGCAGGACAGGATCTTCAAGCCCGGAGAGCCTGAGTCCGCCAAGATCATGTGCAAACACCTCGACATGATCTGCGACCGTGTCATCACTGTCGACCTCCACAAGGAGTCCACCCTCGACAACTTCACCCATCCCCACAGGGACGTCAAGGCCGCCACTGTCATTGCCGATTACTTCAAGACGAAGGGCGTGGACCTTGTCATGTCTCCCGACATCGGTGCCGCCGGACGTGCCAAGATCGTCGGCGAGCACATGGGGGTCCCCTATGACCATCTCAACAAGACCCGTCTTTCTGGAACCGAGGTCCGCATCCAGCCCGCCGAGGCCGATGTCCGCGGCAAGAGCGTGCTCATCGTCGACGACATGATCTCCACCGGAGGAACCATCATCGCCGCCACCGCCGCTCTCAAAGAGGCCGGTGCGGAGAAGGTCTTCGTCGCATGCACCCACGGCGTGTTCGTCAACAACGCCCTCGAGCGCTTCAACGGGAGCCCCGTCGACTCTGTCCTGTGCTGCAACACCCTCGACAATCCCGTTTCACTCATCTCTGTCGCAGGCATCGTCGCCGATGCGATTAAAGAATTCGAAGAAGGGAAGTGGTGAAAGATGCCTACAAAAGAACAGGATTTCGGCGAATGGTACAACGAGACCGTCGACAAGGCCCAGCTCTGCGACAAAAGGTACCCTATCAAAGGAATGAACGTCTGGACCCCCTATGGCTGGAAGATCATGTCCCAGATCGATGTGGTCCTCCGCCGCGAGATGGAGGCCACCGAGCATGATGAGGTGTGCTTCCCCCTACTGATCCCGGAGACCGAGTTCAAGAAGGAGAAGGACCATATCAAAGGATTCGACGAAGAGGTCTACTGGGTCACCCACGCCGGTCTGAACCCCCTCGACATCCGTCTCGTCCTCCGCCCCACCTCGGAGACCGCCATGTACCCCATGTTCTCCCTCTGGGTCAGATCGCACCAGGACCTTCCTCTCAAGACCTTCCAGATCGTCAACACTTTCAGGTATGAGACCAAACAGACCCGTGCGTTCATGAGGGTCAGGGAGATCCACTTCTTCGAGTCCCACACCTGCCATGAGGATAAGGAGGACGCCGAGCGTCAGGTCGCCCAGGACGTCGAGATCGTCGACCGCCTCTGCAAGGAACTCTGTCTTCCTTACTCTCTCCTCATCCGTACCGACTGGGACAAGTTCCCCGGAGCGGATTACACCGTCGGTATCGACACCGTCATGCCGAACGGAAAGACCCTGCAGATCGGTTCCGCCCACTACTACGGAACCAACTTCTCCAAGCCATACGACATCACCTACGAGACCGAGTCCGGAGAGCACATCCTCGTGCACCAGACCACCCTCGGAATGTCCGAGCGTCTCCTCGGTGCGGTCATCGGTATCCACGCCGACGACACCGGACTCAAACTTCCCCCGTTCATCGCCCCTGTGCAGATCGTCATCATCCCCATCTACAAGAAGGACAACGCGGAGCAGGTCCTCAAGGTGTGCGCCTCTGTCGCCGCCGAACTCAAGGCTGCAGGCCTCAGGGTCAAAGTGGACGAGCGCAACGACAGGCCCGGAAGCAAGTTCTTCGATTGGGAGATCAAGGGAGTCCCCCTCCGCTTCGAGATCGGAGGAAAAGACATCGAGAACGGTGTCGTCACCTTCGCCAGGAGGGACAACGGCGTTAAAGGAACCATAGGAATGGATTCTCTCGTTTCCGGTTCCAAGCTGATCCTCGACACCATCACCAAGGATATGATGGAGGCCGCCCGCGAGAGGCGCAGCGGAGTCATCGACGATATGACTACCATGGACGGAGTCGACTCCATCCCCGACGGAAGGATCGTCCGCATCGGATGGTGCGGAAACCCCGAGTGCGGTCACAAGTTCGAGGACAAGTACGACATCAAGATCCTCGGCACTCCCTACCACCCCGAGAACTGGTCCGGCAGATGCATCGTGTGCGGAAAGGAAGGTGTCAAGCCGGCCTACGCCGCCCGCACTCTCTGAGGTCGGAACATGGCATTCCAGGAAGGGGAGCACCTCTATCTTCAGGACGCGGACGGTAAGCGTTACTGGTTCACCTTCGGGCATGATATGATCAAGCTCGGGGGAATGGGCACCATCGACGGCGGCAGGCTCATGGGCCTGGATGACGGGGATGCGGTCGACATCGCCGGACGCAGGTTCAACGTCTTCCGTCCCGGGGTCGTCGAGATGATCTCCTCCCTGGACCGCGGAGCGCAGATAATTACCCCCAAGGATGCCTGCGCCATCATTATGGAGTGTGATGTCCATGCCGGTTCCCGTGTTCTGGAGATCGGTGCCGGTTCCGGTGGCCTCACCACCGCCCTTCTGTGTGCGGCGGGACCCGGCGGACATGTGCACACCGTGGAGTTCAAGGAGCAGAATGCGGAGAAGACAGCAAAGAACCTCCGCAGGTCCGGACTTGACAAGAACTGGTCGTGTCAGATCGGGGATGCACGCACCGTCGCCATCGATTTCAAGGATGCCGACGTCATCACCACAGATATGCCGGATGTCGAGAACGCATTGGACAATCTGGTCCCCTGCCTGAGGAACGGAGGACGCATCTGTGTTTACATTCCTAATGCGAACCAGCTTGAGAAAGCGGTCAACGGTCTCCGCGATAAAGGTTTCTGCGATGTCCGTGCGATGGAGATACTCCGCCGCGGAATGGAGGTCCACCCCGGAGGGGTCAGGCCTTCGTTCGAGATGCTGGGACATACCGGTTATCTGGCATTTGCCAGGAAACGCTCGGTCTGAGCCATAAAACCCTTTTTGTACCTTATCCCATATCCTAATCCGATGACAGTAATCGATATTAGGATCGAACTCAAAAAAGGGGTCGCCGACCCCGAAGGGACCAACACCAAGAAGACGTTGGAGTCCCTTGGATTCAAAGGAATCAACTCGGTCAAGACCGTGAAGGTTTTCGAGATCGAACTCGACATGCCCGAGAAGGAAGCCCTTGCCGCCGGTGAGGAATACTGCCGCAAGCTCCTCGCCAACCCCGTCGTCCAGAGCTACAAGGTCACTGTTAGGTGAATAGCATGGCCGCGGAGGACCGTATGGTCAGAAGGGAGGCCGCCTATGATCTTTGCGATATCAAGATCAGGGACGCTTCCGACAAGGACCTCGAAGATATCTCCTCAAAGCTCAGTCTGGGACTGTCGCTCGACGAGATGAAGAAGGTCAGAGATTATTTTGTCAAAGAAGGCCGCGAGGCCACAGATGTGGAACTTCAGTCCCTCGGTCAGGCCTGGTCGGAGCACTGCTGTTACAAGAGCTCCAAACCTGTGCTGAAAGAATTCGTCTTCGGCATCAACCGCGATGACATCCTTTCCAGGGGAGACGCCGGAGTGATGGTCTTCGACGATGACTACGGATATGCATTGAGGGTGGAGAGTCACAACCACCCGTCCGCCATTGAACCTTATGGAGGTGCGGCGACCGGTATCGGAGGCATCGTGAGGGATGTCATCTGTATGGGTGCACAGCCTATAGGACTCGCCGATCCTCTCTGTTTCGGATACCCCGACAGGAAAGGAGAGCTCCCTCCCGGAATCAAACACCCCCGCTATCTGATGAGCGGAGTGGTCTCTGGTATCAGAGACTACGGAAACCGTATCGGAATCCCCACTATCACCGGTGGATTCTTCTTCGACGAGAGCTACACTGGAAACTGTCTCGTCAACGTGTGCTGTCTTGGTATCGTCAAGCGTGACGATCTCCTCAACAACTATGCCTCCGGCCCCGGAGAGATCATGATCCTCTTCGGAGGACGTACCGGAAGGGACGGAATCCATGGTGTGAACTTCGCTTCCAAAGACATCACAGCCACCTCTGAGGACGACTCCCGCGGTGCGGTTCAGCTCGGTGACCCAATCACCAAGGAACCTGTCATCCACGCATGTCTGGAACTTGCGCAGAAGCACCTCGTCACCGGTATGAAAGACCTGGGCGGAGGAGGACTCAGCTGTGTCGTCGGAGAGATGGCCATCGAGAAAGGCTGCGGTGCCGACGTGGACCTCGACAAGGTCCCCCTGAAGGAGAGCGGACTCGCTCCCTGGGAAATCTGGGTCTCTGAATCACAGGAGCGTATGATGTGTACCGTCAAGCCCGAGAATGTCGACAAGGTCATGGCGATCTTCGACCTCTGGGACATTATCGCGACACCCGTTGCCAAGACCACCGACACCGGACACACCAGGCTGTTCTGGGAAGGCGAGAAGATCTTCGATATGGACATCGACTTCCTTACCGGAGGACCGGTCTACGACAGGCCCTATGTCGCACCCAAGGTCTCCACCAAGGCGGAGGAGAAGTTCCCGAAACTGCCCTCCCTCGAACAGACCATCCTCACTCTTCTTTCCGACCCCAATGTGGCCTCGAAGGAGTGGGCGATCCGCCAGTACGACCATGAGGTCCGTGCCTCCACCGTACTGCACCCCATGGTCGGAGCACTCAACAAGACCGGTCCCGGAGACGCATCCGTTCTGATGCCTGTTCCCGGCAGGTGGAAAGGTCTTGCAGCTGCAGTGGGATGCAACCCCTGGTTCACCGCTGCCGACCCATACAAGGGAGGAATGGCCTCCATTGACGAAGCCTACCGTAACGTCGTCGCCGTCGGAGCCCGCCCCAACGCCCTCACCGACTGTCTCAACTTCGGAAACCCCGAGAAGCCCGAGCGTTTCGGAGAATTCAGGGAGGCCGTCCACGGTATTGGAGACATCGCCAGGAAGCTCAACATCCCCATCCCCTCAGGAAACGTCAGTCTTTACAACGAGGCCCCCGGAGGAGTACATATCCTTCCGACCCCCATGATCGTCTGTTGCGGTCTTATCGACGATGTCCGTAAGGCGGTTTCCGCAGACTTCAAGAAGACCGGTTCCTGCCTCTTCGTGATCGGAGAGACCAAGGACGAGATGGGTGGATCGCTCCTGTTCAGGAAGTTCGGAGGTGCCGGAGGAGATGTCCCAGACACTGACGCGGACCGTCTCAAGGAGAATTCCGAGAAGCTCCTGAAGGCAATGGACGAGAAACTCGTCCTCAGCTGCCATGACTGTTCCGACGGAGGACTTGCGGTCGCCGTTGCGGAGATGTGTATCTCCGGTCAGATCGGTGCCGAGCTCGACCTTTCCGCCATGGCATGTGTCGACATCAACGTCAATCTGTTCTCCGAGAGCAACTCGAGATGGGTCGCCGAGGTCGACGGAAAGGATGCGGAACGTTTCACCGAGATCATGGGCGATGCCGCCACCCCCATTGGACTCACTAAAGGCGACGAACTCGTCATCAAGGGTGCTAAGACCAAGATCCCCGTCGAGAAGCTCAGGTCCGCCTGGAACGACCCTATCTGGAACATCATGGGAGGTGATTCTCAATGAAAGCAGAAGATGTCAGAGTCTGTGTCGTAAGGATCGAAGGAACCAACTGCGAAGATGAAATGGCGAACGCCTTCGAGATGGTCGGAGCAAAAGCGGAAAAGGTTCACCTGAAACAGCTGCTGGGACAGTGCGATCCGTCCCTCCGCAGGAACCTAGAGGAATACGATGTGCTCGCCATTCCCGGTGGATTCTCCGCAGGCGATTACGTCCGCGCAGGAGCTATTTTCGCATCAAGGATGAAGGCCGGAATCGGCAAGGAGCTCAGGACCTTCGTGGAGGAGGGAAAGCCCGTCCTCGGAGTGTGCAACGGATTCCAGATCCTTGTGGAACTGGGTCTTCTTCCCGCCCTCGACGGCACCATGTCCGATGAGCCCACCGCCGCACTGTACAACAACGACTCCGGAAGGTTCGAGTGCCGCCCCACCTTGCTTCGCAACGACAACAGGGGCAAATGCGTGTTCACCTGCGACATACCCAGAGGAGCCGTTCTGATGTGCCCGTCCGCCCACGGAGAGGGAAAGCTGCTCAGCAACGTCCCCAACTTCACAGACAGGCTCGAGGAGAACGATCAGATCGTATTCAGGTACACTGCACCCGGAGATTCCCGTATCTCCTATCCCTGGAACCCCAACGGATCCCCCTCGGACATTGCAGGTATCTGCAACCCCGCAGGAAATGTCATGGGCATGATGCCTCACCCCGAGCGCGTCATGACCGCATACACCGTCGCAGACTGGACCCGCGGCCACAAATCGGAGGACGGAGATGGAAAGTTCATCTTCACCTCTGTGATGAAATACCTTAGTAAAAAATGAAACAGAGGGGGTAACACCCCTCTATCAATATGTGCCTGATAGGATTATTACCTTTCCCATATATCGGACAATCTGAATTCGGTCGCATAGCCATTATTAAGCTGGAACACATCGCACATCATGGGAGCTTACATACTCCGATTTGTTCTGATCGACAGCGAACCTGAAATCTCCAGGACCGTTGCAGTTCCTGATTTTGCATCGTTATATGACATTCACAGCGTTATCCAGTCTGTGATGAGCTGGGAAGGCTATCATCTTTATGCATTTGAGGTGGATGGAGAACTTATCCACGAACATCACGGTGCATTCCATGATAATGAAAAATGTAGAGAACCTTTTTCTGTCGCACTCTCCGATCTTGAGGGAAAGACGATAATCTACACCTATGATTTCGGGGACCGTTGGCAGGTCCTTGTGAATTTTGATGGACACAAGGACGACTTCTCTGGGAGGTTTCCTCAGCTCATTGATTGGAAGGAGAATGCTCCCATTGATGACTGCGGGGGAATTTATGCGTACAATAAATTGTTCGCTGCATCTCGCAATCCGAAAGATCCCGACTATCCACGCGCCCAGGAGATATTGAGGGCCTGTAGATTCGATCTGTCTCGTGTCCTAAACAGTTTGGAATCCTGGGGTATGCAGGGCGTGATCGGGGAAGACCGTGAGCCGTTAGACCATGAGATAAGGATTGCAATGATGAGTCCGGTTATAAGTCTGATGAGCGGTCTTTATGTATTCGATACGTTCGAAGAGGTTGTATGTAAGGTCACTTCTGTCAAGAAAAAAGTGAAGACCAGTCTGCTGGATGATATGCCTGTCATTGAGCCCATATCCAAATCTGAATTGGAGGAAGATCCGGAGAGGTACATCCAGATCTGGGACTCGCCTGATGAGATCATGTCCCGTCGCTGTAATGATTTTCTGAAGGAACACAATCTTGCAAAACTCTGTAAAAAACCTGGGGAATCCATACAAGCCCATTATGAAAGAGCGGTAAGAAGTATGGGCTATGACACCCTTGCACAATGGGAATCAGAAATGATAGCCGCAACTTCAAGTGATGTGTATTCATGGGCTGAAAAGAACGGGTATTATTTCTTTAATCCGATCGATTCGCCGGTAGCGATCAATGAGGCATTGTCCTACAAACTTCATTGTGAGGACGTCGATATTTCAGATAAAAAAGCACTGACGAAATTCATGATGGACCACAATAAAGAGATAGAAAAACAGAATGGTAAGAAGTCCAAAAAGAAATCTTCCTGAAACGAATTTCGGGGATCTGGGTCTTTACAAAAGACTCGTCCCCGATAGTAATTTATGGTCAGATAGGTGGCGGTGTCGCACCCGCCTACAGATCAGAGAATGACCTTGACATCAAGCCTGTCATCGGTATTCAGACTCAGTGTTCTTCTGAGGTGATAGTGACAGATGATCTCGATGACATCCACGTAATGCGACCTTGCAGGGACCACGACCGCACAGTCCACGTTTTTGATCTTCGATTTATATGCGATGACATCTCCGAAGCTTCTGCCTCCGTGGGTGAACCCCGAGATAGGGATGCCGGCGGTGCTCTTGATCATATCGAGCTTTCCGATATCTTCTTTGTCAACAGAGATGTTGAGGGTTCCGGGATACGGCCTGAATCCGAGTTTGCTCTCGAATTGGGTCTGGTAGCCTTCCTGGTCGATGTAATACTGTCCTTCTCCCATGCCGTCTTTGACAGTGCCATGCAGGGTGATGTGGTCCGTGAGTTCGAAGATCCTACGGAATTCGTTGTATTCCTTCTTGAGCTCGTCCGCCCCGGCAGAGGTGAGCTTGATCCTCTGTTTCCTGGCCCCTAGGTCGCGGACTATGAGCCCGAGTTCCAGAAGCTCCAGTATACGCTTGGATGCGGACTGCTGGCTCATTTCAAGGGCGGTACCGAGCTCCCTTGACGAGACGGCGATGTAATCGTCCATTCCTCCCAACAGTGCAATCTTTCTCAGGGTGAAGGTGTATTTTTCGTCCACGGGATATTATCTCGCGGAGTCGAT
Organism: Candidatus Methanomethylophilaceae archaeon; assembly: GCA_963591575.1. Taxonomy (GTDB): domain Archaea; phylum Thermoplasmatota; class Thermoplasmata; order Methanomassiliicoccales; family Methanomethylophilaceae; genus Methanomethylophilus. Next base: position 14,983 of record CAVATL010000008.1, read on the forward strand.
ATAAAAGTTACCTAAAGTCTGGTTAAAAAGGAAACCGGCCGAAGCCGGCGTTAAGGTTTAGTTCTTTACAATCACGAGGGGCTTCTGAAGGTAAGCAACGACGATGATGAGGATCGAGACGACCGCTTCAACAACACCGAACTCAACCTCGAAGATGTCCGCGGCGGTTGCGATGAAGGATACTGCAAAGGTCAGGAATCCGAAGAGAACCATGGCCTTGTAGGTCCACTGGCCGTTCTTGGTGAATGCTCCGCCGAGGGCGAAGAACATTGCAGAAAGAAGAAGCATGAGGCCGAGGGCTTCGACGGCATCCCAGGTGTACTCATAGTAAATTGCAAGTCCTGCGATGGCGATGATTCCGCCGAGGCAGCTTATGAACAGTCCGAATTTGTTAGTGTCACTCATTGAGATTTTCCTCCCTTGATACCATTCATGATCATTATTGCAGAGTTCAGAATAATCCAGACCATGGCAAGGATGATAGCATATACTTCGAACTTCTCGAATTCGAAGAGAACTGCGAAGGACGCCACTGCGAAGAGCAGGACCATACTGATGCCGACGGAAAGCACGTTTCCGTCGAGGTATTCCTGGACAACGGTCACGATGACCGCTACAGCGAACAGGACGGCGAGCATCCATGCGAAGAATGTGTGATAATCGCCGCTGGCGACGTCTTTGGTAAGAATTCCGACGAGGACGAGTGCGATACCGCTGATTGCGAAGAGAGTTCCTCCGATGATGTATCCGAACTTCCTCTGGCTGCATTGAACCTTTCCAATACCGAACGCAGCGAGGAGGGCACCGGCGATCACAAATCCGTAGACGAAGTAATCCGCGGCTGCGGTGGAGGATACTCCGAATTCACTGATCGCATCCACTCCCCACTTCCACGAACTGTCCGCCTGATAACAGGCGAGCCACATTATGCAGAATGCGGCTACGGCGACGATCCCGACCCAGCCGACTGCGGCCGAATGGGTTTTTACTTCCGTGTTCATAGCAGAACGTAACGTTTTCCTATTTATTATAATATGGGTCCTGTTTTGGGTGTCTGGGGGCATTGGTACGTTTATATCTGATTTTGCCGTTGCCCGCATACGATTCTATGAACAACGTCTATTTCGTCGGTACAGCCGGAAGCGGAAAAAGTACGATGGTCGGAGCATTCAAGAACTGGTTGGACGAGCACGAGATCGATTCCGTCACGATCAATCTCGATCCCGGAGCTGAGAGACTGCCCTACACTCCCGATATAGACATCCGTGAGTGGATCAACCTCGACGATGTGATGTCCCAGTGCGGTCTCGGACCCAACGGGGCGCAGATCGCCGCCGCAGACATGATGGCCATGAACATCAACAAGGTCAGCAGTCTGCTCGACACGTACAACGTCGATTATGTGCTGATCGACACCCCCGGACAGCTGGAACTGTTCGCCTTCAGGGAGTCATCTCAGACGGTCATGAACGCTCTAGGACAGGGCAGGTCCATGATGGTCTACCTTTCCGATCCGATGCTCTACCGTTCGGCGAATGGATTCGTTTCCGCACTGACCCTTGCATCGCTCGTCCAGTTCCGTCTGAACGTCCCCATGATCAATCTTCTGTCCAAGGCGGACGTCCTCAAGGACGAGGAGATCGACCACATCCTCAATTGGTACAACAACTCTGATTCTCTGTACGCTTCGCTCCTCGACGAGGACCGCGACCCCGGATCCGTCATCGGAATGGAACTGTTCAGGGCCCTGGAGGACACCGGAATCTTCGGCGAGATGAGGGCCGTATCTTCTGAGACCGGTGTGGGTCTCGATGAGATCTACTCAGCAGTTCAGGCCGAGTTCCACGGCGGGGACGACGCGGAGACCGACAACTGATCCGTGTTTTTTTTCAAAAGACCCAGATGTTCAAAAACGAGGGGATCATCCCCTCTCCAATTTTAAGAAATATTCGGCCGCACCGTAAACTCCGATGCGGCCGTTTGGAATTCATCCGTAGAGATATTCGGGGATGATTCCGGTGCCTTTGTTCTTGTTTCTGTTCATGACCTTGTCGCGGGCCTTGTCGAAGTCTTCCTGAGAGATCGTGTCGCGGCCGGCACGGATGCAGAGCATTCCCGCTTCGGTGCAGATCGCTTTGATCTCGGCTCCGGAGAGACCTTCGGCCTTCTCGGCAAGTTCGTGGGCGGAGATCTTCTTCGAGATATTCATTGACTTCAGGTGGATCTTGAAGATCTGTTCGCGGCCTTCGACATCGGGGAGTCCGACCTCGATGATCCTGTCGAACCTTCCGGGCCTGAGCAGTGCGTCGTCGAGGATGTCGGGACGGTTGGTCGCACCGATGATCTTGACGTTCTCCATCGGGGTGAATCCGTCGAGTTCGGACAGCAGCTGCATGAGGGTCCTCTGGACCTCCCTGTCTCCGGATGTGGCGACGTCGGCCCTCTTGGCACCGACGGAGTCGATCTCGTCGATGAACACGATACTGGGCGCTTTCTCCCTGGCGAGCTCGAAGAGTTCGCGGACGAGCCTGGCTCCTTCTCCGATGTACTTCTGGACCAGTTCAGATCCGACGAGCCTGATGAAAGTGGCGTTGGTGGCGTTGGCCACGGCCTTCGCCATGAGGGTCTTACCGGTTCCCGGGGGACCGACGAGAAGCACACCCTTAGGGGGCTGGATACCGACCTTGGCGTACAGTTCGGGCCTGAGCAGGGGATCTTCGACGGCCTCCCTGAGCTCGACCATCTGGTTGGCCAGTCCGCCGATGTCATCGTAGGTGAGGTTGGGCTTGTCGAGGATCTCGGCGCCGGTGACGACGGGGTCCAGGGGTGCAGGGAGCACCTCCATGACGGCCAGGGTCTGTTTGTTGAGGGAGACCCTCGCGCCGGGCACCAGGTCCTTCTCGTCGACGTACTGTGAAACCGACACGATGAAATCAGGTCCAGTGGAACTCTTCACGATGACCTTGTTATCGGGGAGGATGTCCCTGAGGGAACCGATCACGAGCGGGGGGCTCTTGAGCCTTTCAAGTTCGGTCCTGATCCTCGCAAGGTCCTTCTGAAGTCTGAAGAGTTCACTTTCCGAGTAACGTTTCTCGCTCTCGGCATTCTGGAGGTCTTCCATGAGGCGCACATTCCTCTCTTCCAGAGAGATAATCTTCGCTTTGAGTTCCGCGGTCTCCGACTCTTCTGTCATATCTATCGTCACGCGTTATGGTCTTATTTTAAATTACTTTGCCCTAACATTTATGGTAGTGCCTATTGAAAATCGCGTCGCATGGTAGGGTTTATAGGGATTCAGCATATCATATCATTATGATTTGCGAAATGTGCGGGAAAGATGTGCCGAGCACCCTGTCCATGATGGTCGAGGGCAGCAAGCTCAATCTATGTCCCAGCTGTGCAAAATTCGGAGACAGTTACAGGCCCTCCAACAGGCTGGATGACGGAGCATACCCCTCCGCGGGAGCCAACAGGGCGGCCATCGAGGAAAGGCTGGAGAAGCGCGAGAGGCGTATGCAGACCCGCGACATCTATGCTGCCAACGGAGGAACCGAGCTTATCGCCGACTACGGAGCGGTCATCAGGAAAGCGAGGCAGAAGACCGGAATGAACGAGGAGGACTTCGCCAAATCGATCAACGAGAAGAAGGGGACCATCCTCAAGGTGGAGTCCCAGTCTCTCACCCCCGACGACAAGCTTGTCGCCAAACTCGAGAAGGCCCTCAATATCAAGCTCAAAGAGGTCGTCAAGGACGGCGAGGTCTACGGAGGCGGAGCGAAGTCCAACAGCATGACCCTCGGCAACTTCATCAAGGTCGAGAAAAAGTAAACCTTTCAAAAATCTGAAGCTGGGTCTTATGCCTGGCTTCAACTTTTTATACTGTTTTCGTTAAGATTTTCAGCAGATCGTTCTTGTGTTTCACAGGAGATGTGCGTACACTTCGGGGATCCACTTTCTGATGTCGGCACCGTTCTCTCTGAGGAGGATCAGCGCTGCGACGGACGTGTCCACGTTGAGATTCTTGCGCAGAATGTTGCAGTCGGAGACGAACTTGGCCTTCTGCAGGCCCTTTTCCACAGCGACCCCTACCAGCTCGGCGAAGACGTCTTTCTGAGGTGTCTGGGACATTGTCTTCTTAGGAGGTTCTGCGACGGCCTCCGACGCCAGGGACCTCTTGAAGGAATCCGACGGACGGTAGGCCATGGGCACCTGTATTCCGGCGAGTTCCGCCGACGCCTTCAGATAATCCCCGGTCTTCGTGACCAGGTTTTCCGAGATCATTTTGGAAAGGAGCGACTCAGCCTCTTTTACGGACATCCACTTGGATTCGAACGTGACCGTCATCTTGAATTCGTTGACCGTCACTGTGTCTTTTCCCTTGATGCGGAAGAATGCTGCGGCACAGATCTCGAGTTCCCTCGCCATGATTCCGCATGGAAATGCGATAAAAAAAGGTGTCGCATTATAATACGCGCGCGGATTTTGTAATTAAACTAACTAATAAAATAAAAGCGCGCGCAAATGTTTATAATCCAGTTGCAAGTACGCACCCCTAATTCGGTAGCATTCAATGCTGTCGGACCTGAGACCGACCCGGTCGGTCAGAAAGAGGTATACATATGGTTGACTACGAAGAAAAGCAGGTCATCGAGGGAGAACTCCTCGTCCCTGAAGACACCTATCTCACATCCGGTGTTCACATCGGTACCCAGTACAAAAGCGCAGACATGAAGGAATTCATCTACAAGGTCAGGCAGGATGGTCTCTACGTCCTCAACATCAAGAAGACCGACGAGAGGATCAGGGCAGCAGCTCACTTCCTTTCCGGCTTCGACCCCAAGAGGATCCTCGTCACCTCCGCCAGGCAGTACGGACAGAAGCCCGCCAGGGAGTTCTCCAAAGCGATCGGAGCACCCGCATTCGCAGGCCGTTTCGTTCCCGGAACCCTCACCAACCCTATCAACCCCCACTTCATCGAGCCTGATGTGCTTGTCGTCACCGACCCCGCTGCCGACAAACAGGCCGTTGCAGAGGCTCTCAACCTCGGAATCCCGATCATCGCCATGTGCGATGCCAACAACGAGACCAGGGCCGTCGACCTTGTCGTTCCCACCAACAACAAAGGAAGGCGCTCCCTCGCTTGTGTCTACTGGCTCCTCACCCGCGAAGTGCTTCTTGCACGCGGTGACATCAAGGACCCCGCAGACTACAAGCTCGAGATCGACGATTTCGAAGCCAAATACTGATCAACAAACCCTTTCCCCGGTCCGCCGGGGAATTATTTTTTTACGCATTCGTGCATACACGACTATGCGCGTACCAGCAGTTTCAGGGGCATTCTATCCGTCCGATCCTGTGATTTTGAAAAACCAGCTCAGGGATTGTTTCATCAACGGGCCCGGCGAACCCGGCAAGACCTCTGGAAAACGCTCTATTTCGGCCGTTGTGGTGCCTCATGCGGGTTACGTATACTCGGGTACCTGTGCGGCCCATTCGTTCAAGGCAATCGCGGAGGACGGCCTTCCTGAGGCCTATATTGTCATCGGTCCCGACCACGTCGGAGTGCCTTACGATGCCGTCATGAGCACGGAGGATTACTGCACCCCTCTCGGCCCCTGTCCCATCCACCAGTCCATCGCGATGCGCCTCAGGGAATTCATTCCCGACGATTCCAACGCACACCGCAGGGAGCACTCGATCGAGGTCGAACTTCCGTTCATCCAGTCCATCGATCCCAACCCCCATATCATCCCGATCATCATGGGCAGACAGGATATGAACACGGCCCAGAGGGTCGCAGATGCACTGAAGATCGCGTGTGCGGGACACGACGTTGTCATCGTGGCCTCCAGCGACCTCGTGCACTATGTCCCCAAGACCTTCGCTGACACCATGGACGCCAGGTTCCTTCACGCTGTTGCTTCCGGCAATGTCGCGGCCATGTACGACGAGGTCCGTGCGAACAATCTGTCCGTCTGCGGATTCGGACCCATCGCCGTGGCGATGATGTATGGTTCGCCCGGCAGCGCCAAGATCCTCAATCAGACCGATTCCTTCGAATCCGCCCGCCTCGACAGTAACTCGGTGGTCGGTTACGGAGCGGTCGGATTCTACAAGAACTGATCACAAAAACCGACTGCTGGCACATTGCATTTCAGGTACGGATGCAGTGTGCCGGACAGACGTAATTCGGCTGCTTTTATCGGCAGCATGGTAATAAAATTCAAGGGCCCGGAGAAGTCCCCGGACCCTCTTTTGATTCAGATGCGTTTGAGGTATCTCAGGTTGGGCTCGTAGACGATACCCTTGTCGAGAAGGGTGTTGGAGATTGCCTCGAGCTCCATCGGAGTGATTCCCCTCTTGCTGGTCTCCTCTTCAAGGACATCCCTGGGAGCTCCCTTTCCGTCCTTGTCGAGTTCTTCGAGAAGCTGAAGGATGACCTCCTCCTTGTCCTCGGACTGTTCCATGGAGGTGTTGTCTATCTCGATCTCCTCGGGGGCATCGGCGAGGTCTTCGGGGAGACCCAGATCGATGTTTCTGTCGGGGAGAAGCAGCCTCAGTGCCTTCTGGATGCATTTGATATAGTCCGTGGAGGTGGGCAGCCCGTATTCCTCGATGGCCTTGGAGATTCCCTTGGCGGAGATCTCCGAGAATCCTGCGGCGATGAGTCCCTGTTCGGACCTGTCCTCGAGAGAAACGGCACGTTTCATATCGTTCAGCCTCTTCCAGGTGGATTTGGCGGCATCGAGGAGCCACTCGTTCTGTACCTTGTCGTCGATGACGACGATCCTTTCGGGACGTACTGAGATCCAGATCTTTCCTTCGTCGGCCTCGTAGGATTTCACCTTTCCGACGACGGCGATGCGGGAGGGGACCTCGATGTCGGCCATGGCGGCCGCTGCCTCGGGCTGGAACCTTCCGACGTTGATGAACACGAATCCTCCGCTGGGATCCTGGATACGACCTCTCCACATGGGTTCTCCGTCTGTTCCGATGTCCTCCTTCTCGGTTAGGACTCCGGCCACAAGGACCCTGTTGATGAGGGCTCCGAGACGGCTGAGCTGGTAAGAGGGTTTCATTTCCTCTTCCGCTTTGATCTCAAATCCTGCACTGTTGAGTTCGGTCGCGAAGACCCTCCATGCGGTCTCTCTGATGTTGTTCATAAGGATGCCTCCACATCTTCGAGGAGAGCTTCAGCCTCGGCGTGGGTGTCGTAGGTCTCGAGCTCTGTATGGCGGACGCTCATCTGAGGTCCGTATTCGTCGCTCATGATGTTTCCGGTGACGGTGAGTTTCTTGAGCAGGCAGGAACGGACCATCGTGTTGCCGACGGCCCCCATATCGCCTTTCTCTTTGGCTGCTTCGACGGCCTCATCGAGGGTGATGCCGGTGACCATTTCGGTGTCTGCACGTCCGAGGATCGCGCTGATGGCGCCGGTGCCGTCATCGAGAGTGAGTTTGAGTCTGAGGTCCATCACAGGGTCTTCGACATGTCCGTCGACGGAGCACGTGTCTCCGACGATGGCGCGCCTGCATTTGGGGCACCTCTTGATAAGTCCGCTTCCGGAACGGACGTCGACGACGGTACCGGTGATGGAGAGGTCGAGACCTCCTCCGACCTTGAGCACATCTTCGACGGTCTTCTTGCAGGGGCCTGTCGCAACGGTCTCGATCTTTGTCTCGCTGGGACATACCTCGCTGCGGTCTCCGATGTTGACCTGAGGTATGCCTTTCCATGAGCGGATGTAAGCGTTCTTGATGGAGATGGTGTCGCCGTTGCTGAGGTTGTGGTCGGCCCAGTCGGTGAACTGGATCTTTCCGGTCTCGTCGGAAAGCATACCTCCGAAGACGGTCTTCGTCTCCCCCTTGATGACGATCTGCCTCGAATCGAGTTCGGAAACGCAGGCGACGAGATCGAGGTTGCGGGTGTTCTCGGTGATGTCACGGATCTTCAGCAGTTCAGCGGCTGATGATGCGGAAGATGTAGGTACCTCGAAGGTGACCTCAGTGTTGGGCTCGATGGAGCCCCTGGTCCCGACATTGAGCTGCGGTTTTTCGTTGAATGTCTTGGCATAGGCGTTCTTGACGGAGTAGACGTTTCCTTTCTCCATCTCGATGTCGTCACGCCAGGCGGTGAATGATATGGTGCCGGTGTCGTCTCCGAGAATTCCTGAGATGATGGTGGTGGGGGAACCTCTGATGGTCACCTCCTTCTTTTCCACATAGACAGCTTTGGCGACGAGGTCGACCGATGTCTCGGTACCGGTGATCTCATTGATCTTCTTGGTCACGGATGCCGCAGCGGACTGTGCTGGTACATCGAAGGTGACGTCGTTGTTGGGTTCGACCTTTCCTCTGGTTCCGAGGTTGATCTGCACCTGGTCCCTGTATTTCTTGGTGTAGGCGCTTTTGAATGTGTACACGGCGCCTTTGTCGAGGTCCGCGTCGTCGCGCCAGATGGTGAAGGGTGCGGTACCGGTGTCGTCTCCGAGAATACCGGACGTGATGGTCCTGGTGATGCCTTTCACGGTGATCTCCTTTTTCTCGACGAAGACCACCCTTGCCACGACGTTGACAGAGATCTCGGTGCCTTCAAGATCACCGATCTTCTTGGTCACGGGGGCGCTGCTTGCAAATGTGCCAGACGCCTTGGGTGCACGGTATTTGCGGAGGATACTGTCTTTGGCGACTGTAGGTCCGGTCTTGTACTGTATGAGGTATTTTTCAAGTTCGGCGATGAGAGTTTCTCTCGGTACCTGCTGCTCGAGGGCTGCGTACAGCTCGTCGGCTAGAGGATTCAGATCCATTTCAGAATTAGTCATTTTTAAGGCCTCTCGGTTTGGTGTGTTTCTGAGGCGGCTGTGCCTTCCGATTTCTCGGACATAAGCCGATTGGCCCCATGACGTTATAACCTTTCGGTCTGCAGTAAGCCGTGCAGCCCTCGCGTGCCCGCGTATAGACGACGCGTTAACCTTATTAGGAAAAAGCCAATAACATAATATGGTTCCAAAAAAGAGGATCGATGAGATTTTGGACGGGTACGACCCGAGCAAGATAACCATCGCTACCCTTTGTTCACATTCTTCACTACAAATCTTCCACGGTGCGCGGAAGATGGGTTTCAGGACCCTTGGTCTTGTCACAAAGAACAATCAGCGTATCTATGACGCGTTCCCGCTTGCCAAACCGGACAAGTTCATCACCTATTCGGATTATGACGACATGAGCTCTCGCGCAGGCGAACTTCAGGACGAGAATGTCGTACTGATCCCCCACGGGTCCTTTGTCGAGTACATGGGTGCCAAGCAGTTCGAGGATTTCGAGGTCCCTTCTTACGGTAACCGCGGCGTGCTTTCCTGGGAATCCGACAGGGTACTTCAGAGGCAGTGGATCACATCCGCCGGTGCTCCCATGCCCCGCCTGATCACCGACGCAAGGGAGATCAAAGAGCCGGTCATGGTCAAATACCACGGTGCCAAAGGCGGACGTGGATTCTTCATTGCAAAGGATTATCCCGACTTCAAGATGGGTATCGACAACAGTCAGCCCTACACCATCCAGGAGTACTGCCTGGGTACCAGGTACTATCTCCACTTCTTCTACGATCCCCTCAAGACCGACGGATACCGCATCAAACAGGGCGGTTCGCTGGAACTCCTGTCCATCGACAGGCGTGACGAGTCCAACATCGACGAGATGTACAAGCTCGGATCGATCGAGGATGCGAAGAGGCACGGACTGTACCCTTCCTTTGTCGTCACCGGAAACACCCCTGTGGTTATCCGCGAGTCCCTTCTGCCCAAGGCGTTCGAGATGGCTGAGAACATCGTCAACCGTTCTTACGAGCTCTTCGGTGGAATGTGGGGGCCGTTCTGTCTCGAAACGGTCGTCAACGACAAACTGGAGTTCAGGATCTTCGAGATCTCCACCAGGATCGTCGCCGGTACCAATCCCTTCATAAACGGTTCGCCCTATGCCGAGATGATCTATCCCGGACTCAGCACCGGCGCCCGCATGGCGATGGAGATCAGAGACGCGATCAAAGACGATAGGCTCAAAGAACTGATGAGCTGAATCCGAACACGAAGTGATTATCGATGGTTTCACAAAGACTTCAGCAGGTTCCCGCATCCGGGACCCTGGCAATTTCCAACCTTGTCAGTCAACTCAAGGCCGAGGGAGTGGATGTCATCTCCTTCTCTCTCGGAGAACCTGATTTCAACACCCCCCAGAACATTGTCGATGCCGCGAAGGCCTCTCTCGACAAGGGTTTCACGCATTACACCCCCAGCACGGGTATCCCCGAGCTCCGCAGGGCCATCGCCGAGAAGGTACGTTCCTTCAACAAACTCGACGTGACCGACCGCAACGTGCTCGTCACCCCCTGCAAGCATGCGATCTTCATGACCGCCATGGCCTACATAGATCCCGGAGACGAGGTCCTTCTGCCCGACCCCGGATGGGTCACCTACGAGGCCGACATCAGGCTCTGCGGCGGTGTTCCGGTCTATGTCCCCCTCAAGTACGAGGACGATTTCGTGCTAGACCCAGCGGTCGTGGAATCGCTCATCACCCCTAAGACCAAGATGATCATCCTCAACACCCCCGCCAACCCCACCGGCAGCGTGATCCCCGAGAAGACCATCAGAGCCATCGCCGAGCTGGCACAGCAGCACAACTTCATGGTGCTCGCCGACGAGATCTACGAGAACCTGATTTACTCCGGTAAGCACTTCTCCATCGCAAGCATCCCCGGAATGATGGACAGGACCATCACCGTGTCCGGTCTCTCCAAGACCGCGGCGATGACCGGCTGGAGGCTCGGGTGGGCCATCTCCTCAGAACAGAACATCAAGGACCTCAACAAGCTCCAGGGGCACACCGTGTCCTGCTGCGTCTCCTTCGCTCAGGAAGGTGCCGTCGAGGCCATCTGCGGAGACCAGGAACCCATCCAGAACATGGTGGCAAGGTTCAAGACCAGGCGTGACCTGACCATCGATCTTTTGTCGGAGATCGAGGGCCTCGAATGCAAAGTGCCAGACGGTGCATTTTACGTGTTCCCGAAGTATGATGCGAAGGTCCCCTCCGCTGAACTTGCGAGCAGGCTCCTCAAGGATGCCCACGTGGCTGTCACCCCTGGTACCGCTTTCGGTCCGCACGGCGAAGGTTTCTTCAGGATCTCCTATGCCGCCAGCGAGGAGCAGCTGAAGGAAGGCATCTCCCGCATCAAGAAGTTCATGGGCACCCTGTGAGCCCGGTCAAACCAATTATGTCGGGGTCATTCCCGACAGTTCACTTTCTCGCGCGCGTATTCCTGCTTATAGTTATATAACGGATAGCCTTTCATCATTTATTCCGTCCTGTTTAAGGGCGGCTCAGGGATTCCAATGAGCAGAAAATTGTATACCGTCGGCCCGGTCTATGTGGCCGATGACACCCTCAAGGCCATGGACAGGCCTATGATCACCCACAGAAGCAAAGAGTATAAGGAGCTCCACAAGGATATTGAGGACAAGCTCCGCGAAGTGCTCGATATCAACTACGATTTCCTTATGGTGTCCGGTTCGGCCACCGTCCTTCTGGAAGGCGCCGCAAGGAGCGGTATCTCCAAGAAATCCCTCGGACTGACCTCCGGTTCCTTCGGAGACAGGTCCATCGAAGTGGCAGAGACCAACGGAAAGACCGTCGAGAAGATCTCCGTCCCCCTCGGAAAGGCGGTCAAGCCCGAGCATCTTGAGGGCAAGGTCGGAAAGGACATCGAGGCCGTCCACTGGGTCTCCAACGAGTCTTCCTCCGGTGTCTTCTGCGACTCCATCGCACTGGCCGACGAGATCAGGTCCCAGAACTCCGATGCACTGCTCATGCTCGACACTGTGACCTCCATGTTCGCCATGGACCTCAAGATGTCCAAACTTCAGCCTGACTCTGTCGTGTTCGGAACCCAGAAGGCAATGGCCCTTCCCCCCGGACTCGCATTCGCAGCAGTGTCCCCCAAGTTTCTCGCCAAGGCCGAGAAGGTCGAGAACAAGGGATTCTACGCTGATTTCACCAAACTAAAGGCGAAGAACGACGAGAACTATGCGCTTACCACTCCGCCTGTATCCATCATGTACGGTGTCCAGTACCAGCTCGACAAGATGCTGAAGGAAGGAATGCAGACCAGGTACAGAAGGCACCAGGAGATGGCCGACATGGTCCGCAAATGGGCCTGCACCAAGATGCAGGGTGTCTTCCCTGAGAAAGGCTATGAATCAAACACCATCGGTGTCGTCAACCGCGGCGACCTCGACTTCGACAAGTTCCACTCGCTGCTCAAGTCCATGGGCGTCGAGATCTCGAACGGTTATGGTTCCGCAAAGAACACCACATTCAGGATCGGTCACATGGGTGACCTCCAGTGCAGCGATATAAAAGCGCTCATCGCATTGATGAACGAAGCCCTTGAGGAGATGAAACAATGAGCATGAAGATTCTTGTGTCCGACAAATTAGACAAAGCAGGTCTTGACATTCTCGAGGCCTCCGGTATCCCCGTAGTAATGAAGCCCGGAATGACCGAGGACGAATTGTGCGCTGAAATCGTCGACTACGACGCTCTCATCATCCGTTCCGGATCTCACGTCACCAAGAAGGTCCTTGATGCTGCCAAGAAGCTCAAGCTCGTCGGACGTGCCGGTGTTGGAGTCGACAACGTCGACATCCCCTACGCCACCGAGAAGGGTATCCTCGTCATGAACACCCCCTCCGCCAACACCCTTTCCGCAGCGGAGCACACCTGCGCCATGATCCTCGCCATGGCAAGGAACATCCCCCAGGCCCACGAGTCCATGCACCAGGGCAAATGGGACAGGTCCAAGTTCACCGGCGTCGAACTCAATGGCAAGGTCCTCGGTATCATCGGTACCGGACGTGTCGGACTTGAGGTCGCCAGGAGGCTCAAGGCCTTCAACATGACCATGGTCGCCAGCGACCCGTACCCTCCGAAGAAGGAGGTCCTCGACGAGATCGGAATCGAACTCCTCCCCAACGCGGACGAGGTCATCAAGAGAGCGGATTTCATCACCATCCACAGCCCTCTCCTGCCCTCCACTAAGGACATGATCTCGGACAAACAGTTCGACATGATGAAGCCCACTGTCAGGATCGCAAACGTGGCCCGCGGAGGAATCGTCAACGAGGATGCGCTCTACCGTGCACTCAAAGATAACAAGATCGCCGGTGCGGCATTCGATGTATGGTGCAATGAACCCCTCAGTGAAGAGGAACAGAAGCTCCTCGAGTGCCCCAACCTTGTGACCACCCCCCACCTCGGAGCAAGCACCAAAGAGGCGCAGCTCAGGGTCGCCGTGGACATCGCCAACTCCGCGATCAAATACCTCAAGGACGGGGTCATCACCAACGCCATCAACGCACCCCGCGGAAAGCTCACTCCCGAGACCGAGCCCTTCGTGCCCCTCGCAGAGGGACTCGGAGTCTTTGCCAGCCACCTTAACGCCGGCAAGAACGTTGAGAGTTTCGAGGTCATCTCCAACGGACCCATGGCCAACAGCGACACCAACCTTCTGAGGGTATATGCCGTCAAAGGATTCATCAGGGATATGGTCGGACCCGACAGTGCCAACCTCGTCAACGCCGAGCCCATCGCCAAATCCAAAGGGGTCGCCATCAAGGAATCCAAGAACGCCGGATCCGTCAATTACTCCAACGTTCTGGAGATCCGCACCGTTGCAGGCGGAGCGACCGACTGCATCCGCGGAACCATCTTCGGAGATGAACCCAGGCTTGTCGGATACAACGGATACGCATTCAACGTTCCCCTCACCGGAAACATGCTCTTCCTCAATTACGACGACAAGACCGGAATCGTCGGTGCAGTGGGCACTGTCCTCGGCGATGCGAAGATCGACATCCAGCAGATGGCGGTCTCTGTCAATGGAAGCGGAAAGGCCCTCATGGTCCTCCTCGTCGGAGCACCTGTCGATGAGGCTCTGCTCTCCAAGCTCGCCTCCGCTATCAACGGAACAGCCAAATTCGTGACCCTGAACTGAGAACCGAGAGGGACGCCCATGATAACCGTAGACGACCTGGCACTTGCCATAGAGAACAGCATCAACTCCTACAACGAGGAAATGAAACTGGAACACGAGGAGGCCTTCGACCTTGCTCAGCACGTCCTGAATTTCTTCGGCTATTCCAACAGGATTATCGACAATGTGCTGGAGCCCGAGGACCGCAACGCATTCTACATGCTTGAGGACTCAGGCGTCCTGTCCACCGAAAGGGAGGAGATCACCCTTTACGACGGACGCGAGTGGAGGATCCACTACTGGCTCTTCAGGAACGATCGTATCGCCGAACTCCTTCAGCCCAAAGTGGTCGAGGAGTCCCCCGTCAGGAAGGACGACAAGGACGCGACGGACGAGGCCGAAAATATCTATTCCGAACTTCCCTCGGAAGCCTGGATCAGGCATGAGGGCGACGAAGACGAAGAATGACGCTTCCGCGTTATTTTCCTTATGAATACCGCCCCGGACAGGAGGAGATGTCCCGCCTGATCCGGGAGTCGGTGCATAACGGCAGACCTTTGGTCCTGGAATCCGGGACCGGCACCGGCAAGACCGCCGTCTCGCTCAGTGCGGCCCTGGAGGCCACCGACGGTACCAGATACAAGATAATTTTTCTGACAAGGACAAAGTCCCAGCAGCGTCAGGTCGCGTTGGAGACCAGGGCCATGACCTCTCGTACGGAGGTGCTGTGTGTGTCCATGCAGGGACGCGGTCCCGCCACCTGCCCCATGATGCAGACCGACCATGATCTGGCCGGAGGCACATCGGAGGAGATGTCGAAACTCTGTGCCACCCTTAAGAAGGGAAATTCCTCTGCTGGCACATGCCCTTATTACACTGCTCTCACGAGTGAGAACATCGAGCTCTGCGTTGCATTTCTGCGTTCGGCCCATCCCGATCCGGAGGAGTTCAGGGACTTCTGTCTGTCCACCGGAGTGTGCCCTTACGAGGCATCCAAGCATGCTCTGCAGTATGCGGACATCGTCAGTGCACCGTATGCGTTTCTTTTCATTCCGGGCATCAGGGAACACTTTCTGCAGTGGATAGGGATCGGCATCAGGGATGCCGTGGTCATCATCGACGAGGCACACAACCTTCCATCCTATCTGCGCGATATTCAGACATACAGGGTGACCTCCAAGGCGTTGGACCTTTCCATGAAAGAGGCCGATGCACAGCAAGACCCAGAGGTCTACAACGGGGTGTCCGCGAAGGACATTGTGCTCATGATGCAGGAGATACTTTCCGATGCACAGGAGGAGTATCTCCGCCGCGACAACGACCTGATCCCTCCCGGGTACCTGCTTGAGGAACTCATGTCTCGTCTGGGTATGTCCTCTTTCGATGTCCGCAATCTGCTGATCAATCTGACCTCTCTGGGAGAGGAGATCGCAGATGCGAAGAAGAAGAAACGCAAGCTTCCTCGTTCCCACATCCTGTCCCTTGCAAGGTTCCTGACCAACTGGATCTCCTGCGACGATTCCTCTCATGTGTATCTCGTCTCCGGTGGTCAGAATCCCGCTTTGGAGGCATACTGTTTGGATCCGAGAGGTGCCGTGGACCCGCTTCTGGAGTGTCGTTCCTCGGTCAGCATCTCCGGCACCCTCAGCCCTCTGGAACATTACGCAGGCGACCTGGATCTTTTCGATCCCGAACTTGCATTGCTTCCCTCCCCGTTCCCTCCCGAGAATCTGAAGGTAGGGTATGTGCGTGATATCTCCACCAGATATACGGAGCTCAACGACGAGAGCGGGACCTACGACAGGCTGGTGGAGTATGTGGTCTCCCTGGTCAATGCAGTGCACAGGAACACCGCCGTGTTCTTCCCATCGTATGCGCTCATGCAGAGGTTCATGGATGACGGTGTGCCGGGACGTCTGGGACGCGATATCTACTACGAGCGTCCCGATATGCCCCAGTCTGAACTGATGGAACAGGTGATGGACTTCAGGTGCAACGAGGGCGCTGTGCTGTTCGCGGTCTCCGGTGGACGCATCAGTGAAGGTCTTGATTTCCCCGGAAAGGAATTGGAATTCGCGATCATCGTGGGGGTGCCGTTCAGCAGGCCGTCCGCCAAACAGGATGCGCTTGTGAACTATTATCAGAACCGTTACGGGAAGGGCTGGGACATGGCTGTCAAGGTTCCTGCGATGCGCAAGATGAGACAGGCCATCGGAAGGCTTATCCGTTCCGAGTTCGACCGCGGAATGGCCGTCATTCTGGACCGCAGGGTCGCTTCTCTCGAAGGAATTGCTGCAGAACCTTTGTCGGATCCCGTGAAATCTGTGAAGGAGTTCTTCTCAGAGCAGTGAACCTGAGTTGATTTAAGCTCTGTTAACCTGTTTCTTCGTGGGTAGTCATAAATATTGTACGGCAGTGCAGGACGTATGCAGATTGAAGTGGACGAAGACGTCAGACAGATGGTACTTGAGGCACATCACGATTACAGAGTGTGCACCGCATGTCTGGGCCCCGCCCTCGTTTCCACCGATGTGAAAAGCCCCAAGGATTCCGATCTGAAGATACCTGTCGGAGATTACACCATCTATGTTTCCAAGGTGCAGGCCCCTTACCTCCGCAGGATCTCGATGGACATGCTTTACGATGAGTACGAGATCGATTCCTGCCCCGCATTCTATTCTTACAACCAGTCGAACAGGAACGGGCACAACTGACCCGTTCCTGCCGATTCATTTCCTTACCGCTTTGTGGGATTTCACGTAGAATATCGCGATCCACAGTATGATGGAGATGACTATCATCCCGATGACGATGGATTCGAGAAGGGTGTAATCCTTCTGAGGTTCGGGTTCGACCAGCGGTTGAACGTTGTATGCGCTCCAGGAGGACATGACGTCGTCGGAGGCATAGACCTCGATGGTTTTGAGGACCTCCTGCGGGAAGGCCTCTGCGAATGAGGAGAACAGCTGGCAGTGGACCTCGAGCTCCGTCAGGGAATTGTTGTTTCCGAATGCCTCGGTACCCAGAGATTCCAGGTTTGCTCCGAAGACAATGAACTCCAGAGACGATGTCCCGGATATGTAGAATGCCTTGGTCCCCACGCTCTTCACATTGTTCAGATCGATGTATTTCAGGCCGCTGCAGTTGTAGAACGCATAGTCCGAAATACATGTTACGGACTCTGGAAGTTCCACATCTGTGAGCCTCACGCAATGGCCGAAACAGTATGCGGGGATGTCGGTTATTCCGTTTCCGAGGATCACGGTGGAAAGGTTGGAACACTGATAGAATGCATGGTCCTTGATCAGTCTGACCGAATCTGGGACGGTGAATCTGGTGAACGCATCTCCGTTGCAGGCATTGAATGCACGGTGTCCGATGAACACCAGTTCGCTACCGAATGTGACATAGGAAAGACTGTTGCAGTCTGAGAATACTTCGTCCCAGATGTATTCGACCGAATCGGCACGGTAGAGGTTGACCAGCGTGGAGTACATCAGCGCCCTGGTGAGGATGCCGCGGATGTTCGAATCCAGGTCCAGGGTCTCCAGCCTGTATGCTGAATATTTCAGGTCGTACAGGTCGATGATGTCCGAGTTCTTAGAGAACATGAACGCTCCGTCACCGATGTAGGAAACAGGGTAGGAGGTTCCTCCCACGGAGATCTCCGCGGGGATCTGGACATAGGTTCCGTCGAGATACCTGTGGATGACCGCGGTCTCATCGACGATGTAATAAGTGAATGAGAACGCATCCTTTCCGTAGGATCCCTGATAGGTCCTGATGACCAGATCGTCCTCTCCGACGGTCCATCCGGTGGCATCCGGGCTGTGGTGTACGGTGACGGTCGACGGGGCGGTACCCATGAAGATGGGGGAGTTGCCGAGGAAATAGACTTCCTTTATGGAGCCGTTCGTCCAATTGTTCCAGGAGAAGTAGTTCACGGTCACGGGGATGACCACCGTCGAAGCGTTCACGACTCCGTTCAGGGCACCGGATTCCAGGCCTCTGACGGTGACCCCGTCCGCGGATGAAGGGATGAACAGGGTCTTTCCGAGGTTGTCCAAGGTCATTGAGGTGATCTTGGCGGAACCGGTCATTCCGCTGCCTTCCACGTCGCATTCGATGTCCCCGTACGGACAGACGACGGTCTTCTTGGCCACGGCTGCGTCCGTCGTACCCACAGCATAGAACTCCAGCAGATCGGTGGTGAATGTTGTATGCTCTCCGTCGTAGGCGGAATCATAGGTGGAGATCGCACCCTTGGATGAAATGTTCCAGACACTCGAATTCTGACCTTCATCGAGTTCCAGGAGGAGGGTGACGGTGGCCTGGATGTTCAGGGGTTCGAGGTCCCTCACAGAGGCGTTGGCGACCCTCAGGTCCACGCGGTAGAACGAGCTGTAGTTGATCTTTTTCAGGGCGGTGGTGATCTTGACGTTCATGGGACCGTTCTCTATCGAGAAGGTCAGGTCCTCTCCGTCGTCGAGAAGAGAGGTCAGAGCGGAAAGGGGCATGGATATGGAACCGCGGGGGACCTTGATCTCGGCGATGGCAGAATCTCCGAACACGGAGGAAATAGCCTGCAGCGAGTCCTTGGATATCGAGGCGGTCATTCCGTTGGGGTACTGGGATATGTCGCAGATGACGACCTTTCCGTCGGTCACGGTCAGTTTTTTGGCCAGGTTATCATCGAATGCGACCGTGATGGTGTTGCCGGAGATATATCCCGAAGAATCCAGGGTCGCCGAGTAATTTCCGGGGATCTGAGCGACATAGATGTTCGTGTCGCCCACGATGATGTAGTTGGTGTCGCACTCTCTGGTGAGGTCGCTGTCTCTGTAAAGTTTTGCCAATGCGGTGCCTTTGAACAGTTCGAGAGGGTATGTTTCACCCAGTGTCGAGCCGTATTTCGCGGTGTATTTGGCGATGGAATTTCCATTGTCCCAGAAGGTCAGAGTATAGTCCCTTCCGGAAGGTTCGAAGTATGCATAAACATAAGTCACGCCGGTGATGTTGTTCAGATCGACCTCCACGTAGTTGTTGGGGGTCAGGCTCCATCCCGCGAAGGTATACTGGTATTTCACGGTCGGTTCCCTGGTGGGTTCGGACGGTAATGTGACGGCCGAGCCGTAGTAGGTCGGAACACTGGTAATTAGGGACCTGTCGTAATTGTAGAAGTTGACCGGATAGGATCTCAGCTGGGCGTCGAACACGGGGGTCACAGTGATATCTTCGGTGACCGAAGTGAGTGAAACGCTCCAGTGCTTGAACACATAATCATACTGCTGTGTGCTGAGTTTGACCGGTATGACCGAGTATGTGGCCGCAGATCCCGGTGATACATATTCGTACCTTATCAGCTGACCGTCCTCGGTCGTGTATTTGATGCGTACCTTGCCTGTGATATTGTCTATGAACGAAGCGGTGAATGTGGTGTCGGAGGTGATCGGAGTGGTCGTGTTTCCCCATTCCACAAATCCCTTTCCTGACACCTCTGGGTCATTGATCTTCGACATATCGATCTGCTTTCCGTATTCCACGTTCTGAGTGGCATGTACGGTGCCGTCAGGCAGCAGGAACTGCACGGTGAGGATGTTCTTCATGCACGTTACGATGTCTGTATCGGGATTGGGTTCGTCTCCACCCTTGTCGATGATGTACTCTCCGCTGTAGGGGTCGGGGGTGGAGATGAGGTAGATACACTCCATGTACGGGTGGACCGCAGGGTCGTAATATCCCAGGGTCCAGTCATTGTATGTCCATTTGTGGTCGTTCCAGCACCATTGGCTCCAGTAGGCCCAGGTGTTGTTTCCCAGATTGTCGTTTCCGAGACCGAACAGGGTGTTGATCCAATCGGAGACATCGTCCCCACCCGCATCTCCGGTATAGGTCTCGATCTCTCCGGGCCAGTTCCTGTTGATGGCATCCTTGAGCACTTCGCCCATGGTGGAACCGTATCCTTCGATCCAGAACCCCTGTTCCCGGATTTCGGATGTGAACACCTTTTTGACGTGCTCATTCTCGGGGGAGAATCCGTTCGCGAATCTGATGAAGAAATATCCTTTCGATTGAGGTTCGAAGTCTGGTACAGTATACGTGACGGTGCCTGTGGTGTCCTTGATCTCGGCAAGGCTCACGCAGTATGTGCAGTTGGAGGCCATGTTCTGGTTGGAGTTGGTGTTGAACCCCTGCAGGGACCATCCCGAGCTTCCCGGTGCGAGCCACTGGAACACCCTCCAATACTGTCCCGACGGTGCAGATCTGCCGTCGATCTTCGTGATGGTGGTCTTGGTGAGGTTGAGTTCCATCGTGCGGCCCTGGTCTGCGATCGCTTTGTCGATGGCCTCTTTGACAGACTGCACATTATCTACTACAGAGGGTGTATAACTTCCATCCTCGTTCTCGATATACACGTTCACTCCGTCGCAGATGTCCGCGGAGGATCCGTCGGAATGGGTGAGGATGACCGCGGATGTAAGGGCCACCAGGACAACTATCAGGATCGCGGTCTTCTTCATGATATCAGTCCTTGATGTATCTCTTCGGCAGGACATAGATCTCTCCGTCGAGGTCCAGCCCCACGCGGGCGTCGACCTCGTAGACGTCTCTGATCAGCTGTTCGGTGATGACCTTCTTGGGGTCTCCGATGGTCACGATGCTACCTTTCTTCATGATGACGCAGATGTCGCAGTAACGTGCCATCAGCGAGATGTCGTGTTCCGCCACGATGACCGTCATGTTTCCGCGGGCCAGGTTCTGGAGGTATTCCATGACCTCCAGTTTGTACTTCATATCAAGGTGGGAGGTCGGTTCGTCGACAAGCATGAGCTTGGGGTTCTGAACGTATGCCTTTGCGATCAGTGCACGTTGTTTCTCTCCAGATGAAAGAAGAGCGACCTTCTTCCTTCTGTAGTGGTCGAGACCGAATGTCTTCAGTGCATCCCTGACCGCCTTTTCATCATCAGGGGATTCCCACCAGACCTTGTCAACGAAGGGGTATCTTCCGAGCATCACAAGTTCCATCAGGGTCATCCCGAACAGCGGTCCGGGCTCTGCTGGCACATTGGCGATTATCTTCGCGGTGTCAAGCGGTTTCATGGTATCAGTGCACACACCGTCGATGGTGATCTTACCGGTCCAATCGGTATGAAGTTTCGAGATGCATTTCATCATGGTCGATTTTCCGCATCCGTTGGGTCCGATGAGTCCCACCAGTCTTCCTTTGGGAAGGGAGAGGTCGATGTGATGGAGTGCTTCGAAATCACCGAATTTGATGGTCAGGTCCTCGATCCTCAGGAGTTCGTCAGAAGATGAATCCTGTTCGGAGGCACGGACATTCGCAAGGGAATCCTCGGGAACGTGGTTCTTCGTGGCCGCCTCGGAAGGTTCGGAGACGGAGGTGCCCAGAGTATCATCCGTCATAGTTCCGCCCCCTTCTGATGAGCATGTAGGCGAATACCGGAGTACCGATAAGCGCGGTGACCGCTCCGACCGGAATTTCCAGAGGTGCAATTACCACCCTTGCGATGAGGTCGGCGAACAGCATCAGGCATGCACCGAGAACGATGGATGCGGGCATGATGAGACGGTGATCCCCTCCCATGAGCATACGGCAGGCATGTGGGATGACGAGTCCGACGAATCCGATAACACCGACGAAGGCGACGCAGATCGAAGTGAGAACGGAGGCGACGACCATCATTCCGGCCTTGAACCTCCTGACATTGAGGCCCAACTGTCTTGCTTGATCCTCTCCGGACATGAACAGGTTGAACTCACGGGCCCACAGCATCGAGATGAATGAGATCGCCAGAGCGGGCACCAGGACCAGGAATGCGTTCTCCCAGGTGATGTTGGCGAAACTGCCGTAGAGCCACCACATGACATTGGTGAGGTTGTCTTTCTCCAATGAAAGGAAGATGGTCTGCACGGAGGTGAACGCGAATCCGACGATGGTTCCGGCGAGGATGTAGTTGGTGGCCGAACCTCCCGCACCTTCCGCGATACTCAGAGTTATAGCGAAGGCGATGAGGCCTCCGAGGATGGCTGCGAGAGGAATGATGTAGTTGCTGAAGTCGTTGAGCACGGAGATGGAGATCCCGGCGACGACGATGGCGATGGCGAAACATCCCGCACCGGAGGAGACACCGGTGATGTAAGGGTCCACGAGAGGGTTGCGGATGAGCGCCTGGAACATGCATCCTGCGATGGCCAGTCCGGCACCTACGCCGATGGCGGCTATCGCACGGGGCAGACGGGACTGGTAGACATAGAGTTCCGTGGTGTTCAGGTCGTTTCCGCCCTTCTGGATGGCCGAGATGAGTGCTCCCAGGGCATCGCTGATCGGAATGATCCCTCCCGATGAGATCGAGATAGAGATGAGGAACATCACCGCGCAGATGAGGATGCCCAGGACCAGGATGATCCTGAATCTTCTCTTCTTGAGTGAGACCTCGCTCCGTTCGTCGTCCGGAGAGATCATGTCATACTGCAGTCCGTGATATCCCTTTCTGAATAGGGAGAACACGTTTTTCAGCGGGCCCTTGCCTTTGTCGGGTCCCGGGCTTCCGTTTTCTTCATCGCTCATATCATTTCCTCTGAGTATTTCTGAACCTCTCGGTTCAGTGTCTGTACAGCCATATTGATGCTACCAAGGCGACCAAGACCAAGGTGATCGTCGCTATCCATGACCAATGTGCCAGACCTTTGGTTTCGTAATCTATATTGGCGGTACGTGCACGTTGGTCGCTGCTGGTTTCCGATAGAATGTAAATCGCTCCGTAGTCGTTTCCGACCAACACCATTCCATCCACGACGGTCGGTGCACACATACTGTAGGCGTTGCCGTTGTACGGCGACACCTTGACCTTCCACACCACATTGCCGGTGTCCGAGTCGAAGCACCACACCTGTCCTCCGGTGGCCCCTTCGGTCCCGGGGGAATAATCCATACTGTAGATGTTGCCTCCGCAGTATGTCACTCCTCCGATGGACAGGGCATCGGTGGGATAGCACCACTGGACGCTTCCGTCGTCGATCCATAGGGAATAATATCCGTTGACGAGGTCGATCTCGGCTCCGGTCGTGCGGTCTTTGATCTTCTGGTCGGTCCTGGCGGTAATGTAACAATAGAATCTGTCACCGTAGGCGACCGGTTTTCCGCATCTGATGTCCTGTTTCCACAGGACCTCACCGTTCGTGACGTTAACGAGCATGATTCCGCCACCGGTGGAACTCATCTCGCCGCCTGAATAGCATACAAGTGCCTTTCCGTCCGAGCACACGGATATCGAGGATACCTGTCCGACCTTGTTGTCCTTAGTGTCGGTGACCTTAATGTGCCAGATCTCGGTTCCGGAGATGCCGTCGACGCAAATCAGGCCACCCCCGTAGTTTCCGATCAGGACATATTTCTTGCCATCGATGTCGGTGACTGTCGGGGGGTAGTAATAGAAGCAGCCGCGGTGATCGCTGCCGGGCTTGAAGTTCCAGATCTCTTTGAATCCGTTCTCGCGGTCGATGGAGAAGCATCTCAGGAGACCGTCGGAGGTGCCGAAGTACAGTACTCCCGAATCATACACCATATTGGTGATCCCGGCGTTGGAGTGCACCCTGTCGTCGGTGACCGATGCGTCGTCCATACGTTTGATGTAAGTGGTGACCTTGGAACCTTTGCACATGTCGCCGCTCACAGTGTCGCTGCTTGTGGCGTCTTTGGGCATGAGTTCGAACAGCGGTTCTCCTGTGAAACGGTCAAGACAGTAAATGTGCCAGTTACCTGAACTTACAAGGATCATGTCGCCGACGATCACAGGCGTAGTGATCTCGATATTCGAAGAACTCGAATAAGTGCGGGACCACAGGACCTCCTGATTGACGGGGTCGAGACAGCATATTTTCGCCAGGCTTTCCATTCCGACGGCACCGTATTTTCCGGCGACGGTGTGATAGATCATTCCGTCTGCGTAAAGGATGGATGCGTCGACCGCACCTGCATAAGTGCTGTACCATTCGAGAGGGGTGGCTACGTGGGAAGGTCCGGTGGAGGTACTGATGCCCGACGATGAGGAGTCTCCGCGGTAGGATGTCCACACTTCCCTGTACTCGGGATTCGAGACAGGGATGGTCAGGTCGTTCGGATAATATGCAAGTGCCAGATAAGTGGAAATGAATCTCTCTGACACATCGGTTGTTAGGAATTCCCACTCGACGGAGTTCCAGGAATAGATCCTCCAGGAACATTCTTGAGTGTGGTATCCGGTACCGATCGTCACATTGGTGACACCGTCCACGGAAAGCACTCTTCTCTCCCCGTCGACATCGCCGAAAGTGACCCTGTCGCCGAGCGTGGCGGAGAGCATATTTTCGATCGAATGTCCGGAGACGATGGTGTTCCATTCCGTATGGCCGTTGCCCATATCGAGTAGCAGTTCGGGTATGGATTCCTCTTCTGGGTCTTCTGCAGATGAGTATCCGACTGAGATAGTGGTCAACAGCAGAAGGAGCACCGGGAACAGGGCGGTCAGTCTTTTTGCCATTCCAACAGCCCCTTTGCTTTGACGTAACGGAGATAACCGTTCTCCTCGTCGTTGTATGAATTGTTGTAATACTTCACACCCACCACATCCGTGGGGTCGGCCTCGATGAACGAATCCGGGTCGAGGATCTTCGCCATAAGTTCCAGTGCCTCAGGAAGTCTAGCACCGGAACGGGACAGCAGACTAGCTGCATCGCCGGAGAAGACGTACACGTCGCCGTTGATGTAGGCAGGTGTCTTCTTCCACATATCGTTGAACTGCGACAGCAGTTTGCGGTATTCCCTCTGCGAGGAGATCTCCTCGGTGTCGTAGATCACGATTATGATGTCCGGCTGACGCTCGTACACGATCTCCTTGGAAACCATGAACCAGGAGCTGGAATCCTCAGCGAAGATGTTCTCCGCTCCGAGCGATTCGAGCATATTGTTGATGTATGTGCCAGATCCTGCAGTGTAAGGTGAATCGCTGACTCCGAGGGACACGAAGACTTTCTTTCCCTGAAGGTTGGTGATGTTGCAGATGGTGTTCAGGGTCTCGGACACATCGGAGATGTATTCGTTGCCGACCTCCGAGAATCCGAGTGCGGAGGCGCAGATCCACAGGTTTTTGAGAAGATCGTCCGTGGTCACCGCATTGTACAGCACGACACAGGATATTCCGGCTTTGCGGAGCTTGTCGGCCATGGTGACATGTTCTCCGGTGCCTCCGTCCAGGAACACGATGTCTGGATTTTCTCCCACGACCTTCTCGAAGTTGGGGTCGGTATATCCTCCGACGATGGATACCTTGCCGCTCTTCTGGTCCTCGACCAGGGCATTGGGATAATCGCTGTAACGGTCAGTGCCGACAATGTACTCCCTGCCGCCGATCGCACATACCGTTTCTGTGACGGACGGTGCAAGGGTGATGATCCTCAGCTTCTCCCCGAGCTGATTGGCGCCGCGGTTGGCGTAGCTGTAGTATGTGAATCCTGTCTGGTCCACGGCAGGCATCATCTCGCTGCCGGTTCCGGTCCTCGCCCAGGAGATGATCTCCTCCCCATACACCACGTAAGTGTTCGGATTCTCCACTTCGACCCAGTTGTTGTCATTGTCAAGGACGTACATTCCCCAGCTGACATTGCGGAGTTCTGGTTTGTTGTTCACGGAATAGATCGATCCGTCCGAGTTCTCGACGACCTCGTATCCTTTTGATGCGCAGACCAGGTCCAGGGCGTTTCTGCCGGTCATGCCTTCGGTGAACTCCATCTCGTTCCATTCCACGTCGTAGTATGCGAAGTCCAGCATGACCCCCTGTTTGGGATCTGCGGAGTCTACAGTGAATCCGATCAGAGAGACCGTTCCCACAGAAAGAATGATAATGAGGAAGGCGGAGGTCAGTTTGATGGATGAAGCGTGCATAAGTGTTCCCCTTCATTTCCTGGCGGTTTAGGAAATGGATTAAATTTGGATGTATAAACCGACTTTCGGGTATCGGCCCTTTTTTGATGAAAAATAAATGTATTATGCACTATTTATTGATTGATACATATCTTCCAATTAACATTTGTTTACAAAATAACCCTTAATAAGGGTTTATACTATAATGCCAATGTAAAATATAGTAATTTTAACAATAACAGAATATTATCAAAGTGATGTTAAGTTGGATATGAATCGGATTCACATCTGGCGGACAGTGTTCTCCGCACACTGGACAGCGAGGCTGACGATGTCGGTCTTCTCATAATATTCCTGAGTGCGGTTGAGCTGGGACTCGGTGACCACTTTTTTGGGGACGATTGTGCATCCTTTCGCTGGAAGGTTGGAAAGTTCGAAGGTTCCGATCTTCTCGGCGATGTCGATGATCTCCAGTTTGTCATATCCTATGAGTGGCCTTAGGATCGGGAAATCGACTCCGATGACCTCGGAACGGATGTTGAGGAGGGTCTGCGATGCGACCTGACCGAGTGAATCGCCCATTACGATGGCGGAGGCACCGAGTTTATTACACAGTTCCTTCGCGGTGAGCTGCATGACATGTTTGCACATGACGCACTGGTAAAGGCTGTCAATCTTTTCAGAGATAGCCTTCTGAGAGACTCCGTGGGGAGCCACGTAAAGGGGCATCTCCT
Organism: Candidatus Methanomethylophilaceae archaeon; assembly: GCA_963591575.1. Taxonomy (GTDB): domain Archaea; phylum Thermoplasmatota; class Thermoplasmata; order Methanomassiliicoccales; family Methanomethylophilaceae; genus Methanomethylophilus. Next base: position 41,662 of record CAVATL010000008.1, read on the forward strand.
GTCCGGTGACCTTGCGCAGCTGTTCGGTGAGGCGGACGGCCCTGTTCATGAGGCCGTCGTCCGCATAGGGGCGGTTGTCCATATGCAGGAGGATGACCTCCGCACCGACCTTTGCCATAAGATAAGCTGCAACCGGGGAATCGATCCCGCCGGAGAGGAGACATACTACCTTCAATTGTTTACGCCTCCGAAATCGATGGCGGGCATGAGTCCGGAACCTTCGTACTCATCGCCCTCGTCGAGCATGGCGTAGAGGGTCTTCACGAATTCGTGAAGGGAATCGACCTCGGACCTCAGCTTTGAAATCTCGGTCTTCAATTCCTCGATCTGGGTCTTTTCAGATCTGCTGCTCATATCTTGACATCCCCGTAGTCGTCGGCAAGCTTCCTGGTCTGGGAGCGTTTGCACTTGGGGCAGAACACGTTGTTCTTCCCCTTTCTGACGAGTTCGGTCTTGCAGATCCCGCACTGGGAGCGGACGACTCCGAGATGGGGCTCTTTGGTGGTGAGCTGAAGGGAGGGTTTGACACTGATGACCTTTCCGCGGACGAGGTCTCCTTTACGCAGTTCGTTCGACACATTGTCGGTGTAGTCAGGGGAGATCTTGGAGACGTGGATAGTGGCGACGGTGCTGCTCGCGATGTCCCTTTCGCTTCCTTCTTTCACAAGGGCGGTGGCGGTGGCCATGGTCTTGCGGGTGTCGTCGATGTTCAGGTAGACGATGTCCCCGATTTGAAGAATGTTCGGGGGGTTGAACGAAATGACCTTGGCAACACATTCGTTGTCATCGAGCACCAGGGTTCCGACCTGTGCGGCGTAGATTTTTCCGTCTCTGACATAGGTGCCCTCGGAGGCCACATATTCCTCCTCTACTGCAATTTCATCTCCGGGCAGAACTTGTTTTCCAGTCATGTGTTGTCTCCTTATCTGATAACCACCGCGGCAATCTCCACGGTCTGTTTCGTTTTGGTATGAAATGAGAAAGTATGCGGGATTTGGTACTTATAAATTCTATAGCGCTCGAGCGTACGGCCTTTTTCCTCGGCGTACTCTCTGATGAAGTCCAAGGTGTTCGCCATGTGGATGGAATACACCACTTCAGCTGATTCCATAGCCTTGTCCAGGAACGGCCTGTCCGCATTGCGGTTCTGACTTCCGAACGGGGGATTCATCAGCACCGTGTCCGCGCCTTCGGAAACCGCTCTGACATCAGACAGTTTGAGATCGATGTCGAGCCCGAATCTGGAGACGTTCTCCTTTGCGACCTCCAATGCACTTTCCGAAACGTCGTATCCGACCACCATCCCTGCCCCCATGAGGGCGGCGGCAATGGAGAAGATCCCGGTTCCGCATCCGAGGTCCATGACCTTCATCCCCTCGATGTCGCCTGAGCAATACGCATCGTAGACGATGTCCGCGGCAATCACGGCGGGGGTGGGATACTGCTCGAGGCGGGCGACAGGGTCCTTGAATGGCTCAACCTTCTCGAGTGCGATCTCAAGGTCTTTCTTTTTCATTGTCTGGAACATTGAGTACGGATATTTGAAAACAGGGTCAGAATACGTAATTCGTAAAAAAATAATTATTATTCGTAGAAAAAATACGAAATTCGTCTTGTAAAGTTTATGTATGATTTCGTGATAAGAAAAACAGGTACGTTGTACTCACCCGACTAGGGGGCGTCATACTGGTAAAAATCAAGAGAGCAATCATTAGTGTATCAGACAAGACCGGCGTCGTCGATTTTGCAAAACAGCTCCAGGAAATGGGCGTTGAGATCATCTCGACCGGGGGCACCTACAAGCTTCTGAATGAGAACGAGATCCCGGTCAAAGAGGTCGCAGAGGTCACCGGATTCCCCGAGATGCTGGACGGCCGTGTGAAGACCCTTCACCCGAACATCCACGCCGGAATCCTCGCCAGGAGGGATGTGCCAGAGCACATGAAGGCCATCGAATCCATGGGCATCATTCCCGTGGACATGGTGGTCGTGAACCTTTACCCGTTCAAACAGACCGTCCTCAAACAGGGCGTCACCCTCGATGAGATCATCGAGAACATCGATATCGGCGGACCCAGCATGATCCGCGCCGCTGCCAAGAACTACAGGTCCGTTGCAGTGGTCACCGAACCCCGCCAGTACGGAATGGTCATCGGCAACATGATCGCCAACGACGGGGATCTCGATGAGAAGGTCCTCGGTAAGCTGATGGCAGACGCTTTCATCGTCACCGCCAACTACGATGCAATGATCGCAAGCCAGCTTCAGCCGCTGTTCTCTAAGGAACTCTTCCCCGAGTCCTGGCCCCAGCCTGTCGAGAAGGTGTGCGACCTCAGGTATGGAGAGAACCCCAATCAGAAGGCCGCCTTCTACAAGAACCCCTTCACTTCCGGAGTCACCGTCGCCAAGGCGGAGATCCTCCATGGAAAGGAACTTTCCTACAACAACATCCTCGACCTTGATAAGGCGCTTGACATCGTCATGGATTTCGAGAGGCCCACTGCTGTCGTCATGAAGCACACCAACCCCTGCGGACTTGCCAGCGACGACACCATCTCGAAGGCGTTCCGCACCGCTTATGACGTCGACCCGCTCTCCGCGTTCGGATGCGTCATCGCACTCAACCGCAAATGCGACGTCGAGACCGCCAAGATGATCCATGAGTACTTCGTCGAGGCCGTCATCGCACCCGATTTCGATCTCGGAGCACTCGAGGTCCTCAAACTCAAAAAGAACATCCGTCTGCTCAGGACCAACCAGCCCATCGGACCCGAATACCGCGTCCGTGAGATGAAGACCAAGAAGGTTCAGGGCGGACTGCTTGTGCAGACCGATGAGGATGTCCTCGTCGATCCCAACAACCTCAAGGTCGTCACCAAACGCGCTCCGACCCCCGAGGAGGTGCACTCGCTCCTCTTCGCATGGAAACTTGCGAAACACGTGACCTCCAACGCCGTCGTTTACGTCCGCGGAGAACATGCAGTGGGAATCGGTGCCGGTCAGATGAGCCGTGTCGATTCTGCCACCATTGCCTCTTTCAAGGCAAAGGAACCCACTGAGGGATGTGTTATGGCATCCGATGCGTTCTTCCCCTTCAGGGACGCAGTCGACACCGCCGCCAAGGCAGGAATCACCGCCATTATCCAGCCCGGAGGAAGCATCAGGGACCAGGAGTCCATCGATGCCGCCAACGAGCACAATATTGCGATGGTCTATACCGGCTGCCGTGTCTTCAGGCACGGATGAAACAGTCCCAGAAACAGTAAAAACAGAAACCCCGGCATCGTGTTTTTCCGCACGGTGCCGGCCTTTTGAAGTTTGTCCCGGATCAGTGTTTGTCCGGATCCGAGTTCACAATGCTCTCTTCACTGATGATATCTTCAGGAAGAATGGATTTTCCCGCGGCCTTTCTGGCCATATGTCCGCCGGGTCCTCCTCTGGCGTCTCTGGCTTTGTCGACACATTCCTTCTTGTCACAGAGGAAAGCGGCGAACAGTACCTGAGTGCAGGTCGCACCGCAGAATTCGCATTTGTACTGGCTGAAATCCAATACCATGCGGAAGAAATATGCTCGGTCGTATTAGTTGATATCCATCGAGAAATGGACGGCCTTCGGAGAATGCGTGAGTTCACCTAGAGAGACTATGTCAGCGCAGCCCGCGTAATCGGCCACGTTCTCAGAGGTTATATTGCCTGAGACCTCCAGAAGGATCTCGGGATCGATGGCCTTGACAGCCTCCCTGAGTTCTTTGGCGGCGGCGGGTTTGAAATGGTCGGCCATGATAATGTCGGCACCTGCCTTGGCGGCGGCGATACCTTCATCGAAATCGAGTACCTCGATCTCTATTTTTATGTCCTCTGGCACATCCTTCATGCGCTTCACGATCCCGTCCAATCCGCCGACCGCGGCGATGTGATTGTCCTTGACCATGACCATATCATAAAGGCCGAACCTGTGGGGCCATCCGCCGCCGAGGGTGACCGCCTTTTTCTCGAAATATCTGAAGCCGGGCGTGGTCTTGCGGGTGGCGGCGATGCGGAGGTTCGGATCTACCGCGTGAACTTTCGTATATATACTGTGGGTGAGGGTGGCGATGCCGCTCATTCTCATCAGGAAGTTCAGGGCGGTACGTTCGCAGGTCATGAGGGACCTGAGCGACCCTTCGATCCTAAGAACAACAGTGCCAGCAGAGACAAAATCACCGTCTTTGACGAGCGGCGTCGCTTTGGCATTGAGTATTGAAAAAACGGTGATGGCCTCATCCAGTCCTGCGACGACCGCATCCTGTTCGACCGTGATCACCGCTTTGCCGTCCATATCCGGGAGGAAGATGTCCGACGTTATATCGCCGGGACCGACATCCTCCTCCAGGAACGGACGAATGTCCGGGGTTCTCATATGTCCAGCTCGAACGGGACATTGACCTGCGGAAGGATCACGTTGTAATCCTCCAGGTCGGGGAGGAAGAGCTCCCTGGTCTCGGAGTGCATGATGATGACGTTCTCGGGGTCGCAGGCCTTGATGAACTCGACGATCTGGTCGTGTCCAGCGTGGGCGGAGAAGTCGAACTTCTGCACTTCACAGGCGACGTTGACGATCTCTCCGTCAAGGTCGATACATCCTTTCTCCATGAGCATCCTTCCGTTGGTGTCGTCGGCCTGGTATCCGACGAGGAGGATGGCGTTCTTGGGGTCGTCCTTGAGGGTTCTGAGGTAGGTGAGGACAGGTCCTCCGTCGAGCATACCTCCGGTGGTGACGATGATCTGGCCCTGGACGGCCTTCTTCCTCATCGAGCTGTTGCGGACCTCGTTGAAGGTCCTCTTGGCGGCCTTGAGGGATTTGGCGTTCCTGATGTACTCGGGGTACTCGAGGAAGAGGTTGGTGACGCTCCTTCCCATTCCGTCGACCCACATCTCGTAACCCAGGTTCTTCAGCAGGAGCATGATCTCCTGCGTCCTTCCGACTGCGAAGCAGGGGATGATGACCCTTCCTCCGCGGTCGATGACCTCGTCGATCTTGGCGATGAACGCGTTGATGGTCTCCTCCTTCGGGGGGTGGTTCCTGCCTCCGTAGGTACCCTCGATGAAGAGGTTCTTGCAGTCCCTGGGTCTTGCTCCGAGCACCAGTTTCTGGTCTTCGGTGTGGATGTCTCCGGAGTAGATGGTGCTGTTGTCGCCCTGGAACTCAAACATGGTGGCACCGGGGACGTGGCCAGCCGCACGGAAGGTGACGTCGATGTTGCCGAGTTCGATGGTGTCATCGAAGGTGAGTGGGACCACGTGTTTCATGGTGGTCTCGATATCCCTCTGGGTGTAGGGCTGGGGGTACCCCTCAGCCTTTGCGATCTTGAGGCTGTCGTACATCATGAGTTCGGCGATCTCTGCGGTCAGAGGGGTTGTGAACAGCTCGCAGTTCTGCTTTCCGCATACTGCGGGGATCATACCGCAGTGGTCGAGGTGGCTGTGGGTGAGGAATGCGTGATCGATCTTTCCGGGGACCGGGAGGGGGTACTCCGGAGGTTTCGTCGGGCTGATTCCGTATTCAACGAGCATGGTCTTGCCGTCACCTTCCATGGTCATGGCCATACGTCCGACGATGTCGGCCCCGCCGAGGAAGTTGAATTTCATTTTCATAGGTTTCGATCTCCTTTGATTGCCTGTCGTGGCGTGAATGGAGCAGTGCTCCGTGACATTGAACGCATCATATTATGTGCGTGAATATTGCACTAAATCGGTAGTCCTATATTATAATTGTTTGAAGAGAAAAGCCGAAAACGGTCAGGCCGGTGGTCGGATGAAGGGTCCGACTCGAACGGCGTCTGCAACAGACCCAGGATACGTATTTTGTGCACATTATGGAGAATGCTGTGTTAATGTGCCAGACAATCATTTCTCGATATTTGACGAGGCCGTCGTGGCACAAACTATTATACTGGGATTGTAATACAAAGGGCATGAATGGTTGGGCAAAATGTGCCGGTTCGTTGTCCATACTCGCCGGCCTAATTTACTTCGTTGCCATCGTTCTTGCCGTGAACGATAACATCAGTCTCGGCGATAACGCATTGGCTGTTTTCATCAACAATGATACTTTCGAACTGCTGGCGTTGATCGCGGGCGGAATTCTGGCTATTGGTGGTCTTTTCGCCATCGTAGCAGGTACAGAGTGCAAATACAGTGCAGCTCCCGTCCTTGGTGCGATGCAGATCGTCGCCGGCATTGTGATCGCCGTAACCGCACTCAAAGACGTCACAAACCTCACCGCACAGGCTGTCGAGGTCAGCTATCTCATCAGCTTCCTTCTCATCGCCGCGGCACTTGTCGTCCTCGGAGTTCAGAAAAGAGTTTTCAGTATCTCCATCGCTTCTCTGATTCTTGCATACTGTGCCTTCGATCTCTATGTGCTCGGAACCTACGAGGGTATGATCTCCGTTCTCGTCGGAGTTGTCATCCTCGTCTTCTCCGGAGCAGCTCAGCTGATCCCCGCAGCAAAGGTCGAGACTGAGGCAGTCGAGGCCGCACCTGTCGCCGAGGCAGAGATCGTCAGGACTCCTGCTTCTGCACCCGTTGCCGCCAACGCACCCCTTGCCAGGCCGGAACCCGCAAAGGAAGAGGCAAAACCTGTTGAGAAGGCAAAGCCCGCTCCCAAGGCCGCTCCTGCAGCAGCCGCCAAGGCCGCACCCAAAGCAGAACCCGCAAAGGCAGAACCTGTCAAAGAGGAAGCCAAGCCCGCACCTGCCGCTGAGCCCGCCAAAGAGGAGCCCAAGGCAACCGAACCCGCTCCCGCAGCAGCCGCCAAGGATGCACCCAAAGCAGAACCCGCAAAGGCAGAACCTGTCAAAGAGGAAGCCAAGCCCGCACCTGCCGCTGAGCCCGCCAAAGAGGAGCCCAAGGCAACCGAACCCGCTCCCGCAGCAGCCGCCAAGGATGCACCCAAAGCAGAACCCGCAAAGGCAGAACCTGTCAAAGAGGAAGCCAAGCCCGCACCTGCCGCTGAGCCCGCCAAAGAGGAGCCCAAGGCAACCGAACCCGCTAAAGAGGCAGCTGCAGTCGCAGTTACCGCAGCAGCCGCAACTGCCGTTGCAGCAGCCGTCGCAGAAGAACCCAAAGAGGAGCCTAAGGAAGAGCCCAAGAGCGAATCCGACATCCTTCTCGAGCAGGGATGGAACACCGCCGTCGCCGCTGTCGGAGAGGACAAGGCCGAGGAAATGGACGATCAGGAAGTCATGGCAACCGTCAAGGACGCAGATCCTGAGCTCTACACCAAACTGTCCGCCATCACCGGAATCGTCGTTGCAGACAAGGCAGCCGAGCCTGAACCCGTCGCAGAACCCGTCAAGGAAGAGCCCAAGGCCACTGAACCTGCTCCTGTAGCAGAGGTCAAGGAGGAGTCCGCCAAAGAGGTTGTCGCAGTCGCAGCAGCCACAGCAGCTGCAACCGTCGTGGCCACAGCTGTCGCAGAAGAGCCCAAAGAGGAGCCCAAGACCGCAACCGACATCCTTCTTGAGCAGGGATGGAACACCGCCGTCGCCAACGTCGGTGAGGAGAGGGCAGAGGAAATGGACGACTACGAGATCATGGCCGTTCTCAGCATCGTTGACCCCGAACTCTACCGCAAGCTGTCCATCCTGACCGGAATCGTCGTCGCCACCAACGAGGAAGAACCCGTCGTCGAGGTCGCTCCCGAAGAGGACGAATACGATCTGAGCGAACTCGGACTCGAGCCCGATACCCCCGCCGGATTCCTTAGAAGGGCCTGCTGGAACAAGGGTCTCCGCTGCAGGAAAGACTACGGACCTCACTACATCCCCATCGCCTTTGTCAAGAACAAGGTCGCAGTATACGTCGACGGAGATGTCCCAGACAACCGCAATGATGAGGAACTCAGGAGCAAGTCCTGGATCGTTCTCCACTTCAAGGAGGCCGATATCACCGACGGAGCCGAACAGGCACAGGTTATCTACGACGCTGTCAAAGAGAACACCCGTGCTCTCAAGAAGAAGAAGTCCAAGAGCGGAAAGGCCAAGAAGCGCTGATTTCCCCGGGGGATCATTCCCCCTAAAACCTTTTACCTCCCGGCATCAACGATTTTCGTGTGCTGGGACATTTGTTTTTCATCCTATCCGGCAGTGTTTCGGAAGCTGTTTTTGTGATTATTTCAGATTTTGGGTGCAATATTGTTTACTTTTGCTTAATAAAACAATAAATAGTTCGATAAGGTTGACGGACCCGATAGAGGCTGATTAAATGTTCTGTCCTGAATGCGGTTCGATGATGTTCCCTGTTAACGGCGAATATGTCTGCAGGGGAAAAATTAAGGATAAGGTTTCTGGAAACTGGAGAGATTGCACCTGTACCAGGCCTATCGGAGAAAAGGCCACGATACTGAAGACCGATGCTCAAGAAAAGACCATCGCGGTCGTAGGTGACAACGAGGCCACCCTGCCCAAGCAGTCCGTGATCTGTCCTGTGTGTGGATACAACGAAGCATACTACACAATCAGGCAGAACCGTGCTGCTGATGAGCCTGAAACCATCTTCTACCGGTGCTGCAAGTGCAACAACCGCTGGAACGTTAACTGAGGTTTCGACATGTTCAAAGCCGAACTCAAAGCGGAAACACTCAAGAGCTTGGTGTATGTGGTGTCCACCCTCGTGGATGAAGTGAAGTTCTGCACCCACGAAGATTCCGTCAGTATGAAGGCCATCGATCCCGCCCACATCGCGATGATCGAGATCCTCATCGACAAGGAGGCATTCGTCAGCTATGAGGCCGATGAGTCCGAGATCGGACTCGACCTTGACAAGTTGAAATCCATCATCAAACTCGCCGCGCCCTCCGACATCATCATGATGGAGCACGACCCCGACCAGGGCAGGCTCACCATGACCATCGGAAACCTTGTAAGGCGCATGAGTCTCGTCGAGACCAACGGAATGGCGGACCCGAGAGTCCCCCCGATCGAGACCTCCTCGTCCATCAGGATCCCCGTCGAGGAACTCCAGAAAGGAATCCGTGCGTCCGAGTCCATCTCCGACCACCTCAAACTGACCCTCAGCCCCGAATGTTTCGAACTTTCCTGTGAAGGCGACATCGACCTTGCCAGCCTCAAGGTCCCAGCTTCCGACAAGGTCATCATCAGTTCGGACGTCACTGTGAAGAGCCAGTATCCGCTCGACTTCTTCTCAAACATCGTGAAGGTCATCCCCGGAGGAACCGAGGTCGAACTCAAGTTCCAGAATGACTATCCTGTCCTGGTGTTCTTCACCCTGGCGGACGGACATGTCCACGTAAACTACCTCCTGGCACCCAGGATCGACAACGAGTGAGACAGATGTCCGAGCTTAACGTTGATGAAATCCAGAACATAGCGAACAAGCTGAGGCTGGATGTCATCGAGATGACCACTGCGGCCGGTTCCGGACATCCCGGAGGTTCCCTTTCCGCTGCCGATGCGGTCGCCACACTTTACTTCAGGGTCATGAACATCGACCCTGCCGACCCCTACAAGGAGGACCGTGACCGTTTCGTCCTTTCCAAAGGGCACGCGGCACCTGTTCTCTACGCCGCACTGGCGGAGAGGGGCTATTTCCCCACAGACGAACTCAAAACACTCCGTAAACTCGGTACCCGTCTCCAGGGGCATCCTGCATATCATGATGTCCCGGGAGTCGAGGTCACCACCGGATCTCTAGGACAGGGACTCAGCATGGCCTGCGGTATCGCATTGGCAGGCAAGATGGACGGCAAGGGCTACCGCACCTTCTGTCTTCTCGGCGACGGCGAACTCCAGGAAGGACAGAACTGGGAGGCAGCCATGTTCGCACATGCATATGGATTGAACAACCTCATCGCCCTGGTCGACAGGAACAGACTTCAGATCTCCGGTAACACTGAGGAGGTAATGGCCATCGATCCCCTTCCGGAGAAGTTCAGGGCGTTCGGATGGAACGTCAACATCATCGACGGCCACAGCATCCGTCGGATCATCGATGCCTGCGACAAGGCCTCCAGGTCCAAGAAGAATCCCACTGCCATCATCATGAACACCGTCAAAGGAAAGGGCGTGTCGTTCATGGAGAACAACGCGGGATTCCACGGAAAGACATGCAACCCCGAGGAACATGCTAAGGCGGTTGCCGAACTCAAGGCGGTGATCAGATGAGCACTGAGAAACTGGCACAGCGCAGTTATTATGGAAAAGGGCTCGCCGCTCTGGCCGAGACCCACCCCAACGTCGTGGTCTTCGACGCTGACCTCGCAGGGTCCACCAAGACCTCCAGCTTCCAGAAGGTGGCACCGGAGAGGTTCTTCCAGACCGGTATCGCGGAAGCCAATATGATCGGAGTGGCGGCAGGTATGGCCGCCTCCGGCAAAGTGGCGTTCGCATCCACTTTCGGAGTGTTCGCCAGCGGACGCTGTTGGGAACAGATCAGGATGGCAGTGGCCTATCCCAAACTCAACGTCAAGGTCGTCGCCACCCACTGCGGACTCTCCGTCGGACCTGATGGAGCCACCCATCAGGCTCTCGAGGACATTGCGATCATGCGTACCCTTCCGAACATGACCGTCGTCGTCCCCTGCGATGCATACGAGGCCTACGCGGCAACACTTGCCATCGCAGACTATCCCGGACCCGTCTACATGAGGATGGGCCGTTCCGAATTCCCAGTCATCAAGGACAAGGACTGCAAGTTCACCGTCGGAAAGGCGGATGTTCTCCGCGAGGGATCTGATGTGACTCTCGTCGCCTGCGGACAGATGGTTCAGACCAGCATGGAGGCCGCCGCTCTTCTCATGAAGGATGGCATCTCCGCCGAGGTCGTGAACATGTCCACGATCAAACCTCTCGACACCGAGGCCCTCCTGAAATCCGTGAAGAAGACCGGAGCGGTCGTCAGTGTAGAGGAACACAGCATCATCGGAGGACTCGGATCCGCCGTCGCCGAATGTCTTGTGGAGAACTGCCCCGTTCCTCAGGGAAGGGTCGGAACCAAGGATACGTTCGGTGAATCCGGTGAAGCGGAGGAACTCCTCGTCAAATACGGACTCACTGCCGAGGATATCGCATCCAAGGCCAAAGAAACACTTAAAAGAAAGAGATGAGCACATGAAGGTATTCATTGACACTGCAAATCTGGACATGATCAACGAGATCAACAGCTGGGGAATCCTTGACGGAGTCACCACCAACCCCAGTCTCGTCGCCAAAGAGAACACCGACACCCCCTCCCGTGTCGCCGAGATCGCAAAGATCCTCGGAGACCGCCCCGTGTCCGCCGAAGTTATGGCGCTCGACGCAGAGGGAATGATCGCAGAGGGACGTGCCCTTGCAAAGATCGCACCCAATGTCAACGTCAAACTCCCGATGTGCGTCGAGACCCTCAAAGCGACAAAGGTCCTTTCTTCCGAAGGCATTGATGTCAACGTCACCCTTATCTTCTCCCCTCTCCAGGCACTTCTTGCCGCAAAAGCGGGTGCAAGGTACGTCTCTCCCTTCATCGGAAGGCTTGACGATATCGGAGATCGCGGAAACGACATGCTCGCAGAGACCGTTCAGATCATCCACGACTACGGTTACGGAACCGAGGTCATCGCTGCCAGCATCAGGAATCCTATGCACGTTCTTGACGCCGCCGAGATGGGCTGTGACATCGCGACCATCCCCTACAATATCCTTCAGCTCATGGTGAAACACCCCAAGACCGATGAAGGTATTGCAAAATTCAAAGCTGACTACGAGAAAGTCAACGGAAAACAGTGAGGAACCTGCGTGCCGGACATAACCATTGTCGGAGCAGGTCCTGCCGGGACCCTTTCCGCAAAATACCTGGCGATGTCCGGCCGTGAGGTCACTGTTCTTGAAGAACATTCTCAACCGGGACTTCCTGTCCACTGCGCTGGGGTGGTGTCACCCTCCGTGCTGCAGAACATCGGGGTGCGTCCTCAGATTTACGGGTCCATCACATCCGCCGATGTGGTGTTGCCCGACGGCACGAAGATCGAAACATCGAAGAAAGTGCCGTATGCTTTTATGATCGACCGTGCCGACTTGGATGTGAAGCTGGCCGACAAGGCCGTTGCCGCCGGTGCGGACATAAAATACGGTGTTCACTGCAGGAATTACACTGTGGAAAAGGACCGGATAATTGCTCATACCAACGGTATTGATTATTCTTCCGACCTGCTCATCGGAGCGGACGGACAGAGTTCCCTTATTGCTGCAGCGATCGGAAACAATCAGGTCGAATTCAATCTTCTGGGTATACAGGTGGACCTGAAATATCGTCCCGAGGAGAGGGATAAGATGATCCTTCGTCTCGGTAACGAGATCGCGCCCGGTTTCTTCGCATGGCAGTTGCCCATCGATGACGACACCACCCGTATCGGTCTTGCGGTGAGGCCGGAACACGGCACTCCTGCGGAACATCTCAATGCGCTCCTCAATTCTCTGGGGCTGCAGGACGCGGAACGCCTTGCAACCTATTCCGGTAAGATCCCCATGGGCGGAAGGCGTGTGAGCTATGCCGACCGCATATTGCTCGTGGGTGATGCGGCGGGACAGGTGAAACCTGTGTCCGGCGGAGGTCTGTACCCTATCTCGAAGGTCGTTCCCATTCTGAAGGAGGCCGTTGACCGTGCCTACTCCATGCGTCTCTTCAATTCCACCATTCTGGCACTTTATGAGCGCGGGTGGAAACGTGAGATCGGAAAGTCGATCTCGAACGGTATGAGGCTCAGGAGGTACTACGACAGGCTGAGCGATGACGACCTCAACACCATAGGTCATCTCTTCGCAAGGGAGGATATCGCCGCGGAGCTGTCCGACATAGACATCGACAATCCAGGCAATGTCGTCAAGCCCATCCTGCACATCAAAGGCGTGAAGTCCCAGATACTGAAAACCTATCTCGCCACCAGGAACGCCGGCAAATGAAGCAGGTCTCCGAGGCGAAGATCCCGGGTTCCGAAGCATCCAAATTCATTCCGTTTTTCAAGTCCAAAGGGTGGGTCGATCTGTCCGCCCGCATATCCTCCGACGGGGGATACAAACTGGTCCCGATACTTCCGGGATGCGAGGATGTCGTGGCGGACATGGGATTCGAGATCGTCAACGGTCCCGCCTATTCCGAAGGATCGAGGCCGCCGATGGAACGCATACACGAGGATCTTTCCTATCTGGCACATTCGGAATTGGAGCTTCTTCCCGACAAGTGGGAGATTGCTGGTGACACGGTATCCATCAAATTAGATCCTTCCCTTTTCAAATACGGTCCGTCGATAGGCGAGATCTACGCCCATGTGCTCGGGGCGAAGACCGTTCTGGCGGACGTCTCAGGTGTTTCGGGCGAATTCCGTGAACCTGATATGAAAGTGCTGTTCGGTGAGCCCGGAGAATCGGTGAAGCTCGAGAACGGAATCCATTACTGTTTCGATGCGACGAAGGTGATGTTCGCATCGGGAAATCTGGTCGAAAGAAAACGCATGAAGGACCTGGACTGCAGCGGAGAGACCGTCGTCGATATGTTCGCAGGGATAGGTTATTTCTCCCTGCCGTTGGCCAAGTTTTCGGGTGCCCGCAGGGTGTTCTCCTGCGAGAAGAATCCCAATTCCTACAGGTATCTCGTGAAGAATCTGGGTCTCAATGAAATCGAGAATATAATCCCTATTCTCGGAGACAACAGGGATATTGCCGGTAAGCACTTCGCGGACCGTATCCTGATGGGTTATGTGCAGACCACTTCGGCGTTCCTGCCGAAAGCATTGGAACTGGCAAAACCCGGGTGCATAATCCACTATCACGACACATTCCCGGTAGGGAAACAGGACCGGATGCTGAAGGAGATCTTCGACCGTGACTGCGGTCCGGACGGCTATGAGGTCCTGTCGATGCGTGAGGTCAAATCCTTTGCGCCTTCTGTCTCGCATTACGTCGCAGATGTCCGTGTCTTCTGATCAGACCGATTCGCCTGAACGGCAGGCCATGAGCAGTGTGTTCATGCAGTCTCTGTATTTGTCTCCGTTTGCTTCGATGACATTCTTGACGAACGGTTTGAGGAATTCTGCGAAATCCTCGTCATCGGCACTGACCGTGAAGTGCAACTGAGCCTTTTCATCATACAATCTGACGAATGCGACCATCAGTACGCGGCAGGATGTGTCCTTGGCGGTGGATGACAGCGCGGTCTCCAGCAGCATCGGATATCCTCCGACCTTGTACGCCTTGGCGAGCGAATCCGCCAGTCTGGTGACGTACCCGGGTTTGTTGAAAACGGGCAGAGACTTTACAACATCAATGGAGATGAAGTCCTTGTGGGCGGCGTCCAATACCACTGCAGGTGACGATCTGGGTCTTTCGGTGTACCTCTCCGAGAACTCGTCGGATGTGAACGCTGCGATGATCTCCTTCCATTTGGTGTCCCAGAGAGTGGAGATCGCTTCTGCTGTCTTTCCGTTCCTGAGGACGACAGGCATGGGGTTCTTCTCGAGAAGGGTCCTGAGTCCGGCCTTCTCATTCTCGGGGCCGTCAAGGGCATCTATGAAGCCCTGCAGGTCCGATCCGAAGTTCTTCTCGCCGATGATGAGCGTCAATCCGCTGCTCTGGGAGAGATCTCCGAGCCTTTCTCTCTTGATCTTCTCGAGCAGGAGCTTGTCGTTCAGTTTTCCGAGCATATAAGATTTGAGATCGTCATCCACGATCTTGACCATACCGGATTCGTTCTCGGAGTGGTACTTGTGTTCGATGGTGACCTCGAAATCATCGAGGGGATCCACGGCGCAGAGCTTGGAAACGAGATGTGCCAGAGTGGGTACTTCCTTCACACAGTCCTCGCAGATGTGGATGGTCTTGTCAAGGGATTTGATATGGATGTTGAGGGACACGGCACCTTTGTGACCGCAGTCGATCCCATCATCCTTGAATTTGTAGGGGGTGTCCCACCATGCGTCGTAGAGGTAATCCTCAGGCATGTTGGGGTCGTCGGAGCATACAATGCCGTCCGCGAACGAGTACAGGTGCAGCTTGTATCTCTTGATGATAGGGTTGTAGTAGAGAAGTCTGATCTTGGGGTCGTCGTAATGCTGACAGCCGATCAGCAGTGCAGCATTGACAGAACCTCTGACCGCATACGGGACCTTCTCTCCTCCGATGTTGGCAGTGGCGAGGAGAGGGATCTTTCCGGCGGCGCTGAGGGATATAGTGCCAGCATAGGCTTTTGCCATATCCTCGAAGAAACCTTTGGATGCATATTTCAGGCAGACGGACTCGTCATTCCTGTGCTCAGCGACCTTGTCGATGTCCTTGAAGACCTTGTCGAACACGCATTTCTTGCAGTTTCCGGCGCACATAGGCCTGAGCAGACCGGGGTCCTCTGCGATGTCTTTGGAACGTCCCAGGATGTCGTCTTCCAATCTTTTGGATGCCTGTTTCACGCCTCTCATCCTAAGATGTTTCTTCTCTGCCATGCCTGGGGCATTGGCGCGCTGATAGTTATATATTCGGTCAGTCCCAGAGAGTTGATATCCGTGCAGTTAGCGGTCATCAAGACATCATTATATGCCTGTCAGTGGATTACGCATCGTGAACGATATCATCTCCACTACAGCGTCAGACATACGTGATATGCGCGTACGCGGTGCCGGAAAGATCGCCCGCGCCGGAGCCTCGGCCTTGGTGTCTTTTGCGGAAACATATACAGGTTCGGACCTTGAGACCTTCAGGTCTGATATTGAGAAGGCGGCGGATGTGCTGCTTGCTTCCAGGCCTACCGCGGTCTCCCTCTGGAACGGGGTCCGTTCCACGATGAAGGATGTGGATTCATCTGAGTCCCTCTCCGCCGCCCGCGACTCCGTCATTTCCAACGGCAACATATTCGTCAAGAAATCCGAAGAGGCCGTGCACAAGATTGCCAAGATCGGTGCCAGGAGGATATCCGACGGAGAGGTCCTGATGACCCACTGCAACAGTTCCGCAGCGATATCCGTCATCGCGGAGGCGGTCCGCCAGGGAAAGGATGTGAAGGTGTACGCCACCGAATCCCGGCCGTGGAGGCAGGGCATTCTGACCGTCAACGATCTGCACAAGGCAGGTGTGGATGTCACACTGATCATCGACAGCGCTGTTCGTAGCGTGATGTCCAAGGTGGACAGGGTGTTCGTAGGCGCGGACACAATAACGTCCTCAGGTTCGCTGATAAACAAGGTCGGCACATCCCAGGTGGCCATGGCCGCCCATTACGCTGCCGTGGAGTTCAACGTCTGCAGTGAGACCTACAAATTCTCTCCGAAGACGATGTTCGGGGACACGGTGACGATCGAGGAACGCGACATCGGTGAGGTAGTGAGGCCCGGTGAAATCCCGGAAGGGGTCAGGGTGTTCAATCCTGTCTTCGATTCCACCCCTGCGGGATATATCGATAATATCATCACTGAACTGGGGATAATGTCCCCCGGTTCGGTATATGGTGTGATGGTCAAACAACTTGGAGAATCTGTTTTTGAAAAGGGGATCTAAATGAGTACAAATTCATATCTGGCACTTGGCGAGAATATCGACGTCGACGGCTATGTCGTATGCAAATACCGCGTCACCACCGATCTTCCGATGGAGAAGGCGGCGGAGGCCATCGCGGCCGAACAGTCCACCGGTACGTGGACAGGCATATCCACTCTGAACGACGAGGTGTTCCGCAACTATGCGGCCAAGGTCACCGAGATCGACGGCGATGTGATAACCGTCGCCTTCCCGGTCGAGGATTTCAGCATAAAGGTGGGTGCGGTCCCGCAGATCCTATCCGTTATCGCAGGAAACCTCTTCGGACTCGGTGCACTGAAAGGTGTCAGGCTGGAGGATGTTGTTTTCCCCAACGCGATCCTCAAGCAGTACAAAGGTCCGAAGTTCGGGGACGAGGGGCTCAGGCAGATCCTCCACAGGCCGGAGAAACCTTTGGTAGGGACCATCGTGAAACCCAAGATCGGTCTCTCCCCCAAGGCCACTGCCGATTACATCTATGAGGCGGGAAGCGGAGGACTCACCAACGGAAAGGACGACGAGACCCTCGTAGACCAGGCCTTCTGTCCTATCGAAGAGCGTACCAAATGTGTCGCAGAGGCATTGGATCGTCTGCGTGAGGAAGGACACCACATGGTCCACGCCATCAATATCAGTACCAACGGACAGGATATCCGTGAACTTGCGGAGGACGTTCAGTCCTGGGGTGCGACACAGCTGATGGTCGACGTCCTCACCTGCGGATACGGTGCGGTACAGGCAGTCGCAGAGGACCCGAAGATCAAAGTGCCAGTACATGTACATCGTACCATGCACGCGGCCATGACGAAGGATCCGAGGAACGGCATCTCCATGCGTGTTGTTGCCAAATTGGTTCGTATGTGCGGAGGAGACGCACTGCACATCGGAACCCTCGGTGTGGGAAAGATGGAAGGTGCCATCGCCGAAGGAAAGCTCAATCAGGATGCCTGTCAGTCGGATGATGTTCCTTTCAAGAAGGTTATGCCTGTATGCTCCGGCGGAATGTTCCCCGGAATCGTTCCCGCTGTCATCAAAGCGGCAGGTTCTTACAATCTGCAGATCCAGGCGGGAGGAGGCGTCGCAGGTCATCCAGAGGGTGTCCGGGCAGGCGCCATGGCAATGTGCCAGGCGGTCGATTCTGCGATGGAAGGTGTAACCCTTGAAGAGTACGCCAAGACCCATCACGAACTCAAACTCGCGCTCGACAGGTGGGGCACCAAATGAAATTCAAAGTCAAAATCGTCGATGTGATGTCCGGGACCGCCATGTGCGCCATGGACCCGAAGGACTGCCTTGAATTAGGAGTCAAGGAGAACGACCGTATCCGCCTTTCCGGCCCCAAGGGAGATGTCACCGTCGTGCTGGTGACTTCCGATCAGTTCGTAGATCCGGGGGTCATCCTCATTGCCTCGAAGAGTGCCAAGAGGATCGGTGCCACGGACGGCAGCGAGATCGATGCTGCCTATTCTCCCGCTCCGGAAAGTGTGCGTGCCATCCGCAGGAAGATGGACCATCAGAAACTGACCCAGAAGGAGATCGCATCCATCGTCGACGACATCTACGAAGGAAGTCTTTCCAATATCGAGGTCTCCGCCTGGCTGACCGCCCTTTACATCAATGGGATGGATATCGAGGAGATCGCCTACTTCACCAATGCGATGGTCGACACCGGAGACCGTGTTCCCTTTGAAAAAGGTCCGGTCTTCGACTTCCACAGTATCGGAGGCGTTCCCGGAAACAAGGTAACGCCCATCGTGGTATCCATTGTAGCTGCCGCCGGCCTCATGCTGCCGAAGACCTCTTCCAGGGCCATCAGCAGTGCCTGCGGGACATCGGACTTCGTCGAGACGTTCTGTGACGTCGAGGTTTCTGCTGAACGTCTCAAAGAGATTGGAGAATCCGTCGGAGGTGCCTTCGTATGGGGAGGTTCCATGAATCTGGCGCCTGTAGATGACATCGTGATCAACATCGAGCATCCGCTCGGCATCAATCCCCGCCCCCAGATGCTGGCATCCATCCTCAGCAAGAAACTCGCCATCAATGCGAACTATCTTCTGGTCGACATCCCCACCGGTGCAGGTACGAAGGTGCCCACCATCGAGGTCGCCAGGGCATACGCCCGTGACCTGATGGATCTGGGAGAGAAGATCGGGATCCATGTGGAATGCGCCATAACCTATGCGGACCAGCCTGTCGGATGCGCCATCGGACCCAAGCTGGAGGCCAGAGAATGCATCAGCATCCTGGAAGGCAACGAACACCCTGCAAGTGTCATCGAGAAGGCCTGTGAGTGTGCAGGTATCCTCCTTGAGATGGGTGGATTCCAGAACGGGGTGCAGAAGGCTCGCGAGATCCTGAAGTCCGGAAAGGCCCATGAAAAGTTCCTCGAGATCGTTGTGGCACAGGGCGGAAGGAAGGACCTGAAGTCCACGGATCTTGTGCCTGGCACATATACGTTCGACATAGTTTCCAACAAGAGCGGATATGTCCACAGCATCAACAACAAGGACATCGTCGCCATCGCCAAGGCATGCGGAGCACCCTCCGACAAGGGTGCCGGACTCATGGTGATGAAGAAGAAAGGTCAGCGTGTAGAGGCAGGAGATGTTCTTTTCACCCTCTTTGCCGACAATCCTGTGAAGCTGGAACGCGCCAAGGAACTTTCTGAAAGGTACTGTCCCGTCGTTATCGAGGGTATGCTGATCAAGAGGGTCACTGCCACCAATTTCAGGTGAAAAACACAATCCTCAGGGGCTCTCGGTAAGGGGGGGCCCCTGTATGATATTTTGCAATGTGCCAGATATTCGTAAATGATACCCTGCAGAATTTCATTATCTATTCAAAATATATTTCATTATCTACTCATTATATCACTCAAAATATCATTTTCTATTCAAGCCTTGGATATCAGATTAGGTTGTGATTTTGGTCGCCGCGTACGTTTGAGGTCCGCAAGGAACGTCTTTTTCCTCATTCTCTATAATAAACGCGCGTACATACCCTTATAATGCAGTTGCAGGTATAGCCGACTATGGCTGCTGAACTCATCCTCGGCAAGGAAGTGTCGGAATCGATATACTCCGATCTCCGCAACAGGATCTCCGCACTTAAGGATAAAGGCGTCGTGCCCGGTCTTGCGGTCATTATGGTGGGTAATGACCCTGCCTCAACAGTTTATGTCGGGATGAAGGACAGAAAATGCAACGAATTGGGAATAAGGTCCGTTCAGATCGTACTCCCAGAATCCACCACCCAGGCGGAGCTCATCACCAAGATAGAGGAACTCAATTTCGATTCCAACATACACGGGATCCTCGTCCAGCTCCCCCTGCCTGAACACATCAGCCAGTCGGCCGTCATAAGGGCGATATCCCCTTCCAAGGACGTCGACTGCTTCCATCCGTTCAATCTGGGACGTATGGTCATCGGTGAGGCGGAGTTCCTTCCCGCGACTCCCGCTGGCATCCGTGAGATGATCCGTCACTACGGTTTCGAGACCGCCGGAAAGCATGTGGTCATCGTCGGCCGCAGTAACATCGTGGGCAAACCGCTTGCCAACATACTGATACAGAAAGGCGAAGGTGCCGATGCCACAGTGACCGTGGTCAACTCCCGCACTTCGAACATAGGGGACTACACCAGGACCGCAGATGTCCTGATCGTAGCGATCGGCCGTCCGTGCTTCATAAAGGCGGATATGGTGAAGGAAGGTGCCGTTGTCATCGATGTCGGTACCAACCGCATCTCCGACCCGTCGGCCAAGAACGGTAGCAGGCTGGTCGGAGACGTGGATTTCGACGCTGTGAAGGAACGCGTCTCGGCGATAACCCCCGTTCCCGGGGGTGTGGGTCCGATGACCATCTGTATGCTTATGGCCAACACGGTCAAGGCTGCTGAAATGGGGGTTAAAGAATGATCAACGAGTGTGAGGAACACGGATATTTCCGTAAGGACAGATGCCCCGTATGCGGACGCAACGGGAAATTCGTAATGACTGATATCCAGGTCGAGAAACTGGGACGTTTGATGGCCGCCATCCTGCGTCATGGAAAGTTCTCTCCTGAGATGAACGACCAGGGTTATGTGAGCATTCACGTGATCGTCGACTGCATCCGCAGCCACAATCCGCGTGCGAAATGGCTCAAACCTTACCATATCGATGCGCTCGCCCTCACAGATCCGAAAGGAAGGTATCAGATACGCGGCAACTTCGTCCGCGCCACTTACGGCCACACCATCAAACTCAATCTCGGTCTGCCGACGGATAACGTCCCTGAACACCTGTACTACCCTGCACCCCCCGAGGAGGTCGACGGGATCCTGGGCGGGGGTCTCCTGCCCACCGACAGGGCGATGGTCCACCTGTCCGCCACCTATGACGATGCACTCTCCGCCGGCGAGGCGAAGATGGACGAGCCCGTTCTCCTTGAGATCGACACTGCCAAGTGCGTGGAGGAAGGATTCCCCATTGGAAAGGCGTCGAAGACCGTTTTCCTGTGCGACAAGGTGCCTGCGGACTGCATTACGGTCGTCACGGACGAACCCCAGGGGGATGAGTGATTGGTCACTGTTCTCCGCCCGGACGAGGTACGCCAGAAATACGGCAAAATGTTCTGCAGGGGTTTCTTCACCATTGTAGACGAGAAAAGCGGGAAGGCATGCATCGTCGAGAAGTGCATCTCCCGCGGCCCCGGAGAGTGGGACGTCGTCAACCGCAGGAAGACCGGCGGCGTGATCGACAATATCAGCATGGACGGTTCCACTCTGGTCATGAATGTCACCATCGGAGAGAAGGATCTTAAGTTCGGTCCGGTGTCCGCGGACATCGGAGGACAGGGTCTGAAGGCCTTCAAGGTGGAAGGCGACGAGGTCAGGACCACCTGGTATGGCATCGCCGGAGCTTCCGTAGGTATCGGGGCCTGCATCCCTCAGTGCGAGGATGTCATCAGGGCCGAGTATCCTGACGATTTCCAGATCGGCGGCGGACACGCAGCCCACGTGGATATCATTACTCCCAAGCTTGTCCGCGTGGTCATCGGGGTCGACGACACCGACACCAAAGAGAAAGGTGCCACCTGGGTCACCGCGCTTTCCATGGCGCAGGAATGCACCATCGGACACTTCCTCGAACACAAGATCATCCAGCTCAATCCCAAAGCACCCAACAAGACCACCAACTGCTGTTCCTCCGCGGTCACCTTTGCCGTTAAAGAGGAAGATGTCCCCAGGCTTGTGGAGTACTGTTATGATTACGTCAAGAAACACTCCTACTCTACGGATGCGGTCATGACCGTGTTCCAGGGGCTCACTGTGCCCGAAAAGCTCACCGAATTCGGATGGAGCGCAAAATCCGTGATGTACAAGGTGGAGGACGCGGAGAAGGTCGCCGCCGAATGCGGGGTCCAGATCATCAGCGTCACCGGTACCGGAGGTATCATCGGCGCTGTCGCCGCCATTGGATGTGTCGATCTGGGGCCCGAGGCAGCAGACGTCGATGAGGAGTGAAACCAATGTCCTTCCGCGAGGTCCTGTCGAAACCGTTCTATAACCGGTACGAACGTCGTCTTGAGAAGGAGGTCCGTCCTGGTCCGATACCCAAACACATCGGCATCATCATGGACGGAAATCGCCGTTATGCCAACGAATATCTCGATTCGGATATCGGCGAGGGCCACCGCTTGGGAGAGAAGAAGATCGAGTCCGTGATGGACTGGTGCCTTGACCTTGGGGTCAAATACATCACCCTGTTCGCATTCTCCTCCGAGAATTTCAAGAGGGACAAGGACGAAGTGGAGTTCCTGATGGACCTGGCGGAATCTTCGTTCTACCAGATGGCGGACAATCCGAAGATCCACAAGTACAAGGTGGCCATCCGTGCCCTCGGAAACCTTGATGCTCTGCCCGAGGATGTCAACAAGGCCATCACTTATGCGTATGAGCGTACAAAGGACTATTCTGAGATGATCATCAACATCTGCCTCGCATATGGCGGAAGGCAGGAGATCATCCAAGCTGTGAAGGAGATCTCCTCGAAGATCCAGGCAGGTAATCTGGATGTCGAGGATATCACAGAACAAGTGTTCTCCGAGCACCTCTACACCGGGAATCTTCCCGATCCCGATCTCATTCTCCGTACCTCCGGAGAGGTCAGGGTGTCCAATTTCCTGCTGTGGCAGCTGGCATATTCCGAGCTCTATTTCACGGACGTCTATTGGCCTGGTTTCAGGCGCATAGACCTCCTTAGAGCGATAAGGTCGTACCAGCAGCGCAACCGCAGATTCGGAGAGTGAGTCATGGCACATTACGACATGGTTTTCCTGCACGCACCCAGCGTGTACGATTTCAGAAAGAAGCCCATATTCTACGGTCCGGTAAGCGACGTCATTCCGTCATCCCCCGTGTTCGAAATGTATCCGATAGGGTTCATGACCATCTCCGCCCACCTTATCGAGGCGGGTTACCGTACGAGGATAGTCAATATCGCAGGACAGATGCTGGCCGATGAGAAGTTCGACGCCGAACGCAAAATCCGCAAACTCGATGCCGACGTCTACGGCATAGACCTCCATTGGATGCCACACGCCCACGGTGCGATAGAACTGGCGAAGATCGTCAAGAAATACCATCCTAACGCGAAGGTGGAGTTCGGAGGACTGACCTCCTCATATTTCTACGACGAGCTTATCCGCAGGCCCGAGATCGACTTCGTGATGAGAGGGGACACCACCGAGGTCCCCACCGTGAAACTGCTCGATGCCCTCAACAAAGGCCACGACCTGTCCCTGGTACCCAACCTCATATGGAAGGACGAAGAGGGCAGGATCCACGACAACGGACTCACTTACAGCCTCACCTCCCTAGATAGCGTTATCTTCGATTATGGGGTCATGATCAAGAACGTCATGCGCACACTTGATGTGTCTGGGTCATTGCCTTGGAAGGCCTGGGCGACGACCCCTCTGACCTCCGTTTTCACAGTCCGGGGATGTTCTATCAACTGTGCCGAGTGCGGAGGGTCCCACTATGCCAACGGAAAGGTCGTCTGCAGGAACGCTCCTGCATTCCGCAGCCCCAAGAAACTGGCTGAGGATGTGGCGGGCATCAATAATTACATGAAGGCCCCCATATTCATTGTCGGAGACCTCAGACAGGCCGGTATGAAATACGCTGACGAGTTCCTCAAGGAGGTCCGTGAACTCGATGTGGACAATCATTTCGTGATCGAGCTCTTCAACGGCGGCAATGCGGAGTACTTTCGCAAGTGCGACCATGCGTTTCCTGCAGGATGGAGCATTGAATTCTCCCCCGATTCATATGATGAATCCGTGCGTCTGGCACTTGGCAAACCTTACACTAACGACGCCATCGAGAAGACCCTTCCCGCTGCCTTCGACAATGGATGCAGCAGGTTCGATATGTTCTTCATGACAGGACTTCCGCAGCAGACCCGCGAATCAGCATTGGACTCGGCGAGGGGTGCGAAGAAGCTCTGGGACTGTGTTAAAAAGGATGATGCGCTGTTCATTTACGATTCGCCGTTCGCACCTTTCGTCGATCCCGGAAGCAGGGCCTTTGAAGAACCCGAGAAATGGGGTTACAAACTCCGCGCAAGGACCCTGGAAGATCACAGGAGACTGCTGGACAATCCTTCATGGAAGCACGTTCTTTCTTACGAGACCGTGTGGATGAACCGTGACGAGATCGCCGAAACATCTTACGATGCGGCCATTGAACTGACGAACAGGGAGATGGAATCGGGACGTCTCACCGAAGAGGCCGCCAAGTTGAGGAACGAGCGTACTGAGAACGCCCGTGCGACGATGCACACCATCGACGAGGCTTTGGAATTAAAAGACCCAGAAGAGCGGAATGCACGTCTGTGGTCGATAAAAGACGAGGGCGTCCGTCTGATGGATTCTACTATCACGGACAAGAACGATCTCGATTGGAGGACCGGCTCCATCTGGTCCAATGCTCCCAGGATCGCGGCCGGGCTGGTGAAAAGCTTCTTCCGCCACTGAACGCGATCCCGGGCGTCTGGGACATCACTCTTTTCCCATTTCGACGGACCTTTTGACACACGCATCCACGCAGTGGATCATGGCGTCCTCGAAGTGTTCGTCACGGAGGACCTTCACACCTTCGATGGTGGTTCCTCCGGGGGAACATACTCCGTCGACGAGGGCATCCGTCTTCATGCCGGACTCCAGAACCATCTTTCCAGCTCCGATCATGGACTGGGCGGCCAATACAGTGGCCTGTTCCTCGGAAAGACCGTATTTCATACCTGCGACGATGAGCGCATGGGCGGCCATGTAAAGGTATGCGGGGGAACTTCCGCAGATTCCCGTTACTGCATCGAGTTCGGATTCCTTCACTTCCACCGCGAGTCCGATGGCCGAAAGGACTGTCTTCACGACCTCTTTGTCAGCCTCGGTGCATCCGTCACCCATAACATATCCAGCAGCGCCCTCGAGGACCATACAGCAGTGGTTGGGCATGACCCGGACGATCCTCGCCTCGGGGGCGAGGGACTGAAGGGAACTGAGTTTCACTCCTGCAGCGATACTGATCAGAAGCTGTCCTTTTTTGACAGAAAACCCTTCATCTCTGAACAGGGAGGTGATGTATTTAGGCTTGATCGCAAGCACGATCACATCGGCGAGATCCTGCATTTCCGTGGCCTTGGAAAACATCCTGATTCCGTACTTCTGGGACATTCTGTTTCTGGTGGCCTCGGAGGGGGCGCAGGCGACTATCTCGTCCTTACTGTAGACGTTCTTGGCGATCAGCCCGTCGATCATGGCCCCGGCCATTCTGCCGGCACCGACGAAACCTATCTTGGCTTTCATGTCCCACCTACCCTGTTCCATTGATAAATAGATGGCTATATTCTTATGTGAATATTAATTTTTTAAAATATTCTTGAAATCGAGACCTATATAAATAGAAAAACTCGTCCGAATGCTCTTTTATTATATACAAAAAAATCATCGGCAACGCAATGTCACTAATCGCAAGCTATCTGCCCTTCTTATTCGTTGGGATTATATCTCTTGGTTTTGCGCCTTTGGCATGGCTGGTTTCGAGGTTCATCAGGCCCTCGCAATCAACGAAGTGGACGGAGGAGACATACGAGTGTGGTTCGGTTCCTATCGGCGATGCTCGTGTCCAGTTCAGGTTCCAATACTACGCATTCGCTCTGATTTTCGTGGTATTTGATTTGGTCGTGACATTCCTTATGATCTGGGCAGTTGCCT
This sequence comes from Candidatus Methanomethylophilaceae archaeon, assembly GCA_963591575.1. Lineage (GTDB taxonomy): Archaea > Thermoplasmatota > Thermoplasmata > Methanomassiliicoccales > Methanomethylophilaceae > Methanomethylophilus. Next base: position 67,454 of record CAVATL010000008.1, read on the forward strand.
TTGCCGGACTTTCCGACGCTGCAACCGTATGGATGCTCCTGTTCCTCGCTATCATGCTTATCGGCGTAGCCTACGCACTGAAAAAGGAGGAAGAAATATGGATATGAGCCTCTACCCTCATGCTGTTGCTATGAGCGCTAACGAGTTTATGTCGTGGTCAACCGCGATCATCAACGACCTTATCAGCTCTGGTACCAGGAGGACCATAGACAAGCTCACGGGACCCATTTGGTCCTGGGCAATGAAGAACTCCATGCACCCTCTTCACTGGGGACTCGCATGTTGTGCTCTGGAGATGGCACAGGCTTCCGCACCCCGTTTCGACGCGGAGCGTTACGGAATGATCTACAGGTCATCCCCCAGGCAGACCGATATCCTTCTCGTCAACGGATGGATCTCCAAAAAGATCCGTAATGACATCAGGAGGCTCTGGGAGGAGATGCCCGCCCCTAAGTGGGCGGTCGCCATGGGCGAGTGCGCAATCTCCGGAGGACCTTGGTACGATGCATACAACTGTATCCAGGGACTCGACCAGATCGTTCCGGTGGACCTTTACATCCCCGGATGCCCCGTCAGGCCTGACGCAATGATCGACGGTTTCATGCTGCTTCAGAAGAAAATCGACGACTACTTCAGAAGAGGAGCTCTCCTCAAAGACGACCAGGGGTTCTGAGATGAATCTAGAAATTCGTGAATATCAGGACTCTTGGGAGGCGGACATCAAATCGAAGCTCGAGGCACAGTTCCCCGGCAAGATCACCGTCACCAAGACCGAGACCCGCAGGGTCTACGCCAAGGTCGCCGACAAGGCCGACATCAAAGCTATCTGCAAGTTCGTCCAGGACGATCTGTCCTTCGAGCACATCAACTGCCTTTGCGGAGTTGACTATCCTGCCGAGAACAAGATGCAGGTTGTCTATGATATCGACAACTACACCTACTACAGAGGCGTCATCCTCGAGCTCGAAGTGGATGTCCCGTACGACGATCTCCACATCGAGACCGTCTCCGACATCTGGGGCGGTGCCAACTGGCACGAGAGGGAGACCTGGGAGCTCTTCGGAATTGTCTTCGACAACCACCCGAGGCTCGAGAGGCTTCTCACCCCCGACACCTATGAGTTCTTCCCCCTCAGGAAGTCATACAAACTCAGGGAGGCTCAATGATGACCGACGAAAAGAATACCCAGATTCCTGACGCACAGGCTATTGCAGAAGGAGCAGAGGTCACCAAGGACATGGTGGACGCTTACAAGGCCTCCTCGACCATGGACATGGACAAGATGTGGATCACCATGGGTCCGCAGCACCCCTTCTCGCACGGTCTCTGGACCCTTAAAATCCAGGCTGACGGAGAAATCGTTACCGATGCCGACCCTATCGTAGGATATCTGCACAGGGGATGGGAGAAAGAGGTCGAGAACAGGACCTACCCCAAGATCATCCCTATGGCGGACCGTCTCTGCTATGCGGCATCTATGATGTACACCCACCTTTTCTGCATGACCTGTGAGAAGGCACTTGACGTCGAGATCCCTGAGAAGACCAAATACATCCGTATTATGGCCGATGAGATCAACCGTCTCCAGTCCCACCTCATGTGGCTCGCAGCCGTAGGTACCGACCTCGGTAACTACACCGCTTTCCTCTGGGCTTCCAGGGAAAGGGAGTACTGGATGGATATGAACGTAAGGCTCTGCGGAGCAAGAAGCACCACCAACTATCCCCGTATCGGAGGAGTCAGGAACGATGTCTATGACATAGACCCAGACCTCGAAGGCGAGGAGAAGAGCAGGTTCCTCAGGGACATCATCAGGTGTTGCGACCACTTCGACAAAGCACTTTGGGAGATCATCACTCTCATCGACAACAACTCCACCTTCACCTCAAGGATGATCGGAAACGGAATCATCTCCAGGGAACAGTGTGCCAACCTCGGTATCACCGGACCTGCAATGAGAGGAACCGGAGTCGATTTCGATGTCCGCCGTGACGACCCCTATGATGGTTACGAGAACGTAGACTTCGATGTCCCAGTACTCACTGCAGGAGACTCCTACGCAAGGTACATGATCAGGAACGAAGAAATGTTCCAGGCAACCAGGATCATCAGGCAGTGCGTCGACAAGATCAGGGCCCTCGGAAAGAACGCGCCCTACAGGCTCAAAGTACCCACCAAGATCCCCGCCGGCAAGACTTACTGCCGTATCGAGGACTGCCGTGGAGAGGCCGCTATGTACCTCGTTTCCGACGGTACCGACCACCCCTACAGGCTGAAGGTCCGCAGTGCTATCTTCGTCAACGTTTCGGCTTCCAAACAGCTGCTCACCGGATGCAGGATCGCAGATGTTCCTGTCATCATGGCTATGATCGACATGTGTCTCGGAGAGACCGACAGGTGATATGATGGCCTACTCAAGTATTATCGACTGGGTCACTGGAGCCTATTCCCAACACGGATGGGCAGACCCCCTGTGGGCCAACCCCTACTACCCCTTCGGCGACGGTGTCTACAACCTTCCTTACGACATCGGAATGAAACTCTGGAACATCATCGGCGGAACCATCGCATGGCTCCTCAACCTCCTGTTCCCTGGCAACGACGTCTCCACTTGGCTCGTCTGTGATATGACGAACAATCTGCTGGCACTTGTCCTCTTCATGCTCCTCATCTTCATTGTGGCGTTTGTGGCGTGTCTAGTGTCGCTATGGGAGGAACGTAAGTGCCTCGGTAGAGGTATGGACCGTCGCGGTACCATGATCGGTATGTGGGGATTCCTGCAGTGTGTCGCTGATGGTCTCAAGACCTTCATGAAGGACAACGTTTTCTCCAAGAAAGTCGACAACATGACCTACTGGTGGACCGTTTCCCTCATCATCGGAACCTCCGTCCTCATCGACTGTATGGTCCCCCTGTCAACCAGGTGGTTCGTCGTCGACTACGATGCAGGACTTCTGATCATCATGGGTCTTTATGCACTGGCACCTTTCTTTATCCTCGTTTCCGGATGGTCCCAGAACAACAAGTACTCCCTTATCGGAGGTATCAGGGCCGCGGAAATGATGATCTCTTACGAAGTGCCTATGCTCATCATCATCGCAACCGCCGCACTTCTCGCCGGTTCGCTCAACATCAACGATATCGTGATGGCACAGACCGAACACTTCTGGTATATGATCCCGATGTTCGTCGGATTCGTCACCTTCGTCATGTGCGCCACTGCTGAGGCAGAGCGTGCACCTTTCGACCTTGCAGAAGCAGAGTCCGAGCTTGTCGAAGGTTGGCAGACCGAGTACGGAGGTATGAAGTGGGGTCTTATCATGCTCGCAGACTACCTTAGAGGTGCATGTTCCTGCGGTATGATCGTTCTCCTGTTCTGGGGAGGCTGGAACCTTCCGTTCATGGAATGGACCTACTTCGTCGGAGAAGGATTCCATCAGAACTTCCTCTGGTGGTTCCCCGCTCCTGAGCTTACCTTCCTGCTCAAGGCCTGGTTCGCATTCTTCCTTATGATCCTCATCAGGCTCGGTGTGGGCCGTGTCAGGACTGACTCCATCCTTAACCTCGGTTGGAAGGTCTTCATGCCCCTCGCTATCTTCAACCTGGTAATCGTGATCGTCCTCAAGACGTTCGCCGGAGGTGTGTTCTGATGGCTACCATGGAATATATTGAGAAATACAGGGACGGAAGGCACAAGTGCTGGAAGGACCTCTGGATCGTCAGGCCTATCTGGCTTACCTTTAAGCTGATGGTCAAGACCACTGTCCACAGGCCTATCACCGTCCTCTATCCTTACGAGGCCCTCTGGAACCCCGACAACTACCGCGGGCGCCCTGGGCTTGATTTCAACAAGTGTCTCGGATGCGGAATGTGCGTCAAGTACTGTCCCTGCACCGCGATCATCCTCGTTGAGACCCCTGACGACGCGGGCAACCCCGTGAAGCGCCCCCAGATCAACATGGGAAGGTGCTCCTTCTGCGGTTACTGCGCAGAATACTGCCCCGTCGATGCAATGACCGTCACTCCTGAAGTGGAACTCGCCGAGTACACCAGGGCCGACCTTATCTACGGCCCCCGCAGGCTCGCCTACGACAAGACCACCGAAGGAATGAAGGTGAAGAATGAAGTCACTCTTCTTTCCGACTACAAGAACGGACAGGGAGAAGTAAGGCACAATTTCTTCGGACTCGACACTCCTGAACTTGATGGTTCGAAGTGCATCAGCTGTAAGAAGTGCCAGAAAGTCTGTCCCGTCGGTGCGATCACCATGATCGAGAAAGGAAAGAACGCCAAAGGAAGGCCCATCCTGTGGCCTGAGGTCGAGGCTGGCAAGTGCGTCTCTTGTGAGAACTGCATCGAAGCCTGCCCCAAGAGTGCCCTTACACTTAAAGAGGTGTACTGATGGCAATTATTGAAGACATTTGGAACGGGTTCTGTGACTTCGCGAACTATGTGTGGTGCAACGGAGACCTGCTCGCATTCCTTATTGTGGCAGCGATCAGCGTCGCCGCAGCAATCTTCGTCATTTACGACAGGCTGCCTGTTCACAGTGCATTCTATCTTGCACTCGTGTTCGTCACCGTCGCTGTGACCTACTTCTTCCTTGAAGCCGAGTTCATAGGTGTCGTACAGCTGCTTGTCTACGTCGGTGCGATCACCATCCTGTTCGCGTTCAGTATCATGCTGACCCGCAGGTACATCATAGAGGAGGATTACGACAATGATGAGTAAAAGAGCCGGAGCTGGCATAGGCGTTGCAATTGTTCTGCTCGCTGCCCTCGGAGCCTGCATCTTTGCGACCTCCTGGGATGGCATGGACACTCAGCACTCCATTCCCTTCAACGGAGAGGATGGAGGCAATGCAGATTCCGCATACATTGACCCTGTCGATGAAGACAAGGGCCTGAAAGAAAATTCGTTGAACTATCAAGTGTTTGAACATTACGGACCCCTTCTGATCGTCCTGGCACTGCTCATGTTCGGTGCTATGATCGGAGGTATTTGTATCTCAAGAGAGGAGAATGAAACCGATGATACCGATTGAGTACTTCCTCGCTTTCGCTGCAATCCTGTTCGTAATCGGAGCCTACGGTGTTATGGTTAAACCCAACACCCTGATCGTGCTGATGTGCACTGAGCTCATGCTCAATGCAGCCAACATCAACTTCGTCGCGTTCGCCTCGTTCCTCGACGACGCTATGGGACAGGTCATGGTCATCATGACCATCTCTGTCGCAGCCGCTGAGGTAGCGGTCGGTATCGCTATCCTGCTGAACGCGTACAAGGTCAGAAAGTCGACCAATGCTGAAGATCTCACATCCATGAGGTGGTAAAGATGCTGTTCATGCAATACACATGGCTCATTCCGCTCATCCCCGTGCTCTGCTTTGCAATCGTGGGATTCCTCGGTTCCAAGATGGGTAAGAAAGCCCACTACGGAGGATACATCGTCATCTTCGGTACCGCGCTTTCCTTCATCATCGCACTGCTCGTGACCCTCGAGTACACTGGACTCATCGGTGACGGCAACTACTATCCGAACGCATATGAAGAACACATCAACTGGTTCTCGATCGGTGACTTCACCCTCACCTTCGGGTTCTACATCGACATCCTGGCATGTCTGATGATGCTCTTTGCATCCTTCATCTCCACGATGATCTTCATCTACTCCCTCGGCTACATGGGAGGATATGAGGACGACTACCAGCTTTCCAGGCAGAGGAGGTACTTCGCAGAAGTCGCACTCTTCCTTACCGGAATGCTCGGACTCGCAGTCTCCAGCACCCTGCTCGAGATGTTCATCTTCTGGGAGATCATGGGTCTCTGCTCCTACCTCCTTATCGGATTCTGGAGCTTCAACCACCCCGAGGGCGATGACAAGGCCGACAACGCCGCTTCCGCAGCAAAGAAAGCTTTCCTCGTCACCAGGATGGGAGATGTCTGTCTCATGGGTGGACTTTTCGTCCTCTTCTTCGCCATGAACGGTCACCTCGAGTACACCTATGTGTTCAACACCGACAACCTCGCGGCAGCCTTCAATGAGAACTCCGGACTTCTCACCCTCGCATCCTTCCTTATCTTCGGAGGTGTGATCGGTAAATCCGCTCAGTTCCCTCTGCTTGACTGGCTTCCCGACGCAATGGCCGGACCTACCACCGTATCCGCACTTATCCATGCGGCAACCATGGTCAAGGCCGGTGTCTACCTCGTCGCAAGGGCATTCCCGCTCTTCGTCCTCGACTCCAACGTCATGCTCTTCGTCGCCATCATCGGCGGATTCACCGCGTTCTTTGCCGCAACCATGGCTCTGAACAACATGAACATCAAGAAGGTCCTGGCGTACTCCACCCTGTCTCAGCTCGGTTACATGTTCCTTGCCCTCGGTGCGGGAGGATACCTTATGGCTAACTCCATCGACATCACCGGAGGACATATCATCATCGAGAACTCCGCACACTTCGCTATCGGTGCCCTCGGATTCGCAGCCGGCTGTCTCCACATGGTCAACCACGCGTTCTTCAAAGCACTGCTCTTCCTCTGTTCCGGATCGGTCATTCACGCCAACGGTACCGAGGATATGCGTCTCATGGGTGGACTTCACAAGAAGATGCCCAAGACCTCGATTACCATGCTCATCGGATGTCTCTCCATCGCAGGATTCCCCTTCTTCGCGGGATTCTTCTCGAAGGACCTTGTCCTTGATGTCGTCTTTGACGTCTTCAACGACACCGCGACCTCTGTCGAGTACGTGTTCCTGGCTCTCTGGATCCTCGGAATCGTCACCGCATTCATGACTGCATTCTACATGTTCAGGCTCTGGTTCATGACCTTCATGGGAAAATACCGCGGACACCACTGCCACGGAGAATCCCCTGCATGCATGACCGTTCCCCTCATGATCCTCGCAGTTCTCGCATTCGCATCCGGTTTCGTCCTGATGCTCGGATGGGACAATGTGTTCTCCATCAACATCGCAGGATCCGAATGGATCATCGGAAGCTGGAGCAGGCCCCACGCCGGTATCCACTGGCTCGAGGAGCTCTTCACCAACTGGAAGACCTACGTGACCATCGTCCTCGTCATCGTCGCTATGGCACTCGCCTACTTCGTCTATGTCAAGAAGGCATTCGTGCCCAAGGGCGAGACCAAACTCGAGAAATGTGCACTCTACCGCGTCATCTCCAACAGGTACTACTTCCCTGAGCTGTACAACCAGATCTCCTGGAAGGCCGGTTATGGAATCGCAAAGGGAGTCGACTTCTTCGACAAACAGGTCATTGACGGAACCGTCAACGGACTTTCCAACGCTGTCGTCGGCAGCGGTGACCTTCTGAGCAAGGCTCAGGACGGTAACCTCCACACATACGCGTCTGTCGTCGTGGGTGGTGTTGTGTTCCTGTTCGTCATCGCAGCGGTTCTCTTCTACTACCTTGGAGGTCTGTTCTGATGTCCATTGAAAACATGGTGCTTCCCGCACTCATCCTCATACCCCTGCTCGGTGCAATCGTTACGCTCTTCATGGGCGGAAAGAGGCAGAAATACGCCCTTTCGGTCGCACTCGTATTCACTGTGATCACTCTTGTGCTCTCACTCCTGCTGATGATCACCAATACCGGAGATCTCAGCAAGTTCGATGTCAACTATGAATGGATCAACGCCGCCGGACTCAAGATGTCCATCATCCTGAAGGTCGACGGACTCAGCATCCTCATGGTATTCCTCACCGCATTGCTCGAAGTCCTCGCCATCGCGTTCACCTACAAGGAGACCGACAGGCCCCACTACTTCTACGCTCTGCTTCTGGCCATCGAGGTCGGACTGATGGGTGTGTACCTCTCTGCGGATTACTTCCTCTTCTACATCATGTGGGAGGTCAGTCTGATCCCGATGTACTTCCTCATCTCTTGGTACGGAGGACCCAGGAGGCACTACGCTGCCATCAAGTTCTTCATCTACACCCACGTCGCATCCCTCGTGATGCTGATCGGTATCTTCTGCCTCGCATTCCAGGCAGCCAACATCGCCGGAACCGGTGTTGTCGACTTCAGCTTCGAATTCGTCAAGCAGTACATCGGATCCGCCGACAAGGTGTTCCAGGCTCTCGTCTTCGGACTCCTGTTCTTCGGATTCATGGTCAAGATGCCTTCCGTGCCCTTCCATACATGGCTTCCCGACGCACACGTCGAGGCGCCTACCGCCGGATCCGTCCTGCTGGCAGGTGTCATGCTTAAGATGGGTTCCTACGGTATCATCAGGGTCTGCATTGAGGCACTCCCCCAGGGAGCTGTCCAGTGGCAGTACATCGTCGTCGCCATCGGTATCATCTCCATGATCTACGGTGCCTACGCCTGTATCGCCCAGCGTGACCTCAAGAAGATGGTCGCATACTCCTCCATCAGCCACATGGGAATGGTCATGATCGCTATGGGTGTCGCTATGTCCGGCAACGCGGAGATCGCGAAGATCGGTATCGAGTTCGCAATCTTCCAGATGTTCGCACACGGTCTCATCTCCGGTATGCTCTTCCTTGTCTGCGGTACTGCAGGACACAACTTCGGTACCAGGGAAATTCCCCTCCTCGGCGGAATTGCCGGAAAGGTGCCTCTCTACGCGGCCTTCATGATGTTCGCGTTCATGGCATCCCTCGGACTTCCCGGACTCATGGGATTCTGGGGAGAGTTCGGAATCATCTGCGGATTCTACGACTGGCTCGTCCTGAACGACTGGATCGTACTCCTGGTGTTCTGTATGCTATCTCTTCTGCTCACCGCAGGTTACTACCTGTGGGCCATGCAGAGGACTCTGTTCGGAAGACTCACCACCAAGCTCGACTTCGCTCACGTGCACGACATCGACGTCGTCGAGGCCGTTGTCCTCGGAGTCCTTGCCTTTGCAATCGTGATCTACGGATTCTGGCCCGACCTTGCACTCAGCTATGTCGAGGGCTACTCCGCTTACATTGGAGGTCTGTTCTGATGGATGTATCATTCTTAACCGATATCTTCGGACACTACACGGCAGCGCTCCCGATGCTCATCCTGATCATCGGTGCGATCATCATGCCCGCAGTGTACATGGGAACCAAGAAGAAAGCGCTGGCAACCGCCGTCGCCTCTGTCATCATTCTGATCTCTCTCGTGATCAACCTCTGCATGTTCTATGCAGACCCTGCGTTCTTCACAGAGTTCGGAACGTTCGGCGAGCCCGGCAGTGCATACAGCACCCTGTTCGCCTACACCAAGTTCAGCGGACTTCTGATCCTGCTCTTCCAGATCGTCGCATTCCTTGCTGTGTTCGTATCCGGATCCAGCCGTGAGGTCACCAAGCTCCACTACGGAGCCTACCTGTCCCTCATGCTGATCGCGACCACCGGAATGATGTTCGTCGCAGGAGCAAGCGACCTCATCGGCATCTTTGTCGGTGTCGAGGCCGTCAGTATCAGCTCCTACGCTCTCGTCACCATGAAGAGGAAGGACCCCCGCGCCGCAGAGGCCGGTGTCAAGTATGTCATCATCGGTGGACTTTCCACTGCACTTACCATCTATGGTATCTCGATGATCTACGGATCCCTCCACACCTTCGTGATCGCGGACCTCGGAAAGGCTCTTTCCGAGACCGGCTACACCTGGGCGTTCGTCATCGGTGTCATCACTATGATCGCCGGTTACGGATTCAAGATCGCTGCAGCACCCTTCCACATGTGGGCACCCGATGTGTACGAGGGATCCCCGACCCCTGTGTCGATGTTCCTCGCCACCGGCTCCAAGAAGATGGGTCTTGCAGTGTTCTTCAAGATCTTCCTCGTGATGTTCATCGGCGCACACATGGTGGGCGGACTCAACATCGAGGCTGTTCAGTATGTCTTCGCCATTATCGCGGCCATCTCGATGACCGTTGGTAACATCGTCGCCATCGCACAGCACAACATCAAGAGGATGCTTGCATACTCCTCCATCGCGCAGGCAGGTTACATCCTGATCGCCATGGCAGTCATGACCCCGTATGCACTTACCGGCGGTCTGTTCCACATGTTCACCCACGTGTTCATGAAGGGAGGAGCATTCCTTGTCGTCGGCGCACTCATCTGTGCCGGTGTCGGTGAGAAGATCTCGGACTACAACGGACTTGCCAAGAGGGCACCTGTCACTGCATTCGCAATGATGCTGTTCCTCTTCTCGCTTGCCGGTGTACCTCCTCTCGCAGGATTCACTTCGAAGTTCGTCCTGTTCTCCGGAGCAATCTATGAGAACGGTGCTGTTTCCAGCTGGATCTGGCTGGCATTCGTTGCCATCCTGAACTCCGCCATCTCCCTTTACTATTATGTAAAGGTCATCAAGGCGATGTACATCGAGAAGCCCAACAGGGGTGCAGAGGGTAAGATCAAGATCCCCCGCGCATTCGCTGTTGCCATTCTCATCTGCGCAGTGTTCGTCATTGTGCTCGGTATCTACCCCGACATAATCCTGACTCCCTGCCATGATGCGGTGTACGACGGTATCCTCAGCGGACTTACTCAGTACTTCTGAACGATCAGATAAACCTCTTACCCGGCTTCGGCCGGGCCCCTTGTTATAATATATTCTGATTATGCAGTGCATCCGGTCCATCCCGGGAATTTCTTTTTGAAAGAGGCCGCGTATAATTTTTCGAAATCATAGGATTTTAATCATTATTTTCCAGATTAGAATTTTTGAAATCAATAAATTATATATATGAGCTGGATATAGTCAGTTTAGCCGAGCACCCCAAGAGGTGCAAGGAAATATGGAGAGCCAAGATCCCCGCCGGAGACCATCCGGACAAACGTGCACTCTTGGTT
>CAVATL010000009.1:0-75969 GCA_963591575.1 Candidatus Methanomethylophilaceae archaeon
GTATGAAAGGACAAACCTTCCTGTACGGAATCGTGTTCCGGGCCAAGACCGCCACTGTCCTTCATGAAAAGGTCGTCCTCTGAACGACCTGCCGAACATTAAGCTGACTGACAGTCAGCCATTCTATAGGGAGTCCGCGAGGGTTGTTATTATATCCTATAACTCAATTGGACCTTCATAGAAAGGGGTCTTTCCCCTTGAAACCGCTTTTTCAATGACGGGATAATCATGGCTGATGTCAACGACACAAGAAGAATTATCGATGTTAACGAACTCCGCGTCACCGACGTGCCCATCGTAGGCGGAAAAGGTGCCAACCTCGGAGAACTCACCTCCTCCGGATTCCCGGTCCCCAACGCATTCGTGCTGACCACCGTTTCCTACGACTATTTCATCTCCACCAGCGGGATCATGGACAAGATCCTTGCACTCCTGAAAGGCATCGACCGCACCTCTGACGACAGCCTCGACGCCGCTTCCAAGCAGATCAGGGACCTCTTCGACGCCGCTGTCATCCCCAAGGACCTCCAGGCCGAGATCAAATCCAGCTACAAGATCCTCCTCGGAGGAAAGAAGGGATTTGTCGCTGTAAGATCGTCCGCCACCGCAGAGGACCTTCCCGACGCATCCTTCGCCGGACAGCAGGAGACCTATCTCAACGTCAAAGATGAGAAGGACCTCTTCGACAAGATCAAGAAATGCTGGTCCTCGCTGTTCACCTCCAGGGCAATCTACTACAGGGAGGCCCAGGGCTACTCCCATGAGGATGTCAAGCTCGCTGTCGTCGTCCAGAAGATGGTCAACTCCGAGTTCGCAGGCATCATGTTCACCGTGGACCCCCACAACGGTGCCAAGAACATCATCGTCGAGGGGGGTTACGGTCTCGGCGAGGCGATGGTCGGCGGAGAGGTCACTCCCGACCACTACGTCATCGACAAAGCGAAGATGTCCATCAGCGACAAGAAAATCTTCAAACAGACCTGGAAATACGTCCGCGGCCCCAAGGGAGGAGCCGTGAAAGAGGATGTCCCCGAAGCGGCCCAGGCAGTTCAGAAACTGCCCGACTCCCGCGTCCTCGAGATCGCCGAGATCGGAAGACAGGTCGAGATCCACTACGACAAGCCCATGGACATGGAATGGTGCGTCGAGGACGGAAAAGTGTTCCTCGTTCAGGCAAGGCCCATCACCGCCATCGGTTCCGCGGACACCACCCCCGCGGCCGATGTCGACGGAGGAGAGGTCGTCCTCACCGGTCTCGGAGCCAGCCCCGGCATGGCCACCGGAACCGTCTGCATCTATCAGGACGGAATGTCCCTCGATGTCATCAAGGACGGAGACGTCCTCGTCACCAAGATGACCATGCCCGACATGGTCCCCGCCATGAGCAGGTCCGTTGCCATCGTCACAGACGAGGGAGGAATGACCTGTCATGCAGCCATCATCTCCAGGGAGCTCGGAACCCCCTGTGTCGTCGGTACCGCAAGCGCCACCACCACCCTCAAGAACGGAGAGGTCGTCACCGTCGACGGATCCACCGGAACCGTCTACCGCGGAGAGATCAAGAAGAAGGCGAAGGAAGAGGTCGCTACCTCCAAGGCCGCACCTGTCTTCGCAGAGCCCGTCCCCATCACCGGAACCAAGGTCATGTGCAACATGTCCATGCCCACCAAGGCCGAAGAGGTCGCCCAACTCCCCTGTGACGGAGTGGGTCTCCTCAGGTCCGAGTTCCTCTTCACCAACTACATCGGAGAACACCCCTGCGCGGTCATCGCGGAGGGAAGGTCCCAGGAGCTCATCGACAAGCTCGCCGACGGAATCGCCAAGGTCGCCAGGGCGTTCTACCCCAGGCCCGTCACCCTCAGGACCTCCGACTTCAAGACCAATGAGTACCGCGACATGAAAGGCGGAGCGAACTACGAGCCCACCGAGGACAACCCCATGATCGGATGGAGAGGATGTTCCAGGTACGTCTCCGAGAACTACCGTGAGGCATTCATGTGCGAACTCAAGGCCATCAAGAAGGTCAGGGACGACATGGGACTCAAGAACGTCAACATCATGTTGCCGTTCGTCAGGACCATCGGTGAGGTCGAACAGATCACCGCCATGATGGCATCCGTCGGACTCAAACGTGGACTTGACCTCAAGCTCTACTTCATGGCCGAGGTCCCCGTCAACATCTTCATGGCCGAGGAGTTCTGCAAGTACTGCGACTGGTTCTCCATCGGATCCAACGACCTGACCCAGCTCACCATGGGCTGCGACAGGGACTCCGATATCCTCGGAAAAATGGGATACTTCGACGAGAGGAACCCAGGCGTCAAGGCCGCCATCTCCCAGCTCATCAAGGTCGCCCACAAGAACGGAAAGCATGTCAGCATCTGCGGACAGGCACCCTCCGTCTACCCCGACTTCTGCGAGTTCCTCGTGGAAGAGGGAATCGACTGTATCTCCCTCAACCCTGATACTTTCATCAGGACCAAGAAGATCATCGCCTCGGCCGAACAGAGGATCCTCCTCAAGGCCGCCAGAGAAACCCTTTCCAGGAGCGAGTGAGCTCGCCGCCGAGGGGTCTGTCCCCTCGGTGTTTTTCTTTTGATTTCACATATCTGGAACTATCGGATCCTTCCTTTTCAGGAACCCGTATTTCGGACCCAATCTGAGGAAATACTGTGCCGTGATGAAGACAGATGTGAACTCCGTCAGGGGCACCGCAAACCAGATCGCATGGATACCGAACAGTGTGGGAAGTGCGACGATCATAGGCGCCAGAATGATGAATCCGCTGACCTCGAAGATCACCGCGGAGACCAGTCCGTTCGATAACGAGGTGAACAGTGCGGATGCATAATCGTTCACACCTATCAGCAGGAATACAAGGGAAGGTATACGCGCACCGTCGGTCGCCATCTGCCCCACTTCGGAAGACCCAGACACGAAGAATCCGACGATCGTTCCGGCGAAGATCTCCATTACGACGAACACTGCCAAGGCGAGTATGCACACGAACTTCATGCTGAAATGGAATAGTTCCCTTTTATGCACATCGTCCCCAGCACCATTGTGGTATGATATGACAGGGGCCACTCCGGACGAGTATCCCAAGGTCACGGCCACCGCCAGGAACTCCACATACAGGATTATGCTGATCGCGGAAACACCGTCAGCTCCTGCATATTTCATCATCATGATATTGAACAGGAACAAGGTGACTGCGACGGCCAGGTTCGTGGCCATCCCGGATACGCCGTTGGTACAGGTGGGAATGATGACCTTGGATGACACTCTGCAGCGCACGAACTTGAGATGGGATTTCTTCGAACACAGGATGGGGAGCGCCAGAACGATCGCACACATTGTACTGATTCCGCTCGCGAACGTCGCACCGCTGAGGCCCCAATGAAAGATGTCGATAAAGACCCAGTCAAGGAAAATGTTGAGCGAACCCTCCATCACCGAGCCAACCAATGCCGACTGCGGCCTCCCAATGACGATCAGAAACTGCAATGCAATGAACTGCATCATAATGATGAGAACGAACAGGGCAAGGGTGTTCCAGTATTCCAGGGTCAGCGGCGCAAGCGCGGAATCCGCACCCAAAGCGCGCACGAACTCATCCGCGAAGATGACTCCCAAGGCCGTGATCAACAGTGCCCTGAAGGGGAGCGACGAACATTATCTAATGAATGCGGAGTTCGCCTCGGCCCCTTTTTTCTTTCCGAGAAGCGTTGCAACATACGCGCTTCCCCCGGTGGCGAACATGAAACCGATGGCACCGAAGATGTTGAATGCCGGCATAGTGATGTTCAACGCGGCAAGAGCATCCGAACCGACCCAATTGGAGACAAAGAGTCCGTCCACTATCGAATGTGAGGTGATGAACACCATCATGACGATCGACGACAAAGCGAACCGCAGGATCTTCCCAGGCCCAATTATGGTCCCGAGCTCGCTCTCTTCGGATGACATATAGCCAGCATATGCGGCCCTTATATGAAATAATTATAAAATCAGAATTAAATGGTTAAATATCTTAAATCAATTATGACTGGAGATGGATAACGATTCGATCTTCTGGTCGTTTTATCGGCGCCTTACGGTCTTTGAACAGGAGTATATCAAAAACGGAGGTCTGCACGACTGCTCGTATATGGACATGGTCTGTATGGACATCATCCTATTCAACGAGGGCTGCACGCCTTCGCTCATATCAGAGAGGCTCGGTGTCGCAAAATCCGCTGTCACGGTCCGTCTGAAACGTCTCGAAGATGAGGGATATGTTGTACGCAGGGCCAGTGAGAAAGACCGCAGATCCTATGTGCTGGCACTTACGGAAAAAGCCCTCGAGACCTACGCTCCGCTGAGCGATCTTTTCAAAGAATTCGAAAAGAATCTGAAGTTCGAGTTCACTCCAGAAGAGCTGGAACTCGGACGCCGGATGCTGCTGTGCGCGATCAAGCGCTGAGCTTCGTCAGGCGCTTTCCTTCGACGGTTTCTTGGAAACAGACTTCTTCGTCGAGGTCTTTTTGGCAGCTGCCTTCTTCGTTGCCGCCTTCTTCTCAGACGTTTTGGCAACGGATTTCTTCGCAGATGTCTTGGAAGCAGCCTTCTTCGCCGAAGCGGTGCTGACCCTCCTGCGGGGCACCGGATCTATGGGGCTCGGCACACCGGGTCCGGGATTCTCCTCCATACGCTCCATGAGGATGTGGTTGATGTTCCCGGCGATCTCCTGGGGAAGGAGCATGGTGGTGATCTCCATGAACGGGTGTTTCGAACCTTCGATGATCTTCACGTCGTTCAATGAATGAAGTCCCCATCTCTCGGCCGTGACCTCAAGACCCAGAGTGACATCCAGATCGCTGGGTTCGAGAATGATGCAGTTGAAAGTGGTCATTCCCAGCCTGTGGGCGGCCATGATACGGTGGTGCCCGTCGACCACCAGATATCCTTTATGCCTCTTGATGACGATGATCGGCTCGTTGAGACCTCTCTTGATCTCGTACTGCCTGCCCACGAGCTCGTCCATGTACACTTCCTTCTGAGTGGGGATCATTTCGGAGATCGGAACCTCGCCGTTGTGGATCCTCATGGTCACATGGTTCTGTTTCTCCATGAAGTTCTTCACATTCATGACCTTCCCGGGACGGGATTTCTCGATCTGGGACCTTACCACATCGATGTTCGAGATGATGCCCACGATCTTCTTGTTCTCATCCACCACAGGAAGGTTCCTGAGTCCGTATCTGAACAGGATACGGGTGGCATCGTCGATCGACATAGAAGGGATGGCACACAATGTACCCCTGGTCATGACGGAACGCAGTTTGGCCTTGGGCACGTCGGTGTAACGGAGAAGCTCCTTTGCAGTTATGTACCCCAAAAGGTAACCGTTCTCCACCACAGGGAATCCGTGGAAGTTGGAGTCAAGAAGCTTGTCGATGACCTCCTGAACGGTCATGTTCGGAGTGACGTACTGGACGTCGCGCACCATGTACTCGCCGACTGTTGCACTGGGCATGATAGGTGGATATGCGACCCATCATAAATAGTATGAGAAAGACCGCCATTCTTGACTCAATAGAGCTTCTTTTTGATGATGATGCAGTCGATCACGAAGAACACGGCGAAATATATCATCAGCACCAACAGGGAGATCCACGGAAAGTCCCAGCCTAACGAGGTAGCGCGTATGATCTCGGAGGAGTGGGTCAGCGGCAGGGCCCAGATCACAGTTCCGATAGCACTAGGAAGTGAATCCACGGAGAACAGGGTGCCGCACATGAACGTCATAGGAAGAATGACTATGCTCGAGATCATGTTCAGAGTGGGACTCGAACCTGCGAGAAGACCTGCCATCACTCCCAACATGGAGAATGTGACGCTACAGAAGAAGATGCAGATCAAAAGACCCAGAGTGATGTGTACGTGGGGTTCGAGGAGACATCCGAGGCCCAGCATTATGAACGCTCCGATCAGCCCTTTCAGCATTCCGATGACCGATTTTCCGAAGATTATGGAGGGGATGTGCATCGGACACAGGATGAGCTCGTCGAAACTGGAATAGAACAGTCTCTGGATGAGGATCTTCTGCGATGAAGAAGCAAAACCTGCGGTCAGAGTGGTTATGGAAACGATACCCGGGATCACATATGCCAGATAGGGCACATCGGCATTTCCGGTGGAACCCGTCCTCATACCGTATCCGAAGGCCACCAGGTATAGCAGAGGCCCGATCATCGAGGATATGATGACCTGAACGAGATGCCTGCGGAAGAAGCACAGGTCACCGTAGGCCACCCTTGCGGTCTCCGAAAGGAGATTGTACATCAGAACGAACCTCCGGTCAGTTTGAGGAACACATCCTCGAGGTTCGTGCTGCGGATCATGGTGTCATGGGATTCATGGATCTGACCCGAGGCCTCCCTTGCCTCGGCACGGGTCTGGAAATACTGTACGTGTTCGTTCCCGTCGGAATCCGAGGAGACCAATGCGACCGGACCCATGGTGGACTTAAGTTCCTCCGGAGTGCCTTCGGCGATGAGTTTCCCTTTGGCGATGATGCCTACTCTGTCACAGAGGTTCTCTGCTTCAAAGATATAGTGTGTGGTAAGAAAGATCGTGGTCCCTTTGGCGTTGATCGCCCGGATCATCTTCCAGAGAATGTTGCGGGACTGGGTGTCAAGACCGGTCGTCGGTTCGTCCATGAAAAGGATGTCAGGTTCGTGGATCAGGGAGCATACGATGGCCACTCTCTTCTTCCAGCCGCCGGAGAGGTTGGCGATGAGGGAGTCGAGACGGTCGTTGAGTTCCATGATGGTACAGAGTTCGTCCATGCGCTCGGCGATCTGCCGGCGGGAGAGGTTCTGCATCAGGCCGTGGTGGACGATGTTCTCCTTCACCGAGATGTCCTTCTCCAGACTGTGCTGCTGTTGGATCACTCCGATGTGTCTGCGGGCGGAGATGTAATCGGTCTTCGCGGGGTGGCCGTCGATAGAGATGGTGCCTTCGTCGGGAAGTTCCATGGTGGTGAGCATACGGACAGTGGTGGTCTTCCCGGCACCGTTGGGCCCGAGGAATCCGTAGATCTCGCCTTTACGGACATTGAGATCGAGATGATCAACGGCGGTGAAGTCACCGAACCTCTTGACGAGGCCGTTCGCTACAATGGCTGAATCCTCCGATCCGAATTCGTATCCAGCATATTTTTTCACTTCGTTCATATCATCCAAATTGTTACCTTCCTCGGAGGCAGTCATATTTCTACAGAATGTTTTTTGATAAAAACAATACTTTAGTGAATAAATAGAGTTTTTCTGCCCAAAAGCCTTGATTTTCTTTCATTTTAATTGAAAATGCTGTTTCGAGAACTTTTTTTGGTTCTCTAATCCAACATCCATCATTTACTAAGATTACACAAATATTAAGGAATATTTAAATTTTAGATAAAGATTTAGACATACCTACGGTAATATTATGCAACAGAAACAGATATTGGCCATCGTGGTCGTTGCGGTCCTCGCGATCGCTGCCTGCGCGGTGGTACTTACCAAGAATAACGACAAGGACAACGAACAGCCCGGAACCTACAACGGAGAATCTCCTGTCCTCTCAATCGTCGGAAATGCCGACGGTGACGAAAAACTCGACAGTGCAGATATCGCTATCATAAAAGACGTCATCAGCAAAAATGGAACCACTGCGGATTACCCCAACTGCGATGCAAACCAGGACGGAAAGATTACCGATGACGATGTCACTTGCGTCCAGAACCTCATCGACGGAAAATCCACCAAGGCAAACGTCATCTGCCTTAACAAATCCGGAAACACAGTCGCGGTCGAGGTCAACTATCCTCTTGACCACGTTGCCACTTTCACTTCCAATATCAACGCTGACATTCTCATGTGTGGCGGACAGAACCACGTCTCCGCATACAACTCCGTCAGTTATGACAACCTGGAATCCAAGCTCATCTCCGTCGACGGAGTCGTCAATCTCGGCGGATCGTCTATGAAATTCGCCTTTGACAAATTCATTGAAGAAGATTCAAAGACCCACTTCGGAGCTCTCATCATCGATGCCTCCAGGAAAGCCAACATCACCGACGAACAGTACAGTGCATTGAGCACTGCAGGAACCCCCACACTCATCGTCAAGACCGTTTCCATGGAGGAACAGCTCTCCACCATCGTCACCCTCGGATACCTCTTCGGTGCTGACACCTACACGAACGCAATGACCGTCTGGAACGTCAGTCAGCCCATCTTGAAGACCATGTCCGACGCTATCAACAGCCTCACCGACAGTGAGAAGAAGAAGGTCATCGGAGTCATTATGGGATACATGCTCATGGACAAGGATTCCGAGAACTATGTCAACATCGAAGAAGCAGGAGCAATGCCCCTTTACAAAATAGATGACACATTCAAAAACATCATCAGCACCGGTTCCTCGGTCAAGATCAACACCGGCGAGAACCAGCTGACCAACTTCGATGACAAGATCGACTCGCTCATCAGCATCCGTTCTATCGACCGTTCCGCCGACAAGGCAACTGCCGACAAGGAGATCGTCACCCAGTGGGAGAAGTACATGAAGTACTTCAACAAACTCGACTGCTACAATGACCTGGTGTACGTCAACTCCCTCCTACCCGGAGTCGTCAAAGTCGCATACATGCTCGAGAACCTGTATCCCGACAAGGTCTCTGCAGGATTCGGAGATGAAGTGTTCCAGAAATTTGTCACTGCATGCCCCGATTACCTCGGCGGATGCACCGTTGATAACATGATCACCACCTTCGACTACGACGACTATAACGCCCTCAAACCCGCCTCTGCTTGAGGCCTGAAACACCAAGGGGGTCCTTCCCCCTTTAATTTTAACAGGCAGGCATCATTCTGAAATTCATCACCCGTCAGCAAAGCGATAATGCATTCGTCAACAGATACCGCAGTCAGCTTTTCAAAAAGATCGTTCTGGCACTTGTGTGCCTGATCGTGCTTATCACTCTGACAGCGTATTTCAGCTTGGTGTTCTACCCGAGCATCTCGCCGTCGAAGGCGTTGGACATCATTATCGGACATCTGCTCGGCAAGACCTATGTCCCGCGTTCTGTCGAATATTGGGCAGACTATTACATCTGGAACATGGCGATACCGATGATCTTTGGTGCCATCGTCGCAGGCTGCGGACTTGCAGCGGCTGGTTCTCTGATGCAGTCCACGATGAACAATCCTCTCGCAGACCCTTACAGCACCGGAATATCATCAGGAGCATGTCTCGGTGCGGTCGCATCGATCATTGTAGGTATCTCCTTCGCCTCGGCCGGAGGTTACGGCATCGTGGTGAACGCGTTCATCGGAGCGATGGTTCCTGCGATTGTGATCATCATCCTTTCCCGTACGATCAGAATGACCCCGGCCACCCTCATCCTTGCCGGTTCGGCCCTTTCGTACTTCTTCAACGCCATGATCACCTATTTGATGAGCGCGGCGGACGAGGACGATCTCAAAAGAGCTTATCTCTGGCAGGTCGGAAACTTCGATTATGTCAACTGGGACACTCTGCCAATCATGCTTGTCATCACGGTGATCGGTTCCATACTCGTCTTCGCCCTTTCAAAACAGCTCAATGTCATGAGCCTGGGTGACAGAAGCGCCAAATCCCTGGGTCTCGACGTGGAGAACTTCAGAACTCTGTGTCTGATCCTCATGGCGATAATGACTGCAGGAATCGTTTCATTCACCGGTATCCTGGGATTTGTGGGGCTTGTCGCACCGCATATCGTCAGATTGATCGTCGGTTCTGACAACAGGTTCGTACTTCCGATATCAATGCTGGTGGGTGCCACACTTATGCTGATATCCGAATACATAGCAGAAGTGATACTCGATGTCGCAGTGGGCGTCGTCGTTTCCATCATAGGAAGCCCAATCTTCTTCGCACTCATCGTCTGTAGGAAAAAAGGCAAAGGGTGGTACTGATGACGGAACCAGGTTTTGTCCAGAGATATCACCTCAAAAACAAGAAAAAGGTCCTGGTCACGACCCTGTTCATTCTGATGACCGTGATATCGCTTTTCATCGCGATCGGCGTCGGAATGTATCATATCTCGTTCGTGGACTCCATTAAAGTGTTCATCGACCACCTCACAGGGAACATAACCAACATCAAGGGAGATGCGTTCGTCTGGGACATACGTCTTCCCCGCGCATTGGGAGCCATCCTGATCGGTGCCACATTGGCCCTCGGTGGTGCCGTCATGCAGAACGTCACCAACAACCCTCTCGCAGAACCTTACACCATGGGTGTCTCCTCGGCGGCTTTGACCGGAGCCTGCATAAGCATGGCCCTCGGCATCACCGTTCTGCCGAACGTCCCTGCGGAATACGGCACCATCGCGAACGCATTCCTGTTCGCTTTACTGCCGGTTATCATCATTCTCATCGTATCAAGCTTCAGGAAACTGACCTCGGTGGGTATCATCCTCATCGGTATCGCGATGATGTACATGTTCAGCTCCATCGCACAGTACATCATGGTCACCTGTTCAAGTGAAACCCTTTCCGATATCTACCATTGGAGGATCGGATCCCTCGTCAGAATGGAACAGAACTTCGAGGATCTGGCACTTCTTGCGGCGATAGTCATTCCGCTGAATGCAGTCATCCTTCTGTGCGCCAAGAAACTCGACATAATGTACGCCGGAGACCGCAATGCGAAGACCATGGGCCTCAATGCGAAACGGTTCAGAATCTTCGTGATGTCCCTGGTCTCACTCAGCACTGCGGCGGTCGTCAGTTTCACCGGGACCATCGGATTCATCGGCCTTGTCGGACCCCACATCGCAAGGGTGTTCGTAGGTTCCAACAACCGTTATCTCCTGCCGTGCAGCGCATTCTTCGGAGCATTGTTCCTGGTACTCGCGGATACTGTAGCTAAAATCACAGGCGCCGGAGGTGTACCTGTGGGTGTCATCAGCTCCATAATCGGAGGACCTCTGTTCCTGTTCATCCTTATCAAATACAACCGGAAGGTGTGGCATTGAGCCGTGTAATCTCACTCAAAAAAGAATCAATGGACAAAGAAACGTTCAACCGCATCTATGAGGACCCGAGGATCGTTCTTGATGTGAACGACCTCACATTCGCATACAATGCAAAGAAAAACCCCAAACCGACCCTTGAGGACATCACCATCGACATCCACGGAGCACAGCTACTTTCCATCCTGGGCCCCAACGGAGTGGGGAAATCGACCTTCATCCACTGCCTCAACAAGATCCTGGATCCGACCGCTGGGTCTGTTACGATCAACGATTATCCGGTCTCCGGGATCCCGCTGAAGGAGATGGCCATGTTGACCGGATACGTGCCTTATTCGGCAAGCGACAGCTTCCCTCTGACCGTGACGGACACTATCCTTATGGGGAGGCACCCCCACAGCAAGATCGGTTCTCTCGACGACGATCTGAAGATTGTTGAAGAAACACTGAAACTCATCGGGATCGAGGATCTCGCGGACCGTCTTTTCAATGAATTATCAGCAGGTCAGCACCAGAAGGTCATGCTCGCCAGAGGACTGGCACAGCAACCGAGGATCCTCTTCCTCGATGAACCCACGTCCAATCTCGACATCAAATACCAGCTGGAGATCACACGTCTTCTCAAGAAACTCTCACGCGAGAAGAACATGCTCGTGGTGATGATCAGCCACGACATCAACATCGCGGCGAAGTATTCGGACAATGTCATGGTCCTGTTGGACGGAGGCATCTACGATGCAGGAAAACCCTCTGATGTCATCACAGTCAAGATGCTGAAGGATGTCTACGATGTAGATGCGATGATCATCGATGACCATTCCCGCCCCCACATGATAATGGTCGACAACTCCGAAGCGATCTCCGACGAAGGGGATCACGGAATCAAGGTCCCCCACACAACAAGAGGTGTCCAATCGGTCGAAAATCCGATGTCTGGCACTGTTGATCCGATACTGTCTGAAAGATGATTTTTCGAATCAAGGAAACCATTTAGAAACTATTATATATCGCCCGTCAATAAGGAGTTTTAGCCGTCCCGGTAGTGTAGCGGCCTATCATGAGGCCCTGTCGAGGCCTCGACACGGATTCGAATTCCGTCCGGGACGCCAATTTTATCTCAATTTCAAAATTTCCCCTTGGGAACACTTATTCAGAGGCCGAAAATGTATCGCATCTATTCCGACGGCGGATCTAGAGGAAATCCCGGCATCTCCGCATATGCCATCGTGGTCACCGAAAACGGAAAGATCATCCACGAGCATGCCGAGTTCCTGGGTGTCCACACCAACAATTATGCAGAATACCGCGGGCTCATCGCGGCCATCACCAAAGCGGTGCAGCTCGGAACGAAAGAAGCCGAATTCGTCATGGATTCCCAGCTCGTCATCAGACAGATGACCGGTGAATACAAGGTGAAGTCCAAAGACATGATGGAACTCCACAGTGATGCAGTGGCATTATCCTCGCTCATCCCCAAGGTGAAGTTCATCAACGTCAGAAGGTCGCAGGAGTTCATCCCCCGCGCCGATGCCCTCCTCAACGAGGAGATGGACCGCCACAGCAAGTGAGCAATTCCTTTTCTTAGGCTAGTCTAACTCCATATTACACCTAAATACTCTGGGAGCTATAATCCTGCGATATAAGGTGTGTGCAATGGAAGAGATCATCTCAGTGAGCAATCTCGTCAAAAATTACGGTGATAAACGTGCCCTCGATGGCATCGATATCAATGTGAAAAGAGGAGAGATGTACGCTTTCCTCGGGCCGAACGGCGCAGGAAAGACCACCGCTGTGAGAGTATTGAGCACTCTGGCGGGCTTCGATTCAGGCGAGGTGTACATCGACGGCCATGATGTCAAAAAGGAACCGATAGAGGCCAAGTCCGCCATCGGTGTCATCCAGCAACAGATCAGCCTCGACAAGGACCTCACCGTGTGGGAGAACATGATGGTCCATGCCATGTACCACAAGATCCCCCGTTCCGAAAGGAAGCAGCGCATCGACGAGCTGGCGGACTACATCGGACTCAGGGAATATTACAACCGCAGGGTCGACACATTATCGGGCGGATGGAAGAAGAAGGTCGCCATCGTCTGCGCCCTGGTCGACCGCCCCAAACTCCTCTTCCTCGACGAGCCCACCGTAGGTCTCGATATCCAATCGCGCAGGAACATGTGGGACCTTCTCCGCAAGCTCAACGACGACGGAATGACCATCTTCCTCACCACGCACTACATCGAAGAGGCCGAATCCCTCTGCAACAGGGTCTCCATCATCAACCACGGAAAGATCATTGCGGAGGACACACCTGCGGAACTCTCCAAGAAACTCGGGTCATTCACAGTGGAATATTACGGCACCGACAGAAAGACCCAGTACTGTTATTTCAATTCAAAAGAGGAAGCGGATTCCTTCTCGAAAACCCTGGATGACACCAACACCGTCCTCCTCCGTAGGACCAATCTCTCCGATGTGTTCGTGGAACTCACCGGAGATCATATAGCCGAGAACGGCACCGCCAACGCCAAGGGAGGGATGTGATGTCCCTTCTGCATGAGATCTACTACGTCGCGTGGGGCGACCTCAGGTACATGCGCCACACGTTCAAGAACATCTTGATCTCCAGCCTCGTCACGCCTATCCTGTACCTTCTTGCATTCGGATACGGGATCAACGGCGGTGCTGTGACGGTCGATGGCGTCACCGTACCCTATCTCGACTTCGTCATTCCCGGTATCATAGCCCTCACCACATTATCGGCATCGTTCAGCGCCACATCCGCCAGACTGAACGTGCAGAGGCTCTATTATCGCTGTTTCGACGAGATGATGATGTGTCCCCTCAGCTGTTCCGCCATTGTCATCGGAAAAGCCATTATCGGGGTCATCCGCGGCGTATTGAGTGCGGGACTGATGTTCATCATCGGCTATGCACTGGAACCCTCGTTCCTCCACCTCACGCCGCTGTTCGTGATCAGTCTCCTGGTGGCCTGTTTCACATTCTCCTTCCTTGGAGTATCGGCCGCATTGCTTGCGAAATCCCATGCATCCATGGCCACGTTCAGTTCTCTTGTCATCACCCCGATGACCTTCCTCTGCGGTACATTCTTCTCGGTAGCCAACCTGCCTGTCTGGGCCCAGGGCGCATTGTATGTGCTCCCCCTGACCGAAGCGAGCGTGTGCATCAGGTCCGCCACCCTGGACATCTATACGTTCCCGTTCTGGGCGCTGGGAGTGCTGTGCATGTTCATGATCGCATTCTTCCTGCTCGACTATTACCTGGTCAGATACAGGAAGATCTGAGGTGATATCCATGAAAATGAGGATCATAGTGATATCTGTCCAATCGGCCGATGCCGTCATCATGGCAGAACCTGCAAAGAGACTTCAGGAGGTCGGCATAGAACCCGAGATCTATGCGAAGAACGGCACCGACATCGACGATGATCCGATACAGTACCAGGAACTGCTGGAACATACCCGCATGGCCGATTTCGTATTCATGAGGTGCATGTCGGACACCGACCGTTTCAAAAGGTTCCAGAAGTACAAGGATATCCTCGGAGAATGCAAAGGATATGTTCTCATCTACTCCGGAAGTCCCGACATCACGGTGATGAACAGGCCCCTGTTCCGCGGTTCCGATGAGGAATACAAGAACCTGTGCAGATACTGTGCGGGAAGAGGTGCTGAGAACGAATACGGCCTGTATCTTTCGGTCGCGCATCTGCTCGGTCTGACAGATGCCCAGGTTCCAGAACCTGTGACGCCACGTACGGACGGGATCTACCATCCGAAGTTCCCTAGGGATGTGACAAAAGAGGATTACCTCCGTTCTCTGACCCCCGGACGCCCGACGGTGGGGATCATCTTCGCCAACAGCCTGTGGATCTACAACAACCTGGCCCAGATCGACAGGATGACCGAGATCTTCGAATCCAAAGGGATGAATGTCATTCCCGTTTTCTACACTGCCGCCTCGTTCTCCGTGGATGGGAACAAGATCACCAGGGATGTTTTCAACAAATACTTCACCGACAACGGAAAACCGATAATCGATGCCGCTGTAGCGGTCACCTCATTCTCCGTCCTCGGAAGCTCCAAAGATACCAAAGGTCTCGGAACTCCGGATGATGAGAACTTCTACCATACCGTGACTGATGTCCCGGTGTTACATGCCATCACCGTTTCCGGAGATTATGCAGATTACGAAACCGACAAGCTGGGTCTTAACAAACACGACATCAGCGCCAACGTCGTCTTCCCTGAGATCGACGGAAACATCATCGGATTCCCGATCTGCTACACCCCCTCCGGAAGCGGAAAGAAACGTGCCATACCCATCGACGACAGGATCGAAAGACTGGCCGATCTGACTTACAATTGGGCGAAACTCCGTTCGATTCCGGTTGAAAACAGGAAGGTGGCCATTCTCATCTGGCAATCCCGTTCGGATTCGGGTTCGATAGGCAATGCGGCAGGTCTCGACACCCCTGAAAGCGTGTCCGAACTTATCCGCAGACTGGACTCCGAAGGTTACTCGATTAGCAATGTGCCAGACAACGGAAAATCATTGATAAACACCATCCTCGAGAACATCACCAACGACCTTGACAACCTTTCTTCCAAGGCGATCCGCGAAAAGGCCGCGGACCTCGTGTCCGCCAAGGATTACAGAGAACAGTTCGGAAGGATACCCGAATGGGACCAATCTCAGATCAGGAAAAACTGGGGCGAATGTCCCGGGACCATATGTGTCGATGGAAAAGATGTCATCATCCCCGGCATCGTGAACGGGAACGTCTTCCTCGGATACCAGCCTCTGAGGGGCTCCGCGGACAAGATGGAACAGAACATCCACGACCCGGAACTGTTCTCACAGCATCAGTATCTCGCATACTACAGGTGGATCCGCGATGTATTCAAAGCAGATATGGTCATCCACGTGGGAACCCACGGCACCGTCGAATGGCTGCCGGGCAAGAACGTGGGAATGTCCTGCAAATGCAATCCCGATGTGGTCCTCGGCGGTTTACCCAATCTGTACTTCTACATAATCGACGACCCGGGAGAGGGGATCCAATGCAAACGGAGGGCCAACTCCGTACTTCTGGGTCATATGCCTCCGACCATGGCAAGAGCGGGGGAATATGAGGAGATCTCCGAGATGGAGGTACCCCTGCAGGACTACTTCCGCCTGAAGGGTTCCGCCTCTCCCGAACGCCTCAAAGAGCTGATCAATCAGATCTATCTCAGCGCGAAGGAACACGACATGTTCAACGATCTCGGTATCGAAGGTGACCCCGGACCCGAAGGTTTCGATCAATATGTGGTCCCGCTTCACGAATATCTCGACGAGGTCAAGGATGCGCTGATCAGATCGGACCTCCACATCCTCGGAAGGGTACCTCAAGGGGCCCATTTCGATGAAATGATCTATTCCCTGGTGAGGCTGGACAACGGAAACGTCCGTTCTGTGAGGGATTCGTTCGCCGCCAATGCAGGTATCGATCTCCAGAAGTGCCTCGACGACCCCTCCGGCATTCTTCCCTCAGGAGAACTGAACAGCGAGGCCACATCCCGCGTCGATAAGGAATTCCAGGAACTGCTGGCATGGATGAGGTCTGCCAACTACAACGTTTCCGAGTGTCTGGCACATGTGGAATCCCTCTACAGAAAAGTGTCTCCGGACCTGAAGGAAGGCATAGAATTCATCTGCAGCAGAGTGGCACCGAACGTCATGAAAATGACCGAGGAGATCGATAATGCCCTGCACGGCCTGGACGGAGGATATGTCCTCCCCGGACCGTCCGGCGCACCCACCCGTGGCAACGCTGATATCTTACCTATGGGACGCAATTACTTCAGTCTCGATCCGGACTCTGTACCCAACAGATCGTCTTGGGAAATAGGAAAGAAAATGGCCGACCAGATGATTGAGAAGTACGTCTCCGAAAAGGGGGAATACCCCCGTGAGGTCGGATTCGTCATCTGGGCCACCGACACCATGAAGACCGGTGGAGACGATGTCTCCTATCTCCTGTGGCTCATGGGAGTGAAACCCGTATGGTCCAAGACCGGTGGACAGGTCATCGATCTCGAGGTCGTTCCTCTGTCGGAACTCAAAAGACCCAGAATAGATGTTTCCATCAATATCACCGGTCTTTTCAGGGACACTTTCCCCAATCTCATCGATCTGTTAGATGATGCGGTGAAACTCGTGATAGACCTCGACGAATCCGATGAGGACAACGCCTTGGCGGCCAATCTCAGAAAGGACATCGTGGAAGGCATCGCCGGCGGACTCTCCCCCGATGAAGCCAGACAGAGGAATTCCGTGAGGATCTTCGGGGCCCCGCCGGGAGGCTACGGGACCGGAGTGAACAAAGCCATTGAGACAGGTGCGTGGAATTCTGTCGAAGATCTTGCCAATGTCTATCTCGACTGGTGCTCCAACGGTTATTCCAAAGGAGACTACGGCAGGAAGATGAAGGACGAGTTCATCAGAAGGTTCGGAAAGGTATCCGTCACCGTCAAGAACATGCCTGACAGGGAGATAGACCTCCTCGACTGCGATGACGTCTACGAGTATCTGGGCGGAATGAATGCATTCGTCCGCGCCTATGGGAAAAAGGATGCCATGACCATCATGGGGGACGGTTCCGATCCCAACAAGACCAAGGTCCGCAGCACCCAGGAGGAATTAAGATATGCTTTCCGCAGCAAGGTCCTCAATCCGAAGTTCATCAACGGCCTGAAGGAACACGGCTACCGCGGTGCGGCCGAACTGGCTAACATAACGGAGTACACCATGGCCTGGGGCGCCACCTCCGATGTGACAGAGGACTGGATGTACGAAGGCATCACAGACAAGTTCCTTCTCGACGAGAGCACCCGCGAATGGATGATGGACGAAAACCCCTATGCCGCAATGAACATCCTCAAACGTCTTGAGGAGTCCATCGAACGCGGACTCTGGAATGCGTCTGATGAATACCGCGAGAAGCTCGAGAAACTCTATATGGAGACCGAGGAGCGCATCGAGGAACTTTCCGACCGCTGATGGTAACATTTATACATAACCCGCCGATTGAACGTTCATGCGTTGGATGCTCAGAAGCAAGATCCACAGGGCGACCGTCACCGAGGCGCGCCTGGATTATGAAGGAAGCATTACCATCGATGCCGATCTTCTCGATCGCTGCGGAATGTGGGTGGGAGAGAAGGTGACAGTCGCAGTGGTGGAGACCGGCGCACGTTTTGAAACATACACCCTTCCCGGGGAGAGAGGTTCCGGGATCATCGCACTCAACGGGGCGGCCGCAAGACTCGCCGCCGTAGGCGATAAGGTCATCATCATGGGCTATGAGCTCACCGATGAACCGATCAGGGCCAAGGTCCTTCTGGTCGACATGCACAACAAGGTCGCCAAAGAGCTCGTCTACTGATTTCATCTGTAACCAGCAATTATTAAATTGTAGTTTTCATATGAAGTAGGTATGCTGGATTATCCATCCAAATCGAACCATGAGAACCCTGCCGTAAGAAAGAGGTTCGAGGATGCCCACAATATCTACAAGACCGACAGAAACCAGGCGATCGACCTACTCAAACAGAACCTCGATGAAGGCTGCCTGAGCTCCATGGTGCTCCTCGGTGCCATCCTCAGCGACGGCAATGAGGTCGAGAGGGAACAGAGCGTGGAACTCTTCAGACTGGCCTCCGATCATGACGATCCCTCCGGAAGCAGGAATCTGGCATATTGTTATGCAATTGGTCTCAACATCGAAAAGGACAAGGAGAAAGGCATCACCCTGTATGTCAAATCCGCACTTTTGGGTAATGCGCGTTCGGCCTGCAACGCAGGGGTCATGTTCGACTACGGCAACGGTATGGAAAAGAATGAAGACGAAGCTTTCTACTGGTACAGCAGGTCCGCAGAAGGCGGATGCACCAGAGGAATGACCAACCTCGGAGAATTCTATCTTCTGGGAAAAGGAACACCGAAAAACGTACCGCTTGCCATCGAATGGTTCACCAGATCCGGCAGTCCCCGCGCTGTATACCGCCTGTCGGAGATCTACCTCACCGAGGAAGAATTCAAAGACGAAAACAAAGGTCTGGGTCTTTTGAAGGAATCCGCTGAAATGGGTTATTCCCGCGGTATGGTGAAGTACGCTAAACTGATCGAGAAGGAACATCCCGAGGATGCGATTTCATTCTATAACAAAGCTGCCGCCAAAGGCAATTCCGATGCTATCACTGCCCTTGAGGAAAGGGGACTCCCCGTCCCCGAATCCAGAAGGAAAAGGGCGAAGAAGTCTCAGTGACTCCTGTCGATAAAGAAATACGCCAGCAGATAGAACGCAACGGCGTAGACGACCAGGATACCGAAGGATATCAGCGGGAAATCCCACTGGAGCGCCAGTGCCCTGATGCAGTCCGAGGTCTGGGACAGCGGAAGTATGTCGATGAACCATCTGATGTACTCCGGCAGGGTGTCCATGGAGAACATGGTCCCGCACAGGAAGGTCATCGGCAGGATCACGAAAGTGGTGAACAGACTCATATGTGCCAGATCCTTCACCATCACCCCTGCCGCAACCCCCAGGAGGGAGAATGTGAAACAGGATGCGAGCATCATCAGGAAGAACCATACACTGATGTGAAGGTCCGAACTGAACAGAAGACCCAGAACAGTGATTATCACTCCGCACATCATCCCCTTCACTACTCCGAGCAGGGCCCTGCCGAAGATAATCGAGGATTTCGATATGGGGCACAGGAGCATCTCATCGAAACTCTCGTAGAACCGCTTTTGGACCATTATCTTGTGAGATACAGTATCAAAAGTGGAACTAAGTGTCGTCAGGGAAATGATACCCGGGATCATGAACGCGATGTAGTCCACACCGCCCATGGTGACCCCCTTTCCGAGCCCGTAACCGAACGCCAGCATGTACAATAGCGGGGTCACCATCGAGGTCGCCAGAAGAAGGAAGAAGTTCCTTTTGAGATAGTAGAGGTCGGACAGCGCCACGCACAGGGTCTCTTTGACCAGTCCCATCAGATCACCTCGCCCAGTTTGGAGACGTCGATCTTTCCGGAGTATTCCAGGAACACATCTTCAAGATGGGTTCCGCGGAGGACGGCACCTTCGTGTTCCACCTGCGAATAGAAATCCTTGGCCTCCGAACGGGAACTGAAGAACCTGTTCTCCCGTTTTCCATCCGGGCCTTCGTACTCCACAGTGAATGCGCCGAAGTGTTCTATGAGCTCCTTCGGTGCCCCGGTGGCACGGATCTTCCCTTTAGTGATGATACTCACCCTGTTGCAGAGGGATTCCGCCTCGTCCATGTAATGGGTGGTGATGAACACCGTCGTACCTCTCTTGTTGAGGATACGGATGATGTCCCAGAGCATGTGACGCGACTGTGTGTCGAGACCTGCTGTGGGTTCATCAAGGAAAAGGATCGAAGGATTATGGATGAGGGCACAGAGGATCACAGTCTTCCTCTTCCATCCTCCCGAGAGATCCCTCGGAAGCTTGTCGAGATACGGAGTCAGACCGATGATGTCGCTGAGCTCCTTCATCCTTCTTTCCAGTTC
Organism: Candidatus Methanomethylophilaceae archaeon; assembly: GCA_963591575.1. GTDB lineage: Archaea > Thermoplasmatota > Thermoplasmata > Methanomassiliicoccales > Methanomethylophilaceae > Methanomethylophilus. The sequence goes on from CAVATL010000009.1 coordinate 20,656, forward strand.
CTTCATAGGGACCTGATGGAGCACCGCCTTGGAGATGATGTTCTCTCTGATGGAGATGTCCACATCCAAAGCCAGATTCTGCTGGCACACACCTATCAGCGCCCGGGCCTCGCGCGGCTCCTTGGAGACATCGTGACCGTCGATCACAATCTTTCCCGAAGTGGGTTTCCGCATCGTGGTCACGGCCCGGCAGGTGGTGGTCTTTCCGGCCCCGTTGGGACCTAAAAACCCGTAGATCTCTCCGCGTTTCACCGTGAGGTCGATATTGTCGACCGCGGTGAAATCCCCGAAACGAACCGTAAGCCCTTCGACCGAGATTATGTCGTCTGGCACATCGATCACACGCCTCGGTATTCATCTTCCCATGGTGTAGAGAAGGGCGTTGATGATGGCCGCCCCGATGTTGCTTCCGCCCTTGCGTCCGCGGGCCACAATGTATGGAACACCTGCCTCCATGATGAGTTCCTTGGACTCCACGACATTGACGAAACCCACAGGGACACCCACGATGAGAGCGGGTTTCACACCTTCCTCTTTGATGAGACGGTACAGTTCGATCAGTGCGGTCGGTGCGTTGCCGATGACAAAAATGACAGGTTTCTTGATCCTCGCCCCGCGTTCCATAGATACAGTGGAACGGGTGCATCCCCTGACCTTGGCCTCTTCGATGACATCGGGGTCGCTGATGTAACAGTGCACCTCCCCTCCGAAGGAACCGAGCTTGTTCTTGTTGATCCCTGCGGCGGCCATCTTCGTGTCGGTGACGATATCGGCACCGTTCTTCAGTGCCTCGATCCCGATCTTACAGGCATCCTCGGAGAAACAGAGGTTGTCTGCATAGTCGAAATCAGCGGAGGTGTGGATGCACCTTTTGATAACGGAGAACTCTGGTTCCGGCCAGGTGCGGCCGTTGAGTTCCTTGGTGATCGTCTCCATGCTTTTCTGTTCGATCTCACGAGGAGTCACGATTTCGAATACCATAATTTCACCCTATATCGATCAAAATGTTTACTGAAGATATTTCTCGACGTACCCGCGGGGAGTGATCATCAGACCGTCCTTCTCGTAGGTCTGACTGTTGCCGATCACCACGGTGCACAGCATGTCGACCTCGGCATCCTTGAGTTTTCCGAGGGTCGTGATTGTTTTGGATTGATCCTTCCTTCCGATCTCCCTCACGATACCCACAGGGGTGTCGGGGGAACGGCATTTGAGAAGAAGATCTGCCGCCTGCGCCAGATACTCGGTGCGGCCGTGGCTCTTGGGATTGTAAAGTACAATGACGAAATCCGCCTCACCTGCCAGTTCCACCCTTTTCATGATCTTGGCGATGGGGGTCATCAGGTCTGAAAGACTGATGAGCGCGACATCGTGCATCAGAGGAGCACCCAATACAGCTGCCGCGGAAGAGGCGGCGGTGACACCGGCCACCGCATCGATGGTGATGTCTGCTTTCATCTCGAAGGCGAGTTCGTAGATCAGTCCGGTCATTCCGTAAATACCTGAATCTCCGGAACTCACCATGGCGACATTGCTGCCTGCCATGGCGTCGGTGATGGCCATCCTGCAGCGGTCGATCTCCTTCATCATACCGGTGGCCTTGTAGTTCTTGTCCGGGAAGAACTCCTTCAGGATGTTGATGTAAGTTGTGTACCCAGTGACGATATCAGCGTTCTCGATGGCCCCTTTGGCTTTCAGGGTCATGTCCCCGAGACTTCCGGGACCGAATCCCACGATGGTCAGTTTCCCGGCCATTTCAGTCCGTCCCCTTGCGGTAACCGGTGGTGAAGTGGCTGTCGTAGAGTTTCGACAGTTCGAACTCATCGCCCAGGAATCCGCCGACGAGGGTCATGGCCTGACGGGTGATGTTGTTCTCCTTCACGATCTGAGCCATATTGGAGACGGTTCCCCAGAAGATCTTCTGTTCGGGCCACGAGGCACGGTACACGATCGCCATGGGGGTGTCGGGTGCGTAACCCGCTTCAAGAAGCGTCTTGCACAGTTCATCCATGAATCCCACAGAGAGGAAGATGCACATGGAGGCGTTGTGCTGGGCAAGACCCAGAAGTTTCTCTTTCGGAGGAACGGGGGTCCTTCCCTCCATCCTGGTGATGATGACCGTCTGACTCACAGAAGGTAAAGTAAATTCCCTTTTGACAGCAGCGGCAGATGCGCAGAACGAACTGACTCCGGGGACCACTTCATAAGGAATTCCCTCAGCATCGAGCCTGACCATCTGCTCGCGGATGGCACCGTAGATGGAGGGATCTCCGGTGTGGACCCTGACCACCTTTTTGCCGGCCTTTGATGCCGGGATCATGACATCCATGACCTCGTCGAGGTTCATGTATGCGCTGTCGTGGACCTCCGCGCCTTCCTTCCTCTTGTCAAGAACCGCGGGGTTGACCAGGGACCCGGCGAAAATGATCACGTCAGCCTCTTCGATGAGTCTCTGACCTTTGATAGTGATAAGTTCGGGATCTCCGGGTCCCGCCCCGATGAAATAAACTGTGGATGCCATGTTCAGACCTTCTTTTTGATAAGTACTGTGGTAAAATAGCCATATTCACGTTTCGGGTCGAGGGGACCGATGTATTCGTCCTCCATTCCCACATTGCTCATGACCGTGGCGTTCTCCAACGGAATACCACGTTTCTCAAGCATTTCAATTATGGCCGGGATCGATGCGAACGCCTTCATTATGACAAGATTATCGACGACATCGAGGGTCTTCTCGGCCTTCTCGTTGTTGCGTTTCGCCAATGATACGACGGCCACGCTCTCCTCCCCGATCATAAGGGGCTGTCTCGCAAGTGCGGCACCGTGGCAGAAAGACGGGATACCGGGGACGACCTCGGTCTCATAACCGCGTTTCTGGATCTCCGCATCCTCATACATGTATGTGCTGTATACCGAAACGTCGCCCAACGTGACCATTGCCACGTCCTTTCCCTGGTCCAGAAGCGAACAGATCTTGTCCAACGCCACTTTGCGACATTTCTTACGGACCTCGTCGTCAGGATTCATGCTGAACAGGAGTTCGACGATCTCCTTTCCGGAGACATCCACCCTCTGCTTGATAATTTCCAGAGCAACCCCGACCTCTCCCGGTTTCTTGACAGGATATGCGATCACGGAGCTCTTCTCAAGGACCTCTTTCGCTCTCAGTGTCATCAGGTCCGGATCTCCGGGCCCAACACCGATGCCGTACAGTTTTCCTTTCATTCTCACACCTATATCGGTCGGATATCGGCCCGTTTGGGACATACATCCGATGTATTTCGAATTGCCACGATATAATAAAAAACTACGCAATGGAGGTTCAGACCAGCGACTCGGAACCGACCCGGGCGACCTTGCGTTGCGGAATGACCTTTCCTTCGGCATTGTCCTTGCATAGAGGTACCGCATCGCGGAGGATCACATGCGGAGAACCGAGATCGTTGATGACAACGGACTCGACACCGTACACTTCCTCAAGATTGGATGGAGTAATCACCTCATCAGGGGTACCGACGGCGTACACTGTCCCCTTGTCCAAAAGAATGATCTCGTCGGAGAATTTGGCGGCGATGTTGATGTCGTGGCAGATCATGACCACGAGCATGTTCTTCTCCCTCGAGAGCTCACGGAGCATCTTCACCACATCGAGCTGATGCCTCACATCGAGATTCGAGGTCGGTTCATCAAGCAACAGGACCTTCGGTTCCTGCACCAGACCCCTAGCAAGCATAACCTTCTGATGCTGCCCGGCCGACAGTTCGTTGAACGGACGCATAGCGAGATCCGATATACCCAGACGTTCCAAGGTGTCATAAACGATGTCAAGATCGTGGTCGAGACTGTTCCAGGTGCTGTAAGGATGGCGCCCCATGAGCACCGTATCGACAACAGTGAGCGGGAAGGTGTCGTTCGAAGAGTACGGGACATAACCGACGATCTTCGCCATGTCCTTCAGTTTGATGCCGCCGACATCCTGACCGTCGATCATGACAGTGCCGGACACAGGGGTCAGGATCTTGTTGATACAGTGGATGAGGGTCGATTTTCCGACACCGTTCGGGCCCAGGATCGAAATAAGTTTCGGTCCGTTGAGGTCCAAGGTCACATCATTCAGAACGGGGACACTGGAATATGAAAAAACGAGGTCGTCGATCTTCAGTTGCATCTGCTATCAAGTAGGAATTATATTCCAATATATTTAATCAAATAGCTCCAATGTGTAATTTGTCGAAATTAAGAATAGTGCTCATTACACGATTTAGGCTTAATGAAATATATCTGGCCAAAAATCGCACTTACAAATTACAGGATTTGGTTATTAAATCCAAAAAATATATAAAAACTACAATATATCGGCATAAAGGACAATACATCCAAAGTGATTATATGGAACTTCAGAAAACTCAGATGATCGGCATTGCGGTCTGCATTGCGGCAGTGGTCGTGATCGCCGGTGCCGCTGTAATATTCACGAACGGCGACAATGACGATTCAAAAGGAAACACCGATATCATGGCCGGTGTCGGACTCAAAGTCCTCGGAAACCTCGACAAGGACACCGATATCGATGCGGACGATCTCGCCCTATTGAAACAGAAAGTCGAGAGCAACACCAGTTACAATGACTGCCCTCTCGCAGATGTGAACAATGACAAGAAGATCGATGCGGAGGATGTGGCCGCTCTCGAAAAGATCATTGCTGCCATCGCTGACACCACTGGTAACACCAAAGCGACCATCTGGCACTACAACTATCACGACTCCGACGGAAACGGAACCATGGATACCGAACTCGTATCCACAACCTTCCCGATCAAAGCCATGGTCATGTGCGGATCCGCAAACACATTCATTATGGCGTACACCCTCGGAATCATCGACGAGGTCAAAGGTGCGGCATACAGCACCACCAATGACAAATGGCTCTACGAAAACACTTATCTTGACACCACGAAAGTCGTCAAGGTCGGCACCTCCGCCACCACCATCGCTTTCGAGGACGGAAAGATCGGTTCGTCCGACACCATCGACAAAAACGATGTCACCTGTGTCCTCTCCGACTGGAACAAGTCCTACCTTACCAACGAAGACAAATTCAGGGAAGCAGGACTCAATGTCGTCAGAATCGCCGCCTCGTCCTTCGAACCTGAGGTCTACACTCACTCGATCAGTCTCCTCGGACTTCTCTTCGCCAAGGAGGACAACGCTTCCAAACTTCTCACCTATTACAACGAAGCATACAACGACATCAAAGATGCTGTTGCGACCCTTCCTGCAGACAAAGTCAAGAAAGCCATTGCAAGTTCCTCCAACGGATCCATCTCTTCCGCTGATTCCGACTACACCGCATTCTGCATCGCCGCAGGTGCCGAGTTCGGTCTGAAAGGTTACGACTTCGGCGGATCCGCCTCCATCAAAGTGGCCGACAACCTCGGTATCTTCGATACCAGGACCTACAACTTCGACAACATCGTGCACATCAGGACCGCGCTGACCTACGCCTCCACCACAGATGAGGTTGCAAAATACTGGTCCGAGTATGCCAACGCCATGAGCCTATGGGAACACGCCTACGACGGACAGGTCCTCGTATCCGGTTCCATCCCCGTGCCTGCCAGGATCGCATACATCGCTTACGCGATCTACGGACAGGAAGTCGATGCACTCAACCTTGATTGGGCGAACGGAATCCACAACAAACTTGCCAGCCTCTACCAGAGCGACAAGAAGATCGCCGATGCACCCAACAAGACCTTCGTCCTCAATTCATATGAGTACACTATCACTGTCGAAGACGGTGTCACTGTCAAGACCACTGACGGAAAGGCGGTCAACACCGGAGACAAGTTCGCCTACGGAACCAAACTGCTCCTTTCTGCGACCGTGACCAAAGAAGGATACACTCTCCGTGCCGACGGAAGCACCCTCAACGATGATGGCAGTTTCATCGTTTGTGACAACATCAGGGCAAGGTACGTTGACAATGCTGTGCTCGACAAGCTCACCTCTACAGCCAATGCATTCGTTAATGCATACAAGGAAGGCACCTACGGAAAAGCGAGTGCCGCTGCTGACAATGAAGGTGTGTTCACGATGTCCGGAACTTATTACAACGGAACCGCGACCTCCAAGGACCTGAAGTTCACCTACTGCGACAGTGCGGATACTGCTAAGACACAGTTCGATACTGTGAAAGCTCAGATTGAAGCAAAAGGAAAGGCTGTGCTCGACGTCTCCGGGTTCTCTGATAAATTTGATGGGATCTACGTTCAGTACACAAACAGCATAAGTTCTACTAAGAATTACATCGGTTCCACGATCTACCTATGCGCATACAAAGGCAATATGATTATTGACATGTGCAACAACAGCAGCTATCTCGGCAACTATTATTGCAATGACGATACTTATCAGAAATACGAAAAGGATGATGCGGGCCGCGCTGCATTCTTCAAAGAAGGTGTCACCGCATTCGTCACCGCCCTTGCCACAGCCCTCAACACCGCTTGAAAAGGCTGATTAAACCCCTTACCGCCGGGGAGACCCGGCACCTCTTTCCAGAGTTGCATTCATGACAGAATCGAAAGAAGGGATGAAAGAGGAGTACTCCAAGTACACCTACCGCAAAATACTGTTCATAGTGATATGTATCATCGCCACCGCAGTGATGTTCTTCGTGTCGCTTTGTGTAGGAACGCTGAACCTCAGCGTGAGCGATGTGTTCACCTATTTTGTGAACCATCTGAAAGGGGTCACATACACTGACCACACACAGATCTTCGCTGATAACATCGTCTGGAACTTCCGTGTCCCCAGGGCGCTCTTCGCCATCGTGGCAGGTCTTGCATTAAGTGTGTCCGGTGCCATCATGCAGAGTGTCATGAAAAACCCCCTGGCGGACCCGTACACCACCGGTGTCTCCTCGGGAGCCTTGTTCGGAGTGGCCATCGCTATGGTGCTCGGATGCACCATCACCGGCGGCCTCGGAAACAACCTGGCGATCGTCTTCAATGCGATTGTCTTCTCCCTGATACCCATCCTGATCATCGTGATCATGGCACCCTTCTTCCGCAAATCGCCTGCCACCCTGATCCTTTCAGGAGTTGCGGTATCCTACCTTTTCAACTCATTCACTTCGCTTCTTCTGGTCACCACCGATTCCACCACCCTGACAATGGTGTACAGGTGGCAGGTGGGATCGCTGACCGACCTTTCATGGGATGCGCTTCCCCTCACAACGGTCTTCACCGTGGCGGGACTGTCCATCGTCCTCCCCCTGTCGGACAAACTGAACATAATGGCCCTCGACGACAAGGATGCAAAAGCATTGGGACTCAACATCGAGAGGCTCAGGGTCGTCTGTCTGGTCATTCTGGCACTTATGACCTCGGTCATCATCAGCTATGTCGGGATCATCGGTTTCGTGGGCCTTGTGATACCCCACATCGTGAGAATGGTCCTAGGAGCCGACAACAAATATCTGCTCCCTGCCGCCGGAGCCTTCGGTGCCGCGTTCCTGTTGGGGTGCGATATCCTCTCCAGGGCATTGGACGTCGGGGCCTCCATCCCGGTCGGTGTCATCACCTCGTTCATCGGTGCCCCCCTGTTCCTGTATCTGATCATCCGCCAGCGGAGGAACATATGGTGATATCATGACCAAGGAACGCAGGCAGGAATATCATCAGAATCGCACCAGACGCATCCTGATATCGTCGGTGTTGTTGATCGCTCTGATCGTACTTGCGGTCTATTCTCTGTGTATAAACAGTTTCCATGTCACATTCAAAGAGGCCTGGACCGCAGTGTTCAACCGCATAAAAGGCATCGAACCGACCACCTACATCGACAAAATGATCGATTACGTTGCGATCGAGTCCAACGCACCGCGTGCCATCGCCGCTATTCTCATCGGGACCATACTTGCGGTCAGCGGAACCGTCATGCAGACCGTGACCCACAACCCGCTGGCAGAACCTTACACTATCGGTATCTCATCGGCGGCACTGTTCGGTGTCACCATCGCCATCATCCTCGGTGCTTCCGTACTGCCCGGAGCGGAAGGAGATATGGCTGTGATCGCGAACGCGTTCATCTTCGCGATGATACCTGCAGCGGCCATTGTTCTCATCTCCTCGATGAAGAAGCTCAGTCCGAACATGATGATCCTCGTCGGTATCGGAATGATGTATATCTTCTCCGCTTTTACCACCTTCCTCAAATTCAACGCCAGTGAGGAAAGCCTGGAGGAGATCTACCGTTGGAGCCTCGGAACACTTTCCAGCACCACGTGGAACGATCTTGCACCTATGCTCATCGCCGCCGTCGCATTGCTGGTCGGTTTCACCCTCCTTGCAGGAAGGATCAATCTCCTAATGGCCGGAGACAGCACCTGTCACAGTCTGGGACATAACCCCGTCCGCCTCAGGATAATATGTTTCGTGATGGTGTCTTTAGGTGTCGCTGTCGCTGTGTGTTTCACCGGGACCATCGGATTCGTCGGACTTGTCGCACCGCACATAGCAAGGCTGTTTGTCGGAAACAACAACAAGATCCTGATCCCATCATCGGCATTGATCGGTGCCCTGATGATAATCATCAGCGACATCATCGTCAGATCCGTTCCGGGAAGCCTTCCCGTCGGAGTGGTGACCGCACTGATCGGCAGTCCGCTGTTCCTGTTCTTCCTGTACAAACAGAGGCGCAAGAGCACGTTCTGACAATGTGCCAGATATCAAAAATAGGATTGAAGAAAGAAGGTCACTTCTTCTCCCAATCCTCGTTCTCCTTCTTCGCGTAAAGCTCTTCATAACGCTCCGAAGGGGACCTTCTCATGAAGATGACCGCAAGGATGAGGGTCACCACCATCAGGGCGGACGACACCAAGGTCATCCCCATGACCATCGAATCCTGATTCTTACTGCACACGATCACCAGGACCAATGCCGCCAGGAACAGAAGATACACTCCGGCGGCGACAGCGTACATGGTACGAGTTTTCATCGAGAGGACATGTTCCTTATGATATATCGGTTTTCGTTCCCCGGGATCAAAAGACCCAGACATTCAGATGCTGTGTACTGAAGATATCTGAACGGAAGGGTCCTGCGCTTCCATGAGCGATGACCTCATGCATACGCCTGCTATGCCTGTATCCTTCAGAACGGTTGCGGAATCTGCATCGATCCCACCGATGGCATATACAGGAACGGATGTCGAACGGACGGTTTCAATCAGAGCATCCACACCGGCGGCAGGCTTTCCGGGTTTGCATGTGGTCTCGAACACATTTCCGAAAACCACCCGGTCTGCACCTAACATCTCCGCCTCAGCAGCCTCTTCCGGACTGTGCACGGACACCCACACATTGTCTATGCTGGGTCTTCCGTTCTCCTACAAATATGCGAAGGGTACCCACACATCCGAAAGACCGAGTTCTGAAGCAATATCGGGCGGCCCGTCGAGACAGAACACCGCCCCTGCGGACAGGCATATCACCCGAACAGCCTTTGATAGGGAAAGCAGTTCGGCATAGGGCAGATCCTTCTCCCGAAGAACGAACACATCGGCTCCCCCTTCGCAGATCGCCTTCACCTGGTCCAGAAACGGCCTGTTCGAGATCCTGCGGTCAGAGACCGCGACAACCTCCATCAATCGGACCTCACATAATCATTGAACACCGGCTGAAGACCCAGCCCGATGAGGGCCTCCCGGACCTCCTCGACACCGCGATTGTCCGACAGTTCGAACTGACTGTCGCCCTTGTCCTTGACATTGCTATGCCCACCGATGGATACGGAAGAACCGGCCGAGATCTTCGTGGCACAGATACCCAGGATGCCGTCCCTGAACCTGGGACATTCACGTGTGGAGATGGTCTCCGCCACGAACGGCATGAACAGCCTGTATGCCATCGCGACCTGCAGCAGATTCCTTTCGGTCACTGCAACATCGTCCTCCATATGGCTGCTGCACGGCCTCAGCCGGGGCAGGGAAAAGGATATCTCTGCATGGGGATACTTTCTCTGAAGAAGATAGGCGTGCATTCCGCAGTCGAACGCATCCTTCCTCCAGTCCTTCCTGAGACCCAACAGCGGTGCGAAACCTACTCCGCGCATTCCGCCCATGAGCGCCCTCTCCTGTGCGTTGAACCTGTACGAAAGAACGCTCTTCGGACCTCCGGGATGATTCACAGCATAGGTGTCTGGGTCATATGTCTCCTGGAACACTGTGACATAATCCGCACCAGCCTCGTGGAGGATACGGTATTCATCTGAATTCACAGGATACACTTCGATCCCGATGGCGTTCGAGATATTCTCGTAGACGAGTTCCTGACCTGTAAGCGAAGCGGTCAGCTCAGGAACTCCTGGAACTTCAGACTGTCCTTCACGTTGATTATCTGCGACACGTCGCGGGAGATATATGCCTCAGTGTGATCCGAGTAGAAATCCCAGGTATTGACCGAGGAATTGTTGTACAGTTCGGAGTAGGATCCGCGCACGAGCCTGTTGTAGAACTCGTCGCAGATCATATGGAGTTCCTCGGCACGGCGGCTGTTCAGTTCCAGTTCCACCCTGAAAGGGATGTCCTCCCGCCCTGCGATCTCGCTCTGACTCAGCAGGGACAGGCGATGATGCCGATCCTTCCGGCCATTGATTGGGCCACCCCCTGCATAAGAGTGTATTCCTGACTTCCTGCGAGCACGTACATTCCCTGATATTTTCCATCCTCGAATTTTACGCGATCGACGATTTCTTCCAAAGCCTCGAAAAGCCCGGGCGCATATTGGATCTCGTCAATGATCAGCGGCGCAGGATGGGTTTTCAGAAACAACTCTGGATCTTTCACTGCTACCCTGCGTTCCGACATGTTTGCCAGGGACACATAACCCATTCCGTACTTCTCCGACAGAAACCTGCGCAGGGTCGTTTTTCCTGTCTGACGGGCACCTGTGATAAGTGTCACCGGCCTATAGCCCATCTTCTCCTTAATGCGGGAAAGAACAGTACGGGCAATCATGTTGCTAGGACATGTATCTAAGTACGTTTGGATTTCAATTCTTGTTTAACAAGAGTACAATTCCTGTTTTTCTGGAGTTCAATTCCTGTAAAACAGGAATTCAATTCCAGATTTACATAATTTTAACGGGATTAAATCTCACAGAATCAAATGTGCCAGCACACGGAATTCTCTCATTCAGCACCATTGTTGTTTGAGCTATGATGAGCTGCCGCATTGACCTCATCGACACCCTCGAGACGGAACGAAAGATCACAGGGATCGCACATGGAATCGACGAAAGCGGCCGCGAACAGAGGATAATGCTCGATCCCATCCTCCGTCACGCATATCTCTGTGTTCTCGAGTTTGATACGCCTTTTCACATTGTACTTCTCTTTCACGGAATTGAGGGATTTGGACCTGTTGTTGTTTCCGGATTTCACTTCGATGGCGACAACATTCCCTCTCATGGCGGTTATGAAATCGATCTCCATGGATCCGGACCTGAGATAATACAGTCTGTGACCGCATTTGCTGAGGCATTCCGCAACGATATTCTCGGCGATCGCTCCTTTGTTGGTCCTCCTGTCCCCCCGCAGGACCGAGGCGGTGACCTCCTCGTCCATCATCGCAAGGAGCAGTCCTGTATCTTCCATGTAAATTTTGAACGACCTTCCGTTGCCGAATGTCTCCAGAGGCATGCAGGGGTTGGTCAGCTGAACGCACTTCCTTACGATCCCCGAGTCGGACAGCCACTGTATCGCTTTGGAGAAGGTCCTTGCCGAGGCACCTGCCGGATCGCTGTCCTCTATCCTGGAATACATGAACTTCTTGTTTTCCTGACTAAGTACGGATGGGACGGAATCGAATGTCCTGAATATCCTGTCCCTCTCGGAGGATTCGGAATACTTCCCGATGTCCGCCCGGTATCCTTCGATGACCTTCCTCTTTTCATCGATGGCGTGCGGGACCGAACCTGTGTCCAGGTAGGCGGTGACCGCCTTGGGCATCCCTCCGATCACCATGAAGAGGGTGAAATATTCATCGATCTTCTGGGAAATGTATCTGTCCAACGGCGTCTTGTCGTGTATGCATCTGCGGATGTCTGAGATTATGTCCTTTCCGATGCCGATGGCCCACAGGAATTCCTCGAAATCCAGAGACCTCATCTCCACCCTGCGTTCATAACCGACAGGGTTCTGGATTTCAGTGCGGTATTGAAGTCCCATCAAAGACCCAGATGAGATGACCCTGTATCTCCCGTCGATCGCGAACGCCTTGAGAGAACGCCTTGCTTCGGGGCAGAATTCGATCTCATCGAAGAACAGAACCGTCTTTCCGGGCAGAGGATTGAAACCCGGGCGTGATACGGAAAGCCTGCTCATTATCCGGTCGATGTCAGAATCCTCTGCAAAGATGCTTCTTGAACTGCGGTCCGTCTCGAAATTGAGGGTGAGGTGTGATTCGAAGTTATGCTCTATGAACATCTGGATCGCAAAGGTCTTACCCACATGTCTTACACCGGTGACCAGAAGACATTCTCCGCTGCGGTTTTCCTTCCAGTCCGTCAGAACTTCGGTGATCTTGCGCTCCAGGATTCTGCTTCCCATTACTTTGATTTAGGAGGTTTCATTATAAAAATTCCCCCTAAAAATATGTAAATTTTGCAGGAAATTCGTGGGAAAAATATGTATAAAATTTAATTAACTTAATGTGCCAGCACATCAAACTCAGAACTCAAGGTCCGAGACAATCTATAGGTATGGTCCACACACCTTCCGGCGACCTTGAAACATACCCGTTCGAGATCAACACAGCCATGAACGACGGCGCCTGATATCCTGCGGAAACGGCAAGGTTCCTGAGCGCTAAAAGGTTCTCCGCCCCCATATCGGCAGCATTTGCCCCGGTTTTAACTTCAACGCAGCCCCATCTGCCGTCACGCAGCTGCACTATCAGATCTGCCTCCAAATCGGAACTGTCATGATAATGGTACACCGTCCCGTTCAGCAACTGGGAGTATACGCGAAGGTCTCTGGCACATAAGGATTCTATGTAGAAACCCGCAGTTTGCATATCGCCTGCGAGACGTTCCGCCGAAAGACCCAGGGCCGCAACAGCGAGGGACGGATCGGTGAACTGCCTCTTCGGTGCCTGACGTATCGCATTCTTCGAACGGATCGCCGGAGACCAGGCGGGAATGTCCTCGATGATGAACAGTCTCCTCAGGGCATCAGTGTAATCCTCCACCGTCGCGGCCGAGACCTTCTGGTCCGCAGCGGCCACATCCGTGATGATCGTTTTCATGGACGCCATTGTCGAAAGATTGCGGGCATACGAACGCATCAGACGGTCCACGGCCTCACTATCCTTCTTTCTGCCGTCCACCCGGAACACATCGATGCCAATGGTCGCATTGTAATAGTTCTGTACCAGGTCCGGAGCATATTCCGGATCTATCCCGATCGAACGGGGCCATCCTCCGCGGACGACCAGCTGAAGGATATCACGGAGAGTATGCTGGGACTTTTCGGAGATCACTTCCTGGGTGCCGTCGAACAGCCTTTTCAATGATACTGTGCCGGAGGAGTCGCGCGATTCAAAGAGAGACATCGTCCGCATCTTCATCTCGCTGATCCTTCCGACGCCGGAGTGCATATAACCGCTGTCCTGCGGAACCGAAGAACCGGTCAGAATGAACTGTCCCAGACCATCCCTTTCATCGACCTTTGTACGTACCGCGTCCCAAAGGATCGGAGCGGTCTGCCATTCGTCGATTAGTCTCGGGACCGGACCTTCGAGGATGACGGAAGGATTGGTGCGGGCGGTGTAGACCGTATTGTCCCCTTCAGCACCCTGAAGCATGACCGCACTGGAGGAGTTCATGACAGCGGTCGTACTTTTACCGCAGCCTTTCGGGCCTGTGATAAGGACTGCTCCTGAGGATCTCAACTGTCTCTGCAGCACCGAATCTGCAATACGGGGAAGGTATTTTTCCGGGTTCACGGTTGTATATAGAAATTGTAGTATTTATTTACTAATATTCTTAGTAATTTTTTACTATTTTTTATCAAATTGACGTACAGCACATAGTGTTCTCGCCAAAATCCAAAAATTCCTCCCAAATATCGCCGATATAACGCATATTATTACGGCTGCAAAGTATCCCAAACAAAAGCAACAATCACCAAAACAATCATTGCAACATTGAACAACATCACAGGCAAATTGCCGATAACATGTTCTTTACGATTCTTCACGATGCGCATTACACATTCCATCAACAGCCATAGAACATCGAAAAGAACCATACCACACAAAGAGATAGAGAACAGAATTAGCGGGAAATCTTTCACACCCACATTAGATAAAGAACCACCTATTATGTCTAAACCACCGGTAAATCCGATTACAATCGCTGCAAAGACGCCCAAAATGGCAACAATCTCTATGTGGATCGATTCCACTTTACGATAAGCTTCATCGGCCTTTTTGCTAAGCTCCTCAGCGCTATCATTGCTGTCTTTAGTGACTTTATCTATCTTCTTTATAGCAATATCAATAGAGGTGAGTGCATTATGCGCCTCAGACTCGATGGACATCCGAGCGATATCAATAGAAATATGATCATACAATTTTAACAAACTTGTGCACGCAAATTCATTATCTCTATTGTCCTCAATTATGATTTTAAGATTCTCAAGCAGAACATCGATTAAATCCTGAGACTGAATCGACCTCAATACCTCAATAAAACAATGATATTGATGTCTAAACTGATATTTCCCAGCAATTTTACTCTGATAGATATCACAGATCTCTTTACCGACAGCACACACTCTATCCCGATCTTTTCCCAGGTTCATTTCGGAAAGCTTCAGGAGAAGTTTGTCCAACTCCTCCTGCTTTTTCATTGCTTCATCGTAAACCGTAGTAGAAACTTCATCTGGCTTCATGTACCATCAGTTCCTTCGGTATCTCGGCGCAAGGAATCTTGCCGCAACCCACCTTTTCCCAAGGTGATCCGCATGCGTGAGAATCACTGATAAGTTCGCCAGCAGACCTAGGAATATATCTGTCAGCCATCTCGATTATCAGATCCTTATCAGACCCTGTGATAGAACATTTACATTCTTTCCTAATAGGGTCTGCCACAAATATCCTGTACCTGTAATATACGTCCGGAATAACTGGGCCGTAATGCCAAGCTTCAATTCTATTATCGAACAAGTACTCCTTCTTCTTCGCGAACCAGTCAATCCACATGAAGTAGAGAATCTTCTGCAACTTGAGATTTGTAACTGGCTTGCCTTCGCGTATGCTTTCATTAATGACCAATTTGGCCACTTCATTAGCATCATACACCATTGCGCTCACCTCGATATCCCAATCGCAGCAACCTCCACACCATTTTACGTGTCCATCAGGAGGAGTACTGACTGAATATTGGTATGCAGTAGTAATAGATAAAACGGATGGTGCCCTGTTACAAATTCATTTTATCTAACATCAAAAATGTGATTTATTCGTGAAATGACTCATCAAAAATAGCTCATTTTGCCAATGTGCCAGATTATAAAAAGCACTCATCAGAGGAAACTGATTTCCATCATCTTTTCAGAATAATTTCAAGAGCTTCCTCGAATGTCATCTGGCCGGTGACACACAGATATACCAAACGCCTGTCCTCCCCAGTAGGGGAAAAATCCTCGAGTTCCACAGACCGGATGGCATCATCAACGATTTGGGCATAGTACTCTTCCTGGCCCATACTATACGCCTCACGGAATATATCTCTTACAAGAGGATCTGCCCCGACCGATTTATGGGACCATGATCGACCTTAAAGATTCGAAGACAATGGTCTCCCGTATGTGCTACTCTGTCGACGTATGCCCCCTCTGCAAATCTACAGATGTCTATCTGAAGACCGCCTTCAAAGAGGGGCCCGAGGATATCGCCATCTACGATTGCAGCTGTGGCTGCAGATTCTGCATTTCGTTTCAGATCCTTGAAACACCGTCCGACAACCAGGATGAGGATGATGACTGATCTCAAAAATTTGTTCCAAAATTTGGTCTGAAATATTTTTGTTCCAAAATTTGGAACAAAAAATACGCTTTAATTAGGCCAATCAGTCGCGTAATGTATAATAGGGCGGTACTCATCCCGCATTTCACCACCGCCTGTTGTATGGGCGGAAAGGGAAGTACCCACATGAAAGCATTACTTAACGACGGCACTGTACAGGATTTGGAAGACGGTCTCTCGGTACTGAGGCATACGACATCCCACATCCTCGCCCAGGCCGTGAAAAGGCTCTATCCCGAGACCAAACTGGCCATCGGACCCGCCATCGCAGAAGGATTTTACTACGATATGGACCGCGAAGGCGGATTCACCGAGGAGGACCTCGCCAAGATCGAGGCCGAGATGAAGAAGATCGTCAAAGAGAATCTCAAACTCGAGACCTTCACCCTCCCCCGCGACGAAGCAATCAAATTCATGAAGGAAAGGAACGAGGACTACAAGGTCGAGCTCATCGAGGACCTCCCCGAGGATGCAAGCATCTCCTTCTACAAACAGGGCGAATTCACCGACCTCTGCGCCGGACCCCACGTCCTTTACACCAAACAGTGCAAGGCGTTCAAGCTCACCTCCATCGCCGGAGCCTACTGGCGTGGCGACGAGCACAACAAGATGCTCACCAGGATCTACGGAACCGCCTTCGAGAGCAAAGAGGACCTCGAAAAATACCTCAACATGCTCGAGGAAGCTAAGAAAAGGGACCACAGGAAGATCGGCCGCGAACTCGGCATCTTCATGTTCTCCGACGAGGGGCCCGGATTCCCCTTCTTCCTCCCCAACGGAATGGTCCTCAAGAACACCCTCATGAGCTACTGGAGGGAGATCCACGTTCCTGCCGGATACAAGGAGATCCTGACCCCCCAGATCCTCAACAGACACCTCTGGGAGACCTCCGGCCACTGGGAGCACTACAAGGACAACATGTACACCACCATGATCGACGACCAGGTGTACGCCATCAAACCCATGAACTGCCCCGGAAGCACCATCGTCTACAACAGCGAATCCCGTTCCTACAGGGACATGCCCCTCAGGCTCGCCGAGTTCGGTGTCGTCTACCGTCACGAGAGGTCCGGAACCCTTCACGGCCTCTTCAGGGTCCGCTGTTTCACCCAGGATGATTCACACATCTATGTGACCCCCGACCAGATCAAGGACGAGATCTCATCAATCGTGAAGATCATCGACAAGGTGTACAAACAGTTCGGATTCAAGTATCACGTCGAACTCTCCACCAGGCCCAAGGACTCCATGGGATCCGACGAGGACTGGGAGAACGCCACCTCCGGACTCAGGAACGCCATCGAATCGATGAACATCCCCTACATCATCAACGAGGGAGACGGTGCGTTCTACGGACCCAAGCTCGACTTCCACCTTGAAGATTCCATCGGAAGGACCTGGCAATGCGGAACCATCCAGCTCGACTTCCAGCTGCCCCAGAGGTTCGGCCTCGAGTACGTGGGAAGCGACGGTCAGAGACACAACCCGATCATCATCCACCGTGTGGTCTTCGGATCCGTGGAAAGGTTCATGGGAATCCTCATCGAGCACTACGCAGGCAAGTTCCCCGTATGGCTCGCACCCGTTCAGGTGAAAGTGTTATCTGTTTCCGAGAAGAGCAGGGCATACGCGGCGAAGATCGTCGATGAGATGATGACCGCCGGTATCCGCGTGGAGAACGATGCACGCGACGAGAAGATCGGATACAAGATCCGCGAGGCACAGCTTCAGAGGGTCCCGTACATGCTCGTCATCGGTGAGAAGGAAGCAGAGGACGGAACCATCGTCGCTGTCAGGAGCAGGGACAAGGGAGACCTCGGAACCCTTCCACTCAAAGAGTTCATCGCACAGGTTCAGCGCCAGAACTCCACCAGGCAGGATTGAAATCATTTCCCCGCTTCGGCGGGGTTCACTTTACTGTTTCGGGAGAGTCGCCAATACACAACGGCTCTCCCGCGGTTTTACCCGACCCTTAAGCTTTCATCTTTCTCAGGACTATTGCGGTACCCAGAAGTGCCAACACCACAACAACTCCGATCCCCACAGGAATCAGATTGTTCTCCTCGGGAGAAGCATTCTCAGATTCGTATCCGATTGCGTACAGGGAAAGATGTTCCGTCTCGAAAGTGACCTTCCCGTCGGCATACGATGCGTTTCCGACAAGGGTCTTTTTCCCGAAATCATCGATGTGCCAGACCTTCAGTTCTTTACCTTCCTGCAAATCAAGGTCACAGACAGCGGTGATGGAAATCTTTCCAGTTTCGCTCTGAGCATGACCGCCACAACTAAGGGAGATATCAAGGACCTTTGCATCCCCTGCAACGCTCTTCTGCTTCTCTGTAAGGTTCGAAGCAGGTACAACGGAGAACACCGCGTCCCCCTTACCTTTAAGGTTTGCCATCGCATTAGAATCCAAAATCACAGAGGATCCATTTCCGTCCCCAAGCACCATACCTGTGTTCAAATCGGCCACATCATCGAACACAGAACTTGTCACAGTTCCCTCTGCGGCCACACTGTATGTTCCCTCACCAAATCCAGAGAGCATTTTGGACAGACTCGAATAACCTAACGATCCAGAATCGTCTATGGTCACCACAATAATTCTGTCCCTAAGCGACGCACATATCTTTCCATCGGCACTAACTGCAGACTGCTCTACATTTTTGATTGAAAGATCTGCATTCCCTTCAGATTCGGAAATCGTGGTCTTCGTAAATCTGTAATCAAATGCCGTGACCGCCTCGATTTCCGTTACAACCACGGTTTCCTTCATGTAATCCTGAACCCAATCGATTGTATAGGTGGTGGAGGTGGCATCGGAATTACTCTGAACAATAACTTCCTTTCCGTCCACTATATGGTAGATCTCCGCACCAGAAGCATCATTACGTACGATCTCGGTCGATTCAGTTTTACCAAGCATATTAGGGTAATATTCGCTGACTGCATTATTTTTCAGGATCTTCTTGATTGTCTCCGTATATTGCAGATTTCCGTCGGAACTGTAAACCTTTGTTTCAGTGTCCGAAGTACTACTGTCCTTTTCGGATACGGTTTTAACTATACTGTCTGTACGGACACCGTCTGCGGAGGTCTTTGATGTTTCCGATTCCGTGACAGTGTTTCCATCTTTATCAGTGTAAACCATCGGAGTGACATCCACGGTCACTGTATATTGTCCGCCCGACACAATAGTCAGGACAGCAGTATCTTCTTTCAGCCCTTTAATAAACAATATGTTATCCTTCTGAACGACCTCTATAATGGTGTTGTCACTGACAGAATAAAAATTATCAAACTTATCAGGAAGTTTCAATTCGATAGTATCTCCCCGGGCGACAGTCTGATAAGGTTTGGTAAAGGAGATATCGAAATCAAGTTTCGTTTCCGAATAGATCAATGTATATCCAGACAATCCAATGATAATGTCCCTGTCACGGAGATTGCACTTTTCAACATTTTCGTTTCCGATATAGTACCATCCGGCTTCACCTTTTGGTGAAAAATGGGCCTCCACACCCGTTTCCACGAGTGCATAGCAAGTATATTGAGCGCTTATCGTCGCCAGGGTCGCAACTGCCGAATACTTAGGTGTATTCGCAGGATCGGAGAGTTTTGTGTAATTCCAGGTAACACTGTTCAGGCCATAGACGTCATATGTCTTGAAACCGATCGTCAACTGCCCATCCTTGAGAACAGAACCCGGATACATTTCACTCAGAACGCTATCTATGCTGCCACCATATCCTTTTTGAACTGTTGCAAATCCGTTGTTTATGGTAGTGATAGTCATCTGGAACTGTGAAGCAGCCTTGTAACACTGGATATATCCGCTGTCCAGATAGAACACAAGTTCTCCTGAGGGCCCCATACGAACCGCCTGAGAACAATATTCATTCATACTTCCGTCAAAACTCAAGAACGCATGACTGCTACTCAAGGTCCATTTTCCGTTGATTAATTCATCAGTGTATATGTACAGCCCTTGATTTCCGGCGTTATACGGTAAAAGGTAGATGTACCTCTTCCCTTCGGACTCATATGCAGTATTCACTACTATACCGCCGTGGGTCATAGGGCTTGATGCCTTTTCCCGAGGTATAGGGCGCCCATCGCCACTGATGTCAAAGGAAATCAGACATGTACCTTCATCATCAGAACCTCCAGTGGTATCGGAACCGAGGGCCCGGACATTGATATATCCCCTCCCATTATAGATTTCCAATCCAGAAGCGATACCACGGAAAGTGCTCCCTTCTGCGGTCTTGATGAATTCATATTCTGGGGACCCGAATATTCCAAGCTCAAAATCGAATTTCACCCACATGATTGAGGAACGTTTGTCCTCCAGACCGGGGATCACGCCTCCGAAAAGTCCTGCAGTATACGCTGTAAGGTAGAAGTAACCATTGTAATAGGAAAGCCATCCGTCATCCCAAGGCATCCCTGTGAATCCCGTCAGTTCAATAGTAACGCTCTCCTCAGTCGCCAAATTGACTGCGGTCAGTGCTCTCCAACCTTCATACCCAGTATTCTGATCTCCCTGCAAGAAGAAAAAATAACCGTTTTCGAACATAACATTCGAAAATTGACCGTATTGCGCAAACACAGTGAATTTTTCCATACCCTTGAACAGATTGATCTTTGTTCCGTTATCTAGATCCCTATCGGTTTCAGGAGAGGTTTTGAACATAGAATATGTTCCCCACCACTGGTCATCCACTTTTAGACATCCGTAAAAATAACCATCGTGATATGAGGCATATTTGAGATTGGATGGAATGTCATATAAGTACTTCAGATCGAGATCATAAGCTTTGCTGCCGACGGTATCGAATATCACCCCATTGCCATAGCTGATGTAGTGATAATAACTCACTTCACCAGCTGATTGGACATACGCAAGGATAGATCCGGTATTAATGTCCAATTTGTAAAGAATCCCATCTGCACGGACATATACTGCATCGCCCACAATCAATGGAGTGCAGGGCATACCATCCCACATCATCTTCCCATTGTCTCTATTAAGGCCAGTACTTGCAAATGCCCAGGAATTCACTAGAGTGTCTCCGGGAACTGGAGTTCCGTAAGAGTCTACAACAGTGATGAGTTCCTGAGAGGTTGAATAATTCCTGGAGACCGCACTCACCTTGACATCCTCTTTCAGTTCGGAAATAGTTATAGTGCACCCATTTTCAGCTTTGGTACAATTACCTTCAACGGTCCACATTACGAACTCGTGACCGGAATTGGCAACAAAAACGAGTTCGACGGCATCCGTGACAACACCCGAAACGAAAGCATTTCCCGTTGATATGTCCAGGACTATACCGTGATCTGCAGAAACCTCTAAAGTAAAAGATGAATCCGCATCAGTGGATTGAGCTAATCCCGAAGGAATTAAGAGGAGGATGACCGTGAAAATGGCCAATATGACACTGGCCCTCCCTTTTACATTCATTGATATGACTCCATAATGAATTAAGGGCGGGCCCCCCCGCCCTTCATTCAAAATGTTTATACTTTCCTCTTTTTGACTACCTCACCGTAGTAAGCGCATCCGAAAACAAGGATTGCAAGTACTATCGCCACAACGATGAGCACGAGCAATCCGTTCACAGAATCCTCTTTATCCTCATAACCTACAATATATGTAGAATTATGAGAGGTCTCGAAAGTGACCGAATCGTAGTCATAACCTACTACATTCACTTTTTCAGCCTCGGTTCCATTCCAGTAGTAGACTGCAGCCTGCTTTCCGTTTTCCCAGGTGTACGGTAACGTAACAAGAATCTTTCCGTTATACTGCGTACCGTCAGCGGTTAGAACGAACTCGTAAGCATTTCCTGCAACAGTGTTGGAGGCGGGGTTAGAAGTCGCCTTCACTTCGGTAACAACGGCCTTACCTGCAAGATCAGATCCAGATTCGACTTTGACAGAGGTGTTTGTCCCCAGACCGATACTGACCGTCTTCATGCCTGAAATCGGAACAAAGAACGTTCCCCCTTCGGAACCGACATCGATTGATACCGAACCGGTTTCATCCGACTTTGCATTAATGATCCACACTGCTTTTACAGAAATGTTCTCCGCAGGCATTGTTTCGGGTATGGCAGGAACCCATTTCGCAAGTGTGTAACCGTTTAAAGTAGTCGCAGGCACGGCGACAGCAGTACCGTAATCCTGAGTGATAGGTGCAATACTGGATCCTCCGTTAGTATCAAAGGTAATTGTGTACTGATTGGGCTTCCACTGAGCCTTTAAAGTAATGTTCTCTGCGGGGATTGTAGCAAAGGCATACTCTTTTCCATCCAAAGACCAGTATTGGAACGTATAGCCTGTCTTAAGGACAGTGTCGGTCGGTGCCGAAATCTTTGTGTCGTAATCCTGCCTGATCTCAGGTATTGCAGGAGAACCTCCATTAGTATCGAATGAAATGGTATACTGATTAATGGCCCAGGTTGCATAAAATTTGACGCCATCCAAAGACATGGCAACGTCTGTCGACTTGACTTTTTCGCCGCCCTCTGCAGCAGTGTACCATCCGGCAAATGAATATCCTTCCCTGACCGGCACAGGTAATAATCCATACGTGGTATTATATGACCGGGTAACAGAGTCAATAGGGGCCCCACCTGCTGTATCAAAAGTGACAGTAATTTTTTCAGGTGCCCACAGGGCAAGGTATGTATAGGTCACAATACCAGTAGTGGATAAATTGGCCGGAATCTTATCAGGCAATGCTGGAGACCAACCTACGAACTTGTATCCGGTTTTCACAGGGTCGGCAGGTTTTGAATAATCGGCTCCAGGAACCTTAGATTTAATGTCGGAGATTTTAGCTGCACCATTAGTATCAAATTTCAATGTAACCTTGTTTTGAGTGTATTTAATGGTAAAGGTTGTATCCTTCGTGATTCCTCCTGTAAACAGGAATTCCCCGTCACCGGTGATTTTGGTTATATTTGGAGTTGAGCTAACGGCTAACTTGTAACCTTCCTTCGCACCCACAACGATTTTGATAACACTCCCGACAGGCACTTTGTCTCCACTAGAGATTTTCTTGCCACCCGAATAAACTTCATAATCCTCTGCACTACCGCCGGTTATTTTCACATTGACAGTATATGTTTTGATTGTGGCCTCAGCATACAAGGTCGTGGCTTCAGAAATTGTAGTATTGGCATACTCGGTTGTCTTCCCAGAATCAGTATACCATTTGGAAACTGTATAATTGGGATGGGCGTAACTGCTCAGATCAGGGGCAGTACCTTTATTGACAGCGATATATGTATTACAATCCCCGTAATCGAGGCACACTACAACTTGATCGGCAGTTATCGGAACGATACTTGGGTATTTGTTTGATGTGAGTTTACCGTTCCACACCAAAGTCTTTCCGGCGATTTTCTCAATAACACTTGTATCTTGTGATATTTTTGCAGAAAATGAGAGAAGTTTTTTACCACTGCTGTCAATTAGATAATTGGACGTGCCAGTTCCCACAAGATTATTCGGCAGTTCCATATAATATGCAATCGGATAGGACTGAATGATCTTGCAGCTATGGAGAATGAATTTTTCAAGAACAAGTGTGTTGGGCCAAGAACTTGGCAATGTGTCGACATTTCCAATTTCCACCTCTTTTAGTGAAGTACAGTCAGAGAAGGTATTCGCCTCATTGTTCACCAGAACTATTGCAGGCAAGGTAACTTTCGCAAGAGACCCACAACCAGCAAACATTCCGCTGTCACCATTTTGAATATCACTTCCAGTTTGCATTCCGGTTTCCATTGAGATGATTCTGTCAGAACTGCCCTCATATGTGATTTCAGTAATGTTCGAATCCTGGAATCCGGTTCCGATAAGTTTCTCAACAGTCAAGGGAATGTTGAATTTGGAAACTTTAGCCCCCACGAGATATGCAGTCTTCTTCTCGGCATTTATTCCAATGCCGTTCACCCAGTTCCAAAGTTTAAAATCAGGGCCGAGTTCGTAGCTCTCGAGAGTATCTGTGATCTCGACCAATGTACCATAGTAAAACTCATTCGAAACTGATACATTGTTCAGATAAATCGATTTAAGTGCATCTCCGCCGAATGCGTAATATTTCCCTGCTTCCGGTTGACTGCTGTCGACAGTGAATACGACAGAGGTTTTTTCTCCGACACGAATCGATTCGATACTGGTCATATAAAATGAACGCGAACCAATTTTACTTAAGGTGTCAGGCAATTCAGAGATTTTCAACCCAGTACATTTGTAAAATGCATCGCTACCTACCGACTCAAGTTTTGACGGAAGTTTGGTTATTGTCAGCTTACTATCCTTTTCAAAAGCACTTTTCCCAATTGAAGTGATGCTGTCTGAAAGAGGGAATGTTGTTAATTCTGTACAGAAACTTAATGCAAAGTCCCCAATAGTAGTCAAATCTCCTAATACGTTTACTGTTTTAAGAGCATAACACTTTGTGAATGTGTCTTTCTCTAAAGAGGTGATCGATGCAGGAATAGTTACCGACTGCAGACTGCCGCAGTTAGAAAACATCCCTTCTCCAAGAGAAGTGATGCCAGATGGGACTGTAACTTCTGTAATCGCTGTTCTGGAAAATGAATAATCACCGAGATGATCTAAAGCATCCGGCAAAGTCACTTTAGAAAGCAATGCCGAATCTTTAAACACGCTTTCACCCAATGATTTGACTGATTGCGGAAGAACGACCTCATTCAAAACCGCACTCTTACTGAATGAAAAATTGCCGACAGATACTGCACCGTCCGTCAGGGTGATTTTGGACAGTTTTGTGTTATAGAATGCATACGGTCCGACACTGGCGGAGGTGGTAAACGTACCATCCTCGGTTGTCACATTACGCGGGAAGTAAAGCAAAACGGATTTATCCTTGCTGTATACGATTCCGTCCTCTACAGTAAATGCAGGATTTTCTTCAGGGATTAGGATGACATCCATATCATCAAAAAGACAATTCTCTCCGATTTCTATATCGGTAAGGCCTGCGGAAATCGTCACGGAAATCTTTGTACCAGAGAATACTCCTGTACCGATAGACTGCACGTTAGGCCCGAGGTTAAGCTCAGTGAGCTTGCTGCAATTTTTAAATGCTTCACTCCCGATTTTTGTCAAAGAATCCGGCAAAACGAGTTCGGAAAGACTGCTGCACCCCGAAAATGCACCCTTTTCGATGGTTGTCACATTGTTACCGAGACTGATCGTACTCAACTTAGTACAGCCCTCGAAAGCTGACTCAGGGATATTGATCAACGTGGAAGAGAGTGTTACTGACTCAAGACCGGTGCAACCTAAGAAAATAGAGCTTGAAAGACTTATCCCCTCCCCGATTTTGACAGATTTCACGTAACTCTGCTTAAACAGTTCCTTAGGCAGAATAAGCCCAGAATTGTCTTCGAATGTAACTGACATATCACTGTTCTGATAGGCAGTAAATTGGACATTAATCGCAGTAACATGATATTTTGTTCCGCTACTATCCTGAACATATTTAGGAATAATAAGTTCAGTAGGCAATTCAGTAGAGATTTTCGAAATCTCTGCAGTATTCTTTTCTTCATCACCCCTGTCTGTAAGGGTATATGTTAAACCATCAACAGTAAGTTCATTGGATTCCTCGGCAGAAGTATTAAACGAATCTTCTGAAGAAATCAAAAATAAGCCTGCCACAGCCAGTAGTGAAACAACTAAGATACTGACTGAGGCTGTTTTACATAATTTCATATTATCACTGACATATCTACACGAGCCCTGTACAAGTTACAAAGATCGAGGATTTTATTTTCAAATAAAGGTGAAATGTTATCCGAAACTCGTACTGACATATGAGTTTCGGATAACAATCATCAAACCGTTTAATCCAGGAGATAATCTGACACAGGAAGGTTCGGAGAAGCTGGAGCCTCACTTGCACTCGGCGATCCCCAGAATATCAATCCGAGGTATGCATGATCTTGTGTATCAATAAACTCCAAAGTAGAATTGTTGAAAGCCCAATTACCACTGCTGTTAAGATGATATTGCGCCCAATAATAATACGTCGAACCAGAGGAATATGTGCCCAGTCCCATAAAGGTGTTAATCCAACCGTAATTCGAAAATGACAATTGCCACCCATCATGCGTTGAATAAATGCAATCTAAAGCAACCTTTGCATTGAATTCTGTCAAGATGGGATTCCATTCCTGAACCTCTGCCTGAGTTACATGCACCCAGAATCCCGAAGTCCAAGCATCATTCGACTGAATTTCCTCATTGCCATAAGTCTCCACATAAGTGCTTGTAGCATCACCGTACACCTGGAACCAGAAGTAAAATTCAGATGCGGTTGCTGTGGCCGCATTGCGTACAAGAACCACTGCAGAAACATGATAATTGGTTTCATTATCTGCAAGATATGCTTCCACTTCGATACTTCCAACATTCTTTCCATAAACAGTCACAGAATCGCCGGTTGCTGTGGTTTTCGTGGTGGTGTCACTGAACGAAACCACATTTGTACCGTCCCCAAGATTATTGAGTTTCCATGAAATGGTTCCAGTCGCACTACCGGTAATGCTTGCAGTGAATGAGGCAGAATGATTATCTCCTGCGGCCACATAGATAACTGCACGGTCAGAATCCAAAGCCATATTACTTTCCCCAACGAGTGCATCCGAATCATCAGGTGCAAACAAAGGGGCTGAGACCATTACAAGTGTAATGGCAAGTAATACTGAAAATATAGACTTTCTAGCCATGTTATATCCCTACCGGATCTAGATTGCATTACGGACTTTGCTGTAAAAATCCGCATTTTAACCGGCAAAAAAATATTGTGATTATTACATATATACTTATTGGATATAAAATCCAATATTCTTAACTTACATTTAATAAAGCCATTTTCAAGAAATTAATGCTGGAATTACAAAATACATTCCTCATTTTCGAAATTTTCCAGATTTGCACACGTTTAAGTTATTTCTTAATGGGTGATAAATCCAATTGTTTTTATCGTTCCACCTACAATTCCAGATGATCAAAATGGTGAAGATCACCGTATTGGGGATCGGTTCCCACGGAGCGTTCCTTATGCTGCCGGTTGCGGAATCCCTTCGGAAGACAGGCGCAGATATCGATCTGCATTGTGAGGATTCGTCCACATTGGATGAAGACATCACATTGATCCCTCCGTTTTTGGAAAGGGCCCGTTCCTCAGACATCCTTTTCCTCAATGTTCACGGAGATGTTACCTACTTCCGCCACTTCGACAAACTGAAAGAGGTCATCGAATCGTCAAATATCTCTGTACTTCTATACGGATGCGATGAAGATATCCTTGTCGACTACCGCAGATACTTCCGCGGAAGCGATGAGGACTATTCCCTACTCCTGACCTTGGAATCCATCGGCGGCGATGAGAACCTACGTTCTGCGCTTTTATGGTGTCTGAACCATTTCGACGGAACCGATTATGAAGTGCCCGAACCAGCCCTGCCGATGGCACAGGGGATCTACATCCCTGAAAAAGGTGCGGTACCTTTTGAAGAAGGCATAGATGATGCCATAAGGTCAGGCAGACCGGTCATTGCGATATTCTTCGTCAATGTGTTCTATACAAGGCACAACCTCAGATCGATCGATGCCCTCTACAACGCCGTGAAGAATGTCGGCGGAGAACCGCTGCCCATCTTCTTCTGCACTTATGAGAACAAAAGGACCGGTTCCATCGGAATAAGAAAGATCATCGATGAACACCTTATCCGGAACGGAAGATCGGTCGTCGATGCAGTGCTCAACACCAACGGATTCTCCATGACCCTTCTCGCCGACCCCGGATGCGGAGAACAGGTCTCCAAGGACAATTTCCTTGCAAGACTTGGCGTGCCTGTCATTCAGGCCGTCACCATGACACACTCAAGAAAGACCTGGGAAGAGAGCCCCTTCGGCCTTTCGCCTGCGGAATTGGCATACTCGGTGGCCAGCCCCGAGTTCGACGGACAGATCGATGGCTTCCCGTTCAGCGGAACCGAAAGAACGGAAAACGGAGATTATCTGCAGATGCCGATCGAGGAAAGGTGCCGTGCTTTGGCAGAGATGGCCTACAGATGGGCTCTTCTGAGACACACCCCTACTCATGAAAAGAAGGTCGCTGTTCTCATTTACATGTACCCTCCGAGGCAGGACCTCGCCGGAGGCGGATACGGATTGGACACTCCGCAAAGTGTATCAGAACTCCTCCGCCGTCTCAAAGAGGAAGGATACACCTTGGATTGGCTGCCTGCCGACGGAAAGGAACTGACGGACCGTCTCCTTGAGGGAGTGACCAACGACGACAACTGGATCTCAGAGTCCCAGATGAAGAAAATGTCCGTCGATACGGTATCCAAAAAACAGTATCTCGGATGGTTTGCGGACCTGCCCGAAAAGGTCCGTTCCGATCTTGTCAAAGGATGGGGCGAACCGCCCGGGGACATCCACATGCTCGGAGGCGGACAGCTCATCCCCGGGATCATGAACGGGAACATCTTCATCGGATTCCAGCCGGACCGCGGAAAAGCAGGACCTGGGTCATATCACGATCCGTGGCTGGCACCGCCCCATCAGTATATCGGATTCTACAGATGGCTGAAAGATGTGTGGGGTGCCGATGCGGTCATCCATGTGGGCACCCACGGCACCTTGGAATGGCTTCCCGGCAAAAGCGTCGCCTTGTCCGGGGACTGTTTTCCGGACCTGATCCTGGACAGACTGCCCAACATAAACCCTTATATCATAGACAATCCAGGCGAGGGGATGCAGTCCAAAAGGCGGCAGTATGCCGTGACCACCACCCACATGATCCCTGCGATGGGACGTGCGGGAGGTTACGAGGACATCGATTCCCTTGTCGATCTTGTTCAGAGATACCTCCGCACAAAGGATTCGAACAGCGATGCGAAACTCGATTTCGAACTTGAAAAGATACTCGAGGCATGTAGGAAAATCAACATCTTATCCGATCTGGGTCTTTCGGAAGACTGCGGCATCGGAGAACTGAAAGACAAGGTAGATCTGCTGTATGACTACCTTCTCGACATCAAGGATGCGATGATCAAAGACGGCCTTCATATCCTCGGCGAGGTTCCCGAAGGGGAGAGATTGAATGAAATGATCTACTCCCTGGTGAGATATCCGAACGGAAATGTCCCTTCCCTGAGGGAATCGGTCGCACGTGCGATGGATCTGGACCTCAATGAACTGCTGAGATCTCCGTCAGACACCCAATCGGACGGGAAACTCAACGGAGAACTCCTTGAGATCATAGATGCTGGCACATTCGGATTGATCGGATATGCGGCCGATCATGGATTCGATTCCGAAAAAGTAAAAGAAGAAGCACTGAAAAAATTCCCGGATGCGGGAAACGATATGACCCAGACATTGGATTTCATATGCGGATCCCTCATAGATGCAGTGAAAAGAATGCCCGATGAGATCGGTAACATTCTTTCCGCACTGAACGGCCGTTATATCGAACCGGGCCCGTCGGGATGTCCCGGCCGCGGAAGGGCACAGATCCTCCCCACCGGCAGGAACTTCTATTCCATAGACCCGGACGGAATACCGTGGCATTCAAGCTGGAACATCGGATCGGAAATGGCCGAGATGATGGTCGAACGTTACGTGGAGGACAACGGGGTCTATCCGAAATCGGTGGGAGTGGTCCTCTGGGCCACGGACACCATGAAGACCGGCGGAGACGATGTCGCCTACATCCTCAGACTCATGGGGTTGAGGCCTGTATGGTCCCCCTTGGATGACAGGGTGAAGGAACTCGAGGTCATACCGCTGTCCGAATTGAAAAGACCCAGAATAGACGTTACCGTGCGTATCAGCGGACTGTTCAGAGACACTTTCCCCAACATCTCGAACATGCTCGACAACGGGGTGAAGATGATCTCGGAACTTGACGAGGATGACGACAGCAACTACCTCGCGGCCAATGTCCGCAGGGAGACTGTGGAGGCATTGGCTAACGGACTTCCCATAGATCAGGCGAGAAGAGAGGCGAGCATCCGCATCTTCGGCGATGCCCCGGGACAATACGGAAACGGAGTGTCCGATGCCGTCTTCACAGGGGAATGGAAGACCATCGATGATCTCGCCGGGATCTTCGTGAACCACGGATGTTACGTGTACGGAAAAGGACTGTCCGGAGAGGCCAGACAGGACCTGTTCCGCCGCAGACTGTCCGGAATGAATGTGACCGTGAAGAACCACAACACCCGGGCGGTCGACATGCTCGACATGGATGACGATTTCGACAGCCTCGGGGGGTTCACCGCCGCAGTGACCTCACTGAGCGGTCAGAGACCTGAAACCTATATGGGGGATTCCTCGGACACCGCGAATCTGAAACTCAGGACCGATGCGGAGGAATGCAGATTCATATTCCGCAGCAAGATCGACAACCCCAAATGGCTGGAAGGACTGAAGAAACACGGATTCGCCGGTGCTAAGGAGATCTCAAAACTCTTCGACTTCACCATGGGCTGGTCCGCCACATCTGACATCGTAGAGAACTGGATGTACGACGACCTGGCGAAAAGATTCGTCCTCGATGATGAAACAAGAGAATGGATCAAGGATGAGAATCCCTACGCCATGATGGCCATGCTCGCACGTCTTCAGGAGGCTGAGGACAGAGGATTCTGGAACACCACGGATGAGATGAGAGAGAAGCTCAAGGACATCTATCTCGACTTCGAGGAACGGATCGAGGAGATCACTGACCGTTGAACCACGTGAGCAGTTCCGTAGGTCCGACCAGTATGACAGAATCGGTCTTCGATTTTTTGACAAGCTTCTCCTCGAACCCGGACATGGAGAACATTATCAGAATCTTCTTCGGAACATCACGGACCAGTTCGGACCTCGCCTGCAATGCTTTCAGGGCACCCTGGTCGATCTTTCCGTCCCTGAATTTGCAGTCCGCCACCAGAGTGCGCTCGTCGCCGTTGATCACCACGGTTGCCACCAGGGTCGTCTTCTGAGTGTCCTCTTCCTTCTCCCACCACCTTCCGATGCAGGTGCAGTCGAAATGAGTGCGGATGTATTCGCTGCAGAGGTCCCTGAACCTCAGCTCGAGGAACATGTCCACATGATGGGCGATGTCGACGTATGTGGGTTTGTCATTGAACTCCACTTTCGGATTCCTGTGGATGACCAGAAGATAGAAAGCAAGGACGGGAGACCTCAGGATGTATGCAGGTTTACGGGGAGAATTGCCTATCGGGGTCATCTGAACGATGAATCCCTCACTGACCAGTTTCTTCAGGTAGATATCACAAAGCTGTCTCGATATGCCTTCGATGTTCGCCACATCAATGGGGCGGCCGGTGAAATTGGCGATGTCATACAGGATCGCACAGCACGCGGGATACGGAACAGAACTCCTCCTCAAAAGAATCTCACATTCCGCGGCGAGCTTAGGGTATACGCCCAGAAACGCCCTTTCGACGGATGATACGAAATCATTCTTGTTCATAAGCTGATGGTACAGCGGAACATCTCCTGCCACCAGATATGTCTTCAATTTATCGACAGGAGTCATCTTGGGGTGGAACTGTGCGTATTCAGTGATGTTCAGTGCACCGAGCTGCATCTGATCGTGGAACGGAATACCGAAATCATCAGGGTCGCAGTTTCCTATCAGGATGGTGCGCGGATTCTCGGAAATGAATCTGATAATGGCTTCGCAGATCCCTTTGGGAGCGAACTGTACACTGTCGAAGACCACGATCGGACCGCGTTCGTCGGAATGTGCGATGATGACGTCAAGGAGTTCAAGGACAGTGCGTTCATCATCGAATGGCCTGCCTATGAAGTTGGAGACCGCAGAACGGACCGCATCCGCAGCTTTTACAGGGGTGCAGTCCTCAAAAGAGATGTAGATCGACCTGACATTCTCACAGAACCTTTTCACCAGAGCAGTGGCTCCAATACGGGGTTCAGCGACAATGAAACAGGGTTTTCCCGAAGAAATGATCTCATCGATCTTCTTCAGCTCTTTTTTTCTCCCGAGAAACGCGGCCATGATATCGAAACAGAGATGGAAACGGTGGGATATTAAGATTGGTGAATAGATTGATATTGATCTGACAAAAATGT
This sequence comes from Candidatus Methanomethylophilaceae archaeon, assembly GCA_963591575.1. Lineage (GTDB taxonomy): Archaea > Thermoplasmatota > Thermoplasmata > Methanomassiliicoccales > Methanomethylophilaceae > Methanomethylophilus. The sequence goes on from CAVATL010000009.1 coordinate 52,921, forward strand.
CAAAATATAATTTCCAGAGAAACACACCTGAAACACCGATAGAGATCAAGTGATTCAAGGCTCTATTGCATTTATTCATATATGCTGCCGGCACAATACGTCCCCATACAGTTCCAGTTCCCATTCGGCATCACCGAAAACACCATTAACAACTTCGAAAGAAATCTGACAAAGCCAACGGTTATCGGCCCTTTAAAAGAACTTGATGAAGAGGTGGTGTTTTATGATGTCGAAGTACGCGGAACCAAAAGACGTTATCTTGTCTGGAGATCACCTTCAGGGGTCAAAGCAGTGATGGGCGAAAACGGTAGTTGTTGCGATTCCGGCGCATTGGCCTGTCTCTCGAAGGAGAGAGACTTGTTCGGGGATGATAGACTGAATATCTCCTTCGCGCAGCACATAACATTCCTGAGGACATATCTGCACTACCCGGATTTGAGCTGGGACTTGAGACCGAACCCCGTACAGGAGAAGACAACACAGAAGTGTGTGTGAAAACTTCATTTCAGAGTTCATGGGTGTGCTCCACCAATCTGATTTGGATCCGATATTCTCCTTGAAACGATCGATACTGCGGTCAAATCATGTTTGACCTGCAGGAAATATGATGCATCGTATATCGCAGAATCATCTTCCAATCCTGCACATGCCGATTTGAAATATTGTACCTAGGGTCAGTGGGTGGCGTGTATCGACAGGGCTATATGGATGATGATCAGGAGCAGAAGGACTGCTGCCATTACCCTGTGGGAGGTTATCCATTTCATCTTCTTCTTTTTCATCACATGATATGATATGCACAGCACCAGAGCTACAATCAAGCATACAAAACCGGATACTGCACTGATACCCAGATTTACTTCTGATAATGTAAAGATGGCATGGAGCGCTACAACCGCTATGAAGACGGATACAATCTGCCGGTGGTATTTGCGGGTGAATTTGGCAATACGGGAATCTTTCTTCTTGTTGAAAACAAACTTCAACAGAAGGGAAAGAAATACAATCAGCCCGATCCATCCGATAACGTCCCCCAGCATGCGGAAATCATATTATCTGGACTATATAACCTCACTTATGCTGAAATCTGATTGTTTTAGAAACCAATTAATTTCTGCATGACTGAGGGTGTATAAAACTCAGAAACAATAATCTGGAAGCACTATCCATCATGGAAACCATTGAGCAGATCTACAATGGATACAGCGGCGCACGTGAAACCGCGCTAGATATCCGCAGATAGTTCGACGAGAAACGCAGGATCTAGAAAGAATATGATGCCGGCGGAGGGAAGATGTCCTCCCTTTCCGCCAGATGAGCTATATCAAAGCACCCCGAAAAGATCGCCGAGTTCATTATCGTCGATGATGCGTGACGTTTTGACGTTGGCGTTCTTCAGCATACTGTTCAGTTTATCTTCAACCGAACGCTTGATCAGGGTGGACACATCGAAATCACGCAATTCGAAGAACAGCAGGGGGTCATCGTCGAACCTGCTGCCTATGCCATACAGCACGGCGGCGACGTGTTTGCACATGTACGCATAATCCGGACAGGAACACTTGAAATAGATCTCACTCGGTGAAGGGAATAGTCCCTCCCTGGATGTGAATATATTCCCTATATCCTCGGGGATCTCCCCGGACATCAATTTCTCCAGGTTCTCGATCCTTCCTCCACACTGTGCCAGAATCTCATTTTTGCGTGACTCATTGAGCGGCTTGATGTCCACAGACACTTTGTAGGGGCGCGGCCGGGACCCTCTTACGGAAGCGGTTACGTTTCCTTTGCAGATGTTCAGATCCACGACCGCACCGTCACGGACATAACTCCTTCCGCGGGCGATACGGTTACTGAAATCGGCATAACTCTCCAGATTGGCGTTCCAGGATTTTCCCCACCAGTTGACGGCCAGTTTGCGGTCGCGGATTATAACAGGATGCAATTCTTTGACAGGCATTTTCACACCTCCAGTTTGAACAGTTCCATGAGCTCGGCATTGTCCATATCGGAGATCCAATGTTCCCCTTCGCTGACAACATTCTGTGCCAGTTCCTTCTTGCTGTTGATGAGTGCATCGATCTTCTCTTCCAATGTTCCTCTGCAGATGAACTTATGGACGATGACGTTCTTCTTCTGACCGATACGGTATGCCCTGTCGGTGGCCTGGTTCTCGACTGCAGGGTTCCACCACCTGTCGAAATGGATGACATGATTCGCAGAGGTGAGATTCAGTCCCACACCGCCTGCCTTGAGCGAGATCACCATGAACGGAACGTAAACGTCCTCCGAATTGAATTGTTCAACGATCTTGGTCCTTTCTTTAGGGGTGATTCCGCCGTGGAACACCAGCCCTTCACGTCCGAACACTCCGGTCAGGAACTTGCACAAAGGCTCGGTCATCTCCCGATATTGGGTGAACACAAGGACCTTTTCACGCTTTTCAAGAATGGTCTCGCACAGTTGTCTGAGCATCTGGAACTTTCCGCTGTCCGTCTCCGGGTAATCCCCTGTTCCGAGATATTGGTCGGGATGGTTGCATATCTGCTTGAATTTCTGAAGCATCACCAGCACCAGGCCCATACGTGCCTGAGATGGCGCATTCATCAGAGTGTCCTTCATATCCTCAAGAAGCTTGGTGTACAGGACCGTCTGTTTCTTGGAAAGGTCCACATATTCATCGATCTCCATCTTGCTCGGAAGATCTCCAGCAATGCTCTTGTCGGTCTTAAGGCGACGGAGCATGAACGGGGAGATCATTGTACGAAGACGCGCATATCCGGTATCCCCCGAAATAAGGCCACGGGAGAATGAATCGAATTCATGTTTCTCTCTGAGAAGTCCGGGAACGATGAAATCGAACAGCGACCACAGGTCGGAAAGATTGTTCTCGACAGGGGTTCCGGTCAGTGCGAAACGTCCTTTCGTTTTCAAAGAACGTACTATCTGGGACTGTTTGCTAGTGCTGTTCTTGATGGCCTGCGCCTCATCGAGGAAGACATTATCCCATTCGATCTCGGACAGCTGCTTGTTGCGCAGAAGGGTCCCGTAGGTGGTGACAGTGAGGTCCTCCCCCAGGAAGGTCTTTGCCTCCGCGGACGATGCCGCACCTCAATTTTGGAGTGAATTTCAAAGCCTCTTTCTCCCAGTTGCCGAGCAGAGATGCGGGCACCACAAGCAGATTGTGACGGTCCGTGTTGCGCCTGCTTTCCAAGAATGCCAGAACCTGAACGGTCTTACCGAGACCCATATCATCGGCAAGACAACAGCCGAATCCGATGGAACGCATGTATGCGAGCCATCCCGCACCGATCTCCTGATAGCTGCGCAGTTTTCCTTTGAACGTCTTCGGCACATCAAATCCTTTCGTGCCCTCTCCCGAAAAGGCCTTGGTGAAAGCCGCGATCCAATCGGTGTTGGCGACACGGACGGTATCCTCCTTGCTGTCGAGTCCGACCGTCATCGCAGAGATGATGGTACACGGGCAGGCCTCAGAAACTGATTATCAGGCTGAGATATCAGAGTCTTTCGCAGACCTGACATAAATCCTCAAGATTTACGACAAGTCCTGAAAGATAACCCGGTTCGGACCTCGGACAGCCCAGGATATCTGCCACATACTCGACCACATAATTGTGGGTGGCGGCCACGATGATCTCCGCATTCCTTTCCCCGATGACCTCAATTATCTCTGAGAAAAAAGACTTCATCGCAGGAACGAACTCCGTATACATCCCCAGCCCCGGTTCTGCTAGCTGGGACATTTCGATTATGTCTGCCGAAGAACCGTTTCCGGAACGGATCCCCTTTGCGGTGGACACCGCCCTCGGTGACGGACTTGTCAAGAAAAGGTCGACCGGGAAACGGATCCTGCTGCCTGCAGAGACAGCATCCTGATACCCTTTCTCGGTCAGGTCCGCAGAGAATCCCGGACCTGCCTTCTCCCCGTGACGGACGAACGCAACCGAATGCGGACGCGTCTGCAGGGGCCACTCGTCTGCGGAACGGATCTGTTTCATAAGGATATCAGCGGGCGGCCGAGATACGGTCCGCGAGTTCGGAGATCGGAACGACGCTCTGTTCTCCGGAATCCATGTCCCTGAGGGTGACGGAGTCGGATTCCAGCTCTTTGGCACCGACGATGACCGCGTATCTGGCACATTCGATCGAGGCGGATTTCATGGCCTTTGCGAGCTTCCTGCCCATGATGTCGATATCGGCGGAAATGCCTGCCTCGCGGAGCTTCGTGACGATGGCAAACGAATCCTTCCTGACATCGTCGGACACCGCGACCACATAGGCATCGATGCCTTTCCTCTGATAGATGATGCCTTCCTTCTCCATGGCAAGCAGGATCCTGTCGAATCCGATGGCGAATCCGGTCGAGAAGACCTTCTCTCCGCCGAAGAGCTCCGAAAGGGTGTACGAACCTCCTCCGCAGATCTGCTTCTCGGCTCCGAGCACAGGTGCCTCGGCCTCGAACACCATTCCGGTGTAGTAGTCCAGTCCGCGGACCACACCGAGGTCGATCTCGACGTCCTTGACACCCATGAGATCGAGATATCCGACCACCTGGGTCAGATAATCCCCTGCCTCTCCGGGAACCATAGAGAGCACCTCGGTACCTCCGACGGTCTCGGTCAGTTTGAACAGATCCTCGACATCCTTCTCAGCGACACCCATCTCCGCAAGCAGCGGACGGGCCTCGTCGTACAATTTCTTGTCGAGTTTCTGAAGGACCTCGGCGGTCCTCTCCTTGGGCACTCCGATGTCCGCGATCTTCTGCCTGAGCACTCCGATGTGTCCGATGCGCATCTTGTAGTTCTTAAGACCCAGACTCTTGATCATGAACGACGCAGTGGCAATAGCCTCTGCATCGGTCTCAGGGGTGGCGGAACCGATGATCTCGGATCCGAACTGATAGAACTCTCTGTACCTGCCCGCCTGCGGCCTCTCGTACCTGAAGCAGGGCCCGAAGTAGAACAGCTTGATGGGCTTGGGATCGTTGCTCATTCCGTTGACGAACGCCCTCACGACGGCGGCGGTCATCTCGGGACGGAGCGCAAGGTCCCTGTCCCCTTTGTCCTTGAACGCGTAAAGTTCCTTCAGAACGTTCGGTCCGGACCTGAGGATGAACAGTTCCGCCTCCTCAAAAATGGGGGTCTGGATCTCCCTGTAGCCGAACCTGCGGGCCGCATCACGTAACGTTCCTTCGTAAGACCTTCTCTTCTCCAGTTCATCCGGAAGGAAATCCCTGGTACCGCGCGGACATTGAACCATGATTACGCCGAAAACGGCTATCATTATTAATACTACGTCACAGGAGGGGCTGTATCCTAACACGGCCGAGTAACACGCAATCACGAAAAAATACAAAGGTTGAACAAAAAATTACATCGGTTGGTACTCAGCTATTATATACTGACTTATTTCTTACATACAAATATAGTATGAAAGTATTCGGCTGGTAACACGATGTTGATAAGTCTTCATATTACACATTCTTCCGCCGGCGGCATGACGTGTCTGGGTGACATAATCCCGAACCTAGATGATGCACTCAGAGAGAAACTCAGAGAGAACCGGTCCGTGGATGAATATGTGATCATCCGCACCTGCAACCGGTTGGAAGCGTACATCTCCACTCCGAACAATTCGGCAGTGAAGGCATTCCTTGACGGATTGGTACGCAGCACCATTCCCTTTGCTGACCGTCAGGTCTGGTACTTCCTGGAGGACAGGGAATGCATCAAGCATCTTTTCACCGTCGTCTGCGGGATCGACTCGCTCATCGTAGGCGAAGACCAGATCCAGCACCAGATCCGCGATGCCTTTTCAGAGGCACAGAAGAACGGGCATGTGGGAAGGATACTCTATGCCCTTTTCAATAACGCATTGATCGTCGGCAAACGCGTCAGAACCGAGACCGAACTGAACAAGGGGGCGGTTTCGGTAGGTTACGCGGCTATCGAACTCGCTGAAGAGAAGATCGGTTCCCTGAAGGACATGAGCATCGCCATCATCGGTGCCGGTGATATGGCGGGCGTCATCGCCAAGAACCTCGCAGGCAAAGGTCCCAGAACGGTTATTGTCTCCAACCGTACCTTCGAAAGGGCGAAGGAACTCGCCAAGGAATTGGAAGGTACAGCCATCGGTTTCGACCGCCTTGAGGAGATACTCAGCAAAAGCGACCTGGTCCTTGTGGCGACTTCAGCGAAACACAACATCCTCGGTAATGACATCGTATCCCGCGCGATGAGTTCAAGACCGGACAGGCCTCTTCTAATCATCGACGTTTCGGTACCCACCAACGTGGACCCGGATGTGGAGAAGACCCCCGGTGTGTCTCTCAGGACCATGGCCTCATTGGATGCCATCGCGGCGGAGAACGTGGCCCGCAGGACCAAGGAGATCTCCAAAGCGGAGAAGATCATCCGCGAGGAACTCGCCCGGATGGAGAAAGAACATAAGTCCAACGCCGCCGATGAGATCATCCGCAAGATGTCGTTGGATTTCGAGGATATCCGCACGGCAGAGGTCATCAAGGCCATGAGGTACTGCGACCATACCCTCTCCGATGAACTGATAGACAACCTCACCCATGCCATCACCAGCAAGATCAGCTCAGAGATAATCAAAAATCTCAGAAAGGCCGCCCTGGACGGGGACACCGACATCCTGGAGGCCGCCAAGTTCATTTTCGGCGTCAATGAAGAAAGAAGTGAAGCAGATGTTCCCACAGAACAGACCCAGAAGGCTCAGACTGAACAGTAATATCAGAGATCTTGTCCGCGAGACCGAGCTGTCTCCGGCAGACCTCATCCTCCCCGTATTTTTCGATGAGAACCTGAAGACCAGGAAAATGACGGACTCCATGCCCGGTGTCCCCACTTATCCGTTGGCAGACTACGACAAGATAGCTTCGGAGATCGAATCCGACGGTGTCAGGTCGGTCATCGTGTTCGGTGTCCCCGGAACAAAAGACTGCTGTGGATCCCAGGCCTACGCGGAGAACGGTGTGGTGCAGCAGGCCATCAGGGGACTCAAGGCGAATTCCGACCTCCTGGTCATCGCCGACCTCTGCATGTGCGAATACACCGACCACGGACACTGCGGTGTCCTCGACGAGGACGGCTATGTCAACAACGACAAGACCCTGGAACTCTACGGCAGGATCGCGGTGTCCCAGGCGGCCGCAGGTGCGGACATGATCGCCCCGAGCGGAATGATGGACGGTCAGATCGCAGCTATCAGGGACGCACTCGACGAGGCAGGATTCACCAATGTCCCCATCATGGCCTACAGCGCGAAGTACAAGAGTGCATATTACGGACCTTTCAGAGACATCGCCTGCAGCGCACCTGGAAAAGGAGACCGTTCGCAGTACCAGATGGACCCCGCCAACCGCAGGGAGGCCATCCGTGAGATCGAGGAGGATGTCATGGAGGGCGCAGACATCATCATGGTCAAGCCCGCCGGACCCTATCTCGACATTGTTAGAGAGACCGCGGACAGGTTCGACCTGCCCATCTGCGCATACCAGGTCTCCGGAGAATATGCCATGATCAAAGCGGCGGCCATCAACGGATGGATCGACGAGAGGAAAGTGATGATGGAATCCCTCCTGGGCATCAAACGCGCCGGCGCGGACATGATCATCACCTACTACGCACGTGACGTCTGCAAATTACTGAGGTCGTCCGAATGAACACAGACAATTCCCGCGATGAATGCGAGGAGTTCAGGAAGCTCACTCCCGGAGGTGTGTCCAGTCCCGTCAGGGCATTCGATCCGTATCCCATCGTAATGGACAGCGGAAGCGGATGTATGATCACCGACATCGACGGCAATGAATACGTGGACCTGTGCATGGCATACGGTCCCCTCATTGCGGGACATGCCCACCCCAGGGTCGCCAAGGCCGTCAGAGACCAGACCAAATACGGAAGCGTGTTCGGAGCACCTTCGATGCCCGAACTGAAACTGCTGGAAAAGATCACCTCCGCCGTTCCCTGTGCGGAGATGTGCAGGCTTGCCAACTCAGGTACAGAGGCCACCATGCATGCCATCCGTCTCGCCAGAGGATTCACCGGAAAGAATGGGATCGTGAAACTCAACGGGGGATTCCACGGAGCGCACAACACCGTCCTGGTAGGTGCCGGTTCCGGATCCGTCAAATCCGTTCCCGGTTCATTGGGCATCCCGGCCGACGACGTGAAGAACACCTATGTGGTCGAATTCAACGATGCTGGGTCTTTTGAATCCCTGTTGGATAAGAACGAGGATGTCGCAGCTATCATCATGGAGCCTGTGATGGGCAACATGGGCGTCATCCCCCCGAAAAAAGGATATCTTCAGGACATGAGAAAGATCACCGAGGAACACAATGTCATTCTGATCTTCGACGAAGTCATCACCGGATTCAGGCTCGGAGCGCACAGTGCACAGGGCCGTTTCGGCGTCACCCCCGACCTGACCACCATGGGAAAGATCATCGGTGGAGGTTATCCTGCCGGTGCCTTCATGGGGAAAAAGGAGATCATGAGGAATGTGGCCCCCGAAGGACAGGTGTATGTGGCAGGTACCTTCTCCGGAAACCCCGTCACCGCCGTCGCCGGACTCAGCACCATCGAGCTCATGGCTGAAAAAGGCAGATACGACGTCCTCGAAAAGACCGCCAATGACCTCGTGAAAGGCCTCAAGGACATACTGGAGGACAGCGGTGTCCGCGGATGCATACAGAACATCGGATCGATGTTCTCTGTGTTCTTCGGAATAGATGAGGCCACTTGCGGTGCAGAGGCGGGTCAGACCGACAGGGCCCGTTACATGGACATGTTCCATTACATGCTGAAACACGGAGTGTATCTTCCCCCCGGTGCGCTGGAGGTCGACTTCCTCTCCATCGCCCATGACGAGGAGGCATGCAGCAAGATCTCCCGTACCTTCGAGGGATATCTCAAGAAGGTGAAGAAGGAATGATCGCGGGCACCAGGGAAAGCGCCCTTGCAATGACCCAGACACAGGAATTTAAGAAACGTTTCGAGAAGAAACACCCCGGGATCACCTGTGATATCCAGGGTATCACCTCCACCGGCGATGTGGACCTGAAGACCCATCTCAAAGACATGGGCGGGTCCGGAGTCTTCGTCCGCGAACTGGATGAAGCACTCATTTCGGGAAAGGTCGACGTGACCGTGAATTCCCTCAAGGACATCCCTGTTGTCACCGACCCCCGCATAACCGTGGCCGCCGTCCTTCCGAGGGCGGATGTCAGGGATGCGTGCATCCCGGTGGCCTATGAAGACCTGGTCTGCGGGACCATTTTGGGAACATCCTCTGTCAGAAGGGAATGGATGGTGAAGACCACCCGTGCCAACATCAGACTCAAACCGCTCAGAGGGAACATGAACACCCGTCTCGCCAAACTCGAGGCCGGAGAGTACTCCGCGATCATCATGGCGAAGGCAGGATTGGACCGTCTGGGTATATCGGAGAATGTCCATCCCATCTCAAAAGAGAAGTTCATTCCCGCCGCAGGTCAGGGCGCCATCGCGGTGGAATGCCGTTCCGACGACAAGGAGACGATAGAACTTCTCAAGGCATTGGACGACCCCAAGACAAGGATGGAGGTCGAGACCGAACGCGATGTGCTCAGGTACATGAACGCCGGCTGTTCGTCCCCCATCGGGGTCAATGCCGAGATCGACAATGATGAAATGCGTATGCTGGCGGTCTCCTTCGTGAACTCCCCGCCGGTCCGTCTTGATATAACATTCCCTGTAGAGAACAGAAAGGAAAAGGCAAAAGAGGTCGCCGACAGACTGATGGGAAAGGAATGAGAACATGGCAGGAAAAGTATATCTTATCGGAGCCGGACCCGGAGATCTGGGTCTTATCACAGTGAAGGGACTGAACGCACTCCGCGAGGCAGAAGTCGTCCTCTACGATGCGCTCTCCAACCCCGACCTTCTCAAAGAATGCAGGAAGGATGCGGAGCTCATCGATGCAGGAAAAAGGGCGGCGGATCATCACCTCAGACAGTGGCAGACCAACGACCTTCTCGTCGATTATGCGAAGAAGGGCAAGACCGTCGCCAGGCTCAAAGGAGGAGATCCGTTCCTCTTCGGAAGGGGTGCGGAAGAGGCCGAACAGCTCAGGAAAGCAGGCGTCGAGGTACACGTCATCCCCGGAGTATCATCATCCATTTCAGTCCCCGAACTCTGCGGAATACCGGTCACCCACCGCGACCATGCATCTCTTGTCACATTCGTCACCGGACACGAGAAGAAGGGGTCCGAGGGTGATATCGACTGGGGCTCCCTGGTGAAAGGACACGGGACCCTTGTAATCCTCATGGGGCTGGAGAATGCAGGACATATCTCCGAAGGACTCATCAAAGGCGGAATGTCGCCCGACACCCCTGCCGCGATACTTTCCAAAGGTTCCACTCCGGATCAGAAAGTGTATGTGACGACCGTCTCGGAACTGGAGTCCACCATAAAGACCCAGAATGTCCAAACCCCCGGGATCATGGTGGTCGGTTCCGTCGTCAATCTGAGAGAGTTCCTCGGTGACCTCGCATGACCACAGTGGGATTCACCAGACCTGCGGACCGTCTCGAATCGGGAATGGGGCTGTGCAGGGCCCTGGGACTTTCCTGCGTCTGTGCCCCGTCCCTTGACCCAGTGCCTGGATCTGATAACACCTTCGAAAAGATCAGAAGCGTCCTTTCCGGGAGATCGGCATATTTCACAGTGTTCGCAAGCGTGACCGCAGTGAAGATTTGCATTGACAGATTCGGAAAACAAACCCTTTCGGACCTGCTCACATATACCAACGTGGCCTGCACCGGACCCACTACTGCGGACTATCTCGAAAAGGAGGTCGGACGTGCATGCGACCTCATCCCGGAAACATATTCCGGAGAAGGTGTCGCAGAAGAGATCAGCGATGAGGTTGGTGACAAACTGGTCCTTCTCCTCCGTTCCGATTCCGGCGACGGGCACATCATATCCATTTTGGAAGAAGCGGGAGCGTATGTCGTCGATGCTGCTGTTTACTCAATGGTCCCTGCGGTCGTCGGTGAGGCACACATCAGGCTCATGGATGGGGTGGCGGACGGCACCGTCGATGCTATGGTGTTCTCCAGCCCGATGACATTCAAGACATTCTACGATCAGATGAAGGAACGCTTCGGAACGGCCGATGCGGACACCTATCTTTCCGAGCTTTTCACGGTTGCCATAGGCAGGCCCACAGCGGAGACGATGGAGATGCTGGGACATGCACCCGACGCCGTCCCGGAGAAGTCGACTTTCGAAGAGATGCTTCAGACCGTTAAGGAATTCGTAAAAGACTGAAATGGGGCAGTTATGCCCCGTTAAGGTTTTATCAGTTCGTCGGGTGGACCTTGTTGCCCATCTTGGGAACGTGGTGCTTTCCGGTGATCTCCTCGATCTCGATCACGAAAACTCCGGTGGGAGGTACGCGGGCGGGAGCAACGGGATTCTCTTTTTTGGCGGGAACGAGCTTGTCGACCAGTGCGCGGAGCATCATCATCTTGGTCTCGTCGTCCTCCACGGCCTTGGCGTATCCGCGGATGATGACCGAATCATAAACAACAGTGGTGTCGCAGGCGTTGGCTCCGCAGTCCTCATAACCTTTCTCGTCGTAGACGGCAAGGGTGCATTTGCTGTCCTTCTCGATGAGGGAAACTTTGGTTCCTTTCTTCTTTCCGTGGAAGTAGATCTTGTCTCCGATGCGGATGTAGTTGATCGGTACAGCGTAAGGCCAGCCGCCCTCTCCGTTGACGGATAGCACTCCGGTTCCGAGCCTGTCGAGAACATTGAAGCACTCCTCTTTCGTGAACGCATTGTTGGGGTCCATGAAAGAGTATCAGGTTCAGAACTAAAATAGATATCTCGAAACCTGTTGTAAAACCCTGTAAAATCACCAAAATAATGATGAATACATCACGATCTTTTCACGATGATGCAGAGAATATCCTTGTCCATCACGACATGGTCCATACCGACGGTCTGGCCTGGGAACTTGGCGCTGTCTCCCCAGATCATCGCATAACGGAACGCGTTCTTGAAGTCCCTATGGATGAGTTCGCAGACATCTCCGACGGTGTTGCCCCTCTTGACGATAAGGGGGACATCGAGGTCCGCCTCCTGTCCCTGCGGTTTGAGGTATACGCGGATCATATCGATGGTGTCGTAGATCTCCTGTTTCAGGTTGTCCATATTGTAACCAGTGGCGGCGGAGACACCGACGCTCTTGAACGCCTTATGCATCTCCTGCACCGCTTCGAGCTGACCGGGTTTGGCGAGGTCGACCTTGTTGATGGCCATGACCGCCTTGATGTACACCCTGTTGCCTGCGAGGACGTCGAGCATCTGCTCCACATCGATGTCCTCACGGACGACGACGGTACAGTTCAGATGTCCGTATGCGGCCACCATGTCCTTGATGGTGTCCACGGAGATCTTGGTCAGCTTAAGGGTGGGTTTCACCAAGATTCCGCCCTGCTGGGACGTTGTGATGTTGACATCGGGAGCGTACTGGTTCAACCTGATGGCGGAGTTGTAAAGCTCCTTCATAAGGACGCTCATGTCAGGATTGAAAATATCCACGACGAGAAGGATGACATCCGCAGACCTTGCGGCGGCGATGACCTCCCTTCCCCTACCCTTTCCCCTGGAAGCGTCCTTGATGAGTCCGGGCATATCCAGGATCTGGATCTTTGCGTGATTGTATTCCATGACACCGGGGACGACGTCGAGAGTGGTGAAGTGATAGGCTCCGACCTCGGATTTGGCTCCGGTGAGCTGGTTCAAAAGGGTCGATTTACCGACAGAAGGGAAACCGACGAGGGCGACGGTCGCATTACCGGCCTTTTTGACATAGAATCCCTTCGTACCTCCTCCGGCACGGGTGGATTCCAGCCTTTTCTCCTTTTCAAGGGCCAGTTTCGCGATCTTCGCTTTCAGTTTTCCAATGTGCGCTTCGGTGGCCTTGTTCTTCTTGGTGTTGGTTATCTCTTTCTCCAACTCCTCGATCTGCTCATCGATTGTCGCCATGGGAACACCTCTAGGGGCTACTGATACCCCCCTCTTATAAATAAGGTGGGAAAACGGCCAGGAATATGGGAATAAGATTAAGGCGGGATCCTCCCTACGCACTCATTGATTGAAAATGCCTGAACTTCCGGAGATAGAGACCGTTAAGAAGATCATCGGGCCGCAGGTGATCGGAAAACGCATCGAAAGCATTACCTGCGACAAAACGAAAATGATAGGTCACCCTTCCGCCGAGGAATTTGAAAAAGAGACCATCGGCAACAGGATCGTCGGATACGACCGCAGAGGAAAGGCGCTTATCCTGAACCTCGACCGCGGAACTCTGATCTTCCGGTTCGGTATGACCGGGCAGATGCTGTGCGTACCGGCCGATTTCCCGGAAGAGAAACACACTCACCTTGTTCTGCATTTCGAAGACGGATCCGAACTTAGGTACATCGATCAGCGCATGTTCGGGAAGACGTTCTTCATCAGGAACGGAGAAGAAGATGCGTATTCAGGCGTTCAGCGCATGGGTCCCGAACCTTTCGACAGATCGATGTCTGGCACATATCTGAAAAAGAAACTCGGGAACAGGGAAGCGAGCGTCAAGGAGGTGCTCCTCGACCAGTCCGTCGTGGCCGGGATCGGGAACATCTGGGGAGATGAAATACTCTTCAGATGCGGCCTATGTCCCGAGGCACCCTGCAACCGGATCTCCGACAGGAAATGGAAACAGATCGCTTCGACGATCCCCGAGGTGATGGAGTTCGGCATCGAGAAGAACGAGATCACGCCCGAGGAATATCTTGAAGGCAGAGGCAGAAAATACTACGACATCGATTATCTGCAGGTCTACGGACGCAAGGACTCGCCCTGTTCCGTCTGCGGCACGAAGATCGTGAGGTCCGATATCGGTGGCAGGAGCAGCTACTGGTGCCCCAAGTGCCAGAAGATGCCCCGCAGAAAGGCCTGAACGTTCCCGCACGGGCGACACTTATCTATTAGAATCTGTTAGCGCCTCTTATGAGCGGTATCACAGATCATCCGAGTCTGAGTAAAAGACTCGGCCCCGTGACGACAGGACAGGCCATCGCCATAGTCCTAGCCGTATTTCTCTCACTGTTACTGTTGTGTGTCGAAGGTGTCTCGACCATCCCTCTCATGTGGCTGGTCCTCGCGGTCATCCTCTATATGGTGCCCCATGTCTTCGGTGCCGATCTGAAGACCAAGGCCGCGTATCCGATCATCTTCGCGGTACTGGCGATAATCGTCGGTGCCGCAGTGGGCCCAGGATACATCGACGATCATACATCCCAGCACCTAACCGGGAACGACCTCGACGTGGATATCGCGGTATCCGGCAGCGACGTTTCTGTCAGCTACGCATACTCCGGTACCGAAACCCATACCGGAGACGCCGTCTTCGCATACTGCGAGGTCAACTACATCTCCTTCAAGAGCGAGATGCTGTCCCAGAGCCTCAGCGGTTTCACCCTGGTCCCCCTGACGGGCGGGAGCGGAAGTGTGAGTCTCGACAGTTCCAAACTGTACTACATGTTCGTCTCCTATCTCGGAGAGGACGGCAAGGTGGACACCAACACCATGTCCCATGCGACCCTTTCGGGATTCCTCACCACTGAGAAAAGTTCGTACGCCCTCATCGGTGCCCTTGTATCGGTGATATTCATCCTCGTGATCTTCTACATCATCCTCGGAGTTTCCACATTCATGAGGCGGAGACTGAACGTCACCAGGCAGAAGATGGAGGCCGAAGGACGTCTCTACCCCCAGGGGTACGGGAGGTGCACCTTCTGCGGTGCCATCGTACTTCCCGGACAGGTGAACTGCCCCAAATGCAACGCATACATCGACCGTCCCGAGAGTATGAAACCCCACAAGAAGGATTATTTCGTCTGCGGCAACTGCGGATGCGAGGTATCCTCCGATATGAAGACCTGTCCCAAATGCGGCGTGAAGTTCGACGAGGAAGAGAACGTCGTGGTCCACAAGGACGGGTCTGAAGAGATAAAATCCGACAAACCCATTTCCGATGACAAGAAGGATTGATTATCATTTCTCCGGCCCCGAAATGGGGTCGGGCCCCCTTCAATCCTGCCATTTATATCATCGAATCCCTATGCACCCCCGATGGGAGCACGTAAAGAGCCGGAAGCAAAAACGGCAGGAACCGCAAGGATATCCGCAGAGAAATTGGCTGATAAACAGCACGAGATATCCGTCACTGAATTTTTTGAGAAGAACAAGCAGGTACTCGGATTCGATTCCCGCGCCAAATCACTTCTGATGGGCGTCAAAGAGGCCGTCGATAACTCCTTGGATGCCTGCGAGGAGAGTGAATTCCTTCCGGACATCGTGGTCAAAGTGTCCAAGGTCGCGGAGGAGGAGTACAACGTCTCCATCGAGGACAACGGACCCGGTATCGTCCACCGGGCCATGCCGAACGTCTTCGGACGTCTGCTCTACGGATCGAGGTTCCACGCGCTCCGCCAGTCGAGGGGTCAGCAGGGTATCGGTATCTCCGCCACGGTCATGTTCGCCAACATCTCCACCGGAAGGCCTGCACACATCGCCTCCAAAACAGAAGGTCTCGATGCGGTGGCCTGGGAGATGGACATCGCTGTCGACACCAAGACCAACAGACCTATAGTCACCAACGACCGTGCGTTCTCCTGGGACAAGGAGCACGGTACGCTCATCGAATACACCACCAAAGGCCGTTATATGACCGGCAGGCAGTCCATCTTCGAATATCTGAAAGAAACTGCCATCGTCAACCCCCACGCCCGCATAGAGTTCCATGACCCAGACGGTAAAAAGTACATCTTCGAGAGGGCCACCGAGATCATGCCTCCGAAGGCGAAAGAGATCAAGCCCCACCCTCAGGGAATGGAGATCGGGGACATGATGAACTATTCATCAGGCACAGAACAGAAGACAGTCAAGGACTTCCTGAAGAACGATTTCTGCAGGATGACCCCCAGGCTCGCCGCCGACGTGTGCTCCAAGGCAGGGGTGGATCCGGAATCCGATCCCCATGCATTGGGCCGCAACGGAAGTATGGCTTTGATCAAAGGTATCTCGGAAGTGAAGCTTCTCGCACCTCCGTCCGACTGTCTCTCCCCCATCGGAGAGGTCCTCATCAAAAAGGGTCTCATGCACACCCTGGAAGGACTCCGTCCCGAATATTATGCGGCACCTGTCACCCGTCCCCCGAAGGCGGTGAACGGGAATCCCTTCACGGTCGAGGCAGGTATCGTCTACGGAGGGGAGATCCCCTCCGACGGACAGGTCACCATTATGCGTTTCGCGAACCGCGTCCCTCTTCTCTATCAGCAGGGTGCAGACATCATCACCAAGGCCGTCTCCGAGGTAGACTGGAGGAGATACGGGCTTGAACAGAGGGGAGGAAAAGGAGTTCCCTATGGTCCCGCCATTATCATGGTCCATGTAGCCTCCACCAAGGTCCCCTTCACATCGGAAGGAAAGGAGGCCATCGCTTCCTTCCCCGAGATCGAAGAGGAGATCGTCGCTGCTCTGAAGCAATGTGCCAGGAGCCTCAAAACCCATCTTAACAAAATGGACAAGAAGTCCAAGACCCACGAGAAGTTCGAGATCGTTCAGACCATCCTTCCGGACCTTGCCAAGAAGATCTCCGAACAGCTCAGCAGACCCGTGCCCGACCTGAGCAGGACCATCTCGAAGATCATGAACGTGGTCTGGATTGAACCTTCCACAGAGAAGATGAAGGGCGGCAGGAAGATCACCTACACTATATACAACTACACTCCGAACCCACATACATTCATGATCCACCTGCAGCTCCCTGCGGAATGCATGAACGACACCGTCACCGGCGGACCGCTCTTCGATTCCGCCAAGGATGACGGAAAGACCCAGTGGCTGATCCAGAACCTTGCGGCATCCAATTCGATACAGCTTTCGTTCGAACTGAGAGGAGAAATGGCGGACACCTTCGATGCCGACGATGTGTATGTCTCAGGTATCAACCCCGTCCGGGTGATGGGAGCCGAGGCACTGCCCGGAGACTGGGGAATCAAAGGAATGAAGATCACAGAGTCCGAAGACGATTACGTCACGGACGACGACGGAACCGAGGCCGAGGAAGAGGCCTTGGAAGAGGAAGAAGAGGAATTCGAGAAGGGGGCGGATGAATGAGCGATAAAAAGAAAGCAGGGCCGACGAAGGATGAGAAGGCCGAAGTTACCGAGAGACAGAAAGCGGCACTCGACAGCCTCACGAAGATCGCCATCGAGATCTACGAGGACCTCGACAGGGGAGACATCCCCACCATGCACCTTCCTCTCAGATCCAAGAGGAATATCGAGTTCGACCCAATGACCCAGGTGTGGAAATACGGAAGTCTGAAGACCGTCCGCACGGCTAAGACCGCACAGGGTGCCACCACTATGCTGAGGACCGCATACACCACGGATTTCATCAACGAGATGATCCGCGAGAGCAAATCGTCCACCCTAAGGGAAATGTACTATATCTCCGAAGGATGGAATAAAGCCAAATTCCACAGTCAGGACGAAAGCAATCTTCTTGCTGAAGACCTGGAAACGGTCACCCACTGCATGAGGGAGGATTTCAAACTCCGTCCCGAGGAAGGAAGTGCCCACGTCTACGGAGACATCAATTTCACGACAAAGACCCGTAAAGGAATGAAATCTTTCAACTGCATGGACGATGTCGCTGAGACCGGATTCGGTATCCCATACAGCGTCGAGAAGGAGACGTTCGGGATCAAGAACAACAACATCAAATTCGTCATGGCCCTGGAAACAGGGGGTATGTTCGCCCGTCTCATCGAGAACGGGTTCCCTGAGAGGGAGAACTGTCTCCTTATCCATCTTTCCGGTCAGCCGACGCGTTCCACCAGGAGGCTCATCAAGAGACTGAACGAAGAGGAGAACCTTCCCGTCGTGGTGTTTACCGACGGTGATCCCTGGTCCTTCAGGATCTTCGCATCCGTTGCGTATGGAGCTATCAAGACCGCCCACATCTCTGATTATCTCGCCACTCCGACCGCACAGTTCGTCGGAATCACGGCATCGGACATCCTGAACTACGATCTCCCCACCGACAAGCTGAACGACAAGGACATCGGTGCCCTCAAGGCGGAACTCTCCGACCCGAGGTTCGCCGATGAGTTTTGGGACACTGAGATCAGGGCCATGCTTGACATGAACAAGAAGGCTGAACAGCAGGCGTTGGCCAAATATGGTCTGGATTATGTGACCGACACATACCTTCCAGAGAAACTGACCCAGATGGGAATAATGTGAACCTTACCTGCGGTTCAGGACTTCTTAGGGGCCCTGGCCGTCAGGTCATGGTGACCGATCCACTGGTAAAATCCGTGTTTTTTGAAGAACGCGGTGTACCTGCGGACGAAAATACCTACAAACAGGGCGGCGAACACCGTTCCCTCCCTTACTCCGCGCAGTTCTCCGAAGAACATCATTGATAATACGGCGGCGATGATGATCATCGAAACGTCGAACGCGACCTTGAGTTTTCCGAAGTCCCAGTGGGTCTTGAACACGACAAAACTGATGAAGAATTCGCCGGGCATCATGGTCACGTTGGCGGCCACTTCAAGTGAGACCCCGAATGCCAGTACCACTGCGGCGATAAAAATCATCACCCACTGCCAGAGGTAGTTGTCGATGACGACAAAGGAGAAAACCTCCTTGAAGACGTCGCACATGGTGCTGAAGATCAGAAGGATGATTACCTCCCCCAGATAGACCACCTTGAAGTTCCGGCGCATGATGAGCACGCCGGCAAGAATGAGGGCGATATTGAACAGAATGGTCGCGACACCGAGCGAGTAACCCGTTCCGAGACTGATGACCCAAGGAACGGAAGAAATAGGTGACGTGCCGAGAACAGCGACTGTCGAAAGGACCACGCCCAAGGCCATGATGATTACAGAAATCAGAAAAACAACTATCTTTCTGCGAACAAAAACCTTGTCGTCCATGCTTAACCCAGATTCTTGCAGTATTTACTCTTTTCAGACCTACTTATCTGCCATATACAAAAAAATCCGAACAATTCCGACATCATCATTTTAAATTCTGTGACCGATACCAAACTATGTTCGTCAGCAAGACCCAGAAGAGGAACGGCAGATATCTGCTGATAACTGTTGTCGCCGTCGTGGTGCTCGCCGCCCTTACCGCAGAATGTGCATCGGCCGGATCAGAAGAGACCACAACGGTCTCCGACGACAGCGGGATCTGCGGTGTCGGAGTAAATTTCGCCTTCAATTCCGCAACAGGTACGCTCACCGTGACCGGAACGGGAAACATGTTCGATTTCAGCTCGGACAACCCACCCTGGTCGGGCTACCTCGACAAGATCAAAACGATCTCTCTGGAATACGCAGGTTCCGTGGGAGAATACGCATTCGAGGGATGCATTTCTCTCACTGCTTTGACCATTTCCGACAGTATCACCTCGGTCGGAAAATATGCCTTCAGCGGCTGCACCTCACTTGAGACATTAACAGTTCCAGGCAGTGTAAAATCAATAGGCTATGACGGCTTTTCGGAATGCACTTCCCTGAAGACCATTACCCTCAACGAAGGGATCGAAACCCTGAAGAACACCGTGTTCGAGAAGTGTACCGCGCTCACATCCGTGACCGTTCCGAAATCGGTCTCATCGGTGCCCTACCAGGCATTCTACGGCTGTACCGCCCTGACCTCGGCGACCGTTTCAAGTCCGATCGGAAACCAGGCCTTCGAGGACTGCACCGCTTTGAACAGTGTGACCCTTTCCGAAGGTGTGACCTCGATTGGAGACTATGCTTTCAGTGGCTGCACCGCACTGACCATGATTCACTTCCCAGCATCCCTGACCTCCCTCGGAGGGGATGTGTTCTACCAGTGCAGAACCATCATGACCTACAGCGTCGAAAGCAGCAGCAAGACCTACAGTGCCACATCCGACGGTGTTCTCCTGAACAAGGACAAGACCGAACTGGTCCTCTATCCTGCAGGCAGGGTCGACAGCGAATACAATGTACCAGCAGGCGTGATCATTGTCGGCAGCAACGCATTCCGCGGCTGCACCCACCTGACCGTACTGAGCCTCGGAAAGGATGTGATCTGGTTCGATGCAGGCGCTATCGCAGGATGCTCATCACTCGCCGAATTCAGAGTGAATAATGAAAACACCTCATTCGCTGTGATAGACGGGGTCCTGTTCAACAAGGAAAAGACCGATCTGTACCTTTACCCCTCAGGAAAAGCAGGAGCTTATACGGTCCCCGACAGCGTGACGATGATCGACGGTTACGCATTTATCTACAGCCAGAAGATCACTTCCATCACGTTTTCCGATTCGGTGAAAACGATCGATGAATATGCTTTCGCGTCACAATCAGACCTGTATCCCGAGTACGGGTGCGCTGCATTGGAAGAGATCAGCTTCGGAAACGGACTCGAATGGGTCGATTCCCTGTCCTTCTACGAGATGGACTTCACCGCGGACGGAAAGATGTTCGATCTGAACTTCGATGACCCTAACGGAAAATCCTTCGTCAGAGAGAATGACACCTTCGTTTACCGTGCCTCGAACAACGCTTCCGGCGATGATCCGGATTCCATCACACTGATCGTCGGGGCGGCGGCAGCCCTTATCGTGATCATGATCGCGGCCCTTCTGCTCCTGAGACGCACAGGTGCAAAGGACTGAAACAAAGCCTCTGAAAAAAGACGGAAAACCCTTTAAAAAATAAAGACCCAGAGGAGAGTTTTGTCCCTCTGGGTCTGTTTGATTTTAATGTTTCACAGGATTAGTTGGCCGCGACCTGACTGAACCTTTCAAGGACGAACTGTTTGTCCATGGATGCAAGGAACGGGCCAAGCCTGGGTCCCCTTTCTTTGCCGATGATGAGAAGATAGATCAGCTTGTATGCACCCTTGGATCCGAGTGGTGATGCCTTTCCGATCTCTGAGATGAGGTTGTTGACCTCGGTGGCCTCCCAGTTGCAGTCCTTCATCTTGGCGACCAGGGCCTGCAGGAATTCCTTGTCCTGGGTCTGTATCTGGAGGTCGGCGGGGGCTTCCTTCAGAACTGCGAACTTCACCATCTCGGGAGCGAATTTGTCGAGCCAGAACCTCATACATTCGCACCTCTTCTTGATCCTCTTGATGGATTCCTCATCCGCGTTGGAAAGGTCGACGGTACGGGAGATGATCTTGAGCTGGTCGTCGAAGTTGTCGGCGAGCTGAATGACGTTCACAAGATGTCTGCAGGGTACCTGAACAGGCAGCTTCGCGGGAGTGTGGTTGTGCTGTGCGATCTCGTATGCGCGGACAGCGTTCTCTTCGGCCTCTGTGAACTGCTTGTTGAAGAATGCGACCTCCATACGGTCATACTCATCGGCAAGGTCGAGAAGACCCACACCGGAATCGAAATCGATGGTCCTGTTGGTGGGAACCCTGAGGAACAGGTAGTTGAGGACCTCGGGAGGCACCATACGGATCGCGTCGATACCGGTGACGGGGCTGCCGAGGGACTTGTGCATCTGTCCGACACCTTTGAGCTGAACGAACTCGTAGGGTACGGGGTAGGGGGGTTCCACGCCGAAGATCTCGGGAGCGATCCTCTCCCCGGTGTCATAGGAACCACCTGCAGCGGCGTGGTCCTTACCGAAAGGCTCTGCGTTGGTGCCGAAGATCTTCCACTTGGCGGGCCACTCGAGCCTCCAGGTCAGCTTTCCGTTGTCCTTCCTGATGTCTGCTTTGCCGTGGTTGCCGCAGGAACAGTCATACTCCACATAGGGATACTTGTACGTGTCGAAGATAGGTTTGGTAAAACGCCCGCATTTGGAACAGAGAGGTTCGTAAGGGGCGTAGTTGGGGTTGGCCTCCTTTCCGGAGATATCGTGCAGGATGTTAATGATCTCCTGCCTCTTCTGGAAGGTAAGGTCGATGCACTCTGCAAACTTTCCCTGTGCGTAGAGGTCGCTGGTCCAGATGACCTCACAGTGAACTCCGAGCGAGTCGACGGCGTCGAGGAAAGGCTGTATGAAGTGGTGAGCGTAGTTGTCGTGTTTTCCGCAGGGGCAGGGGATTCTGCAGATGGGCATTCCGACGTATTTCTCGTACTCCTCGGGCAGGAACTCGTATCTTCTTCTGAGGGGGTCGAAGGAATCGATGAGATAGATCAATCTGACTTTCTTACCCATGGATTCGACCGCGCTGCGGATGGATTCGCCGGTGATGGCCTCCCTGAGGCTTCCGACGTGAATGATTCCGGTAGGGCTGATACCGGTGGCGATAAGGGGCATCTCCGCCTTTTCGGAGATCGCTTTTGCAATAACATCTGCCCAGTGCATACTAATCACCGCTTGTATAGGCGTAATATAAATGGCTTTTTCGGTAGATTTTCACACGGTTCCGACGCTGGATATGCATAAGTAATAATGCATATACATCCAATTTTACTCATCGGGGAGTAATGCAAGCTGCGGTAGTTTAATATATAAACCTCAGAATGTCACGTCAATGGCAAAAGACAAATCAGATGGCTTTTCCTCATCCGCAGGACTGATGAGGTACTTCGATTCTGAGGACAACAAGGGTATCAAACTCGGCCCCAAGGTGGTTCTCGGTATCGCCATCGTCTTCACGGCACTCATTATCTGTCTGCCCGTATTCTGGCCTATGAGCTGATACGGATTCCGATCATTCGCTCCGAGGTTCGCTTTCCTATAGATAGCGTATGCTATGTCTGACACATTGACAATTGCATATGTGATTCATTTAACCCGATTTAAAACAAGGTGTTCAGAAAGATGTCTTTTCAAGGATCGCCTTGGGTTTCTTTCCGTTGAAACAGACACCGTAGAGGTATGTAGTCCCTTTCAGCGTTTTGCAGTAATCACGCTGGTGGATCTGTTCTATTGCCTCATGTG
>CAVATL010000010.1:0-68695 GCA_963591575.1 Candidatus Methanomethylophilaceae archaeon
CTGGATGTGGTCTAGCAGTCAAACAGGTTACGCATGAGAACTCATCTTCTTTTTTTGTTTTATTTCCTTATATTGTTTAATTTTCCGTTATTTTTTCGGTTAAGTTTTTATTCAGTGCCTCAATGGTATTTTGAGGTGGTAGGGTGTATGTCTGGTTATACTACTCCATTCTGGTATCCTTAATATTCCCGTTCCTAGCGACCGCTACTATGACCCATCGGTCTTTGGAATCTCGTTTTCCGCTTCCGGTGTATGTCGTTTTTTGGGCGGCCGGTTTCTTCGTTGCCACCTATGTAAGTTACTCGATCGTGGATCATCTGTATGATCTGATGCCGGTCATTGTATTCGGCCCCATACAGCCTGATTCTTTGGAAACATCTACAGTGATCTGCATCGTCAGTTATATCATCACCTGGATCGTCATTACGACCCTTGCCTACAAAGGTTCCTGGTCATCGAAACTGATGGTCGCTTTCATCTATGCGCTCATCTGCATGGCTTCGGTTTTGGCGATCGATGCCGTTTACATCCATTATTACGGTCTGCAGTTCCCTGATTTTGTTTTCAAGTCCCGTACTGAGATCCACATCATTGCCACTGCGGCCTGTTATGCTCCGTTGTTGTATCTCCTACCCTCGAGGGTACGTAAGATGATCGGCCGCACCGGCGGAAACATGATAAAATATCTCCCTGTTCCTATCGTGCTCTTCTGCGTTTACTTCGGCGATTTCTACCATAAATTCCGCACTGAATCTGTCGGCAATCTCGATTCCTATTACACCTATCTTGTTCTTCTTCTCTGTGTACTCAGCCTTATTCTCCTCCTTAGCAACCTCTATGGTTCGATCAGTGTTGACCGTTACCGCAGAGAGCTCGATGCCGCAGTTGTGGTCCAGAACTCATGCCTTCCCGACCCGGATAAACTACCTGAAGTGTCTTTTGCTGATGTTTCAGCCCATATAACTCCTGCCCGTGAGGTCGGAGGGGATTTCTATGATGTCCGGAAGACCGCTGATGGTTCTCTGATGTTCGTGGTGGCCGATGTTTCCGACAAAGGGATACCTGCCGCGCTTTTCATGATCAAGTCCAAGGTCCTGCTCGATGATATCGTTGAATATGGCCGCCCTCCATCCGAATGTCTGGATTGGCTCAATAAGAAGCTCATGTCCGGCAATGACACTTTTATGTTCGTTTCCATGATCATCGGTACATTATCTCCTTCGGGGGAGTTGATGATCTCCAGCGCCGGCCACCCGTCGCCTCTGTTCAGACACGGGGATGAAGTTTCCGAGGTATCTGTGAACGGTGGATCGCTCTTAGGGTTGCTGGAATGTGACTACCAGGACACAGTGGTCCGTTTGGAACCTGGCGATTCCGTACTGATGTTCACCGATGGTGCCACTGATGCGGAGAACCCTGCAGGAGAGATGTTCGGATCCGAAAGGCTTGCAAAAGCATTTTCCGAATCTTCCGGTTCGGATGTTTCCGAAAGGGTCAGCAATACAATTATGCATTTCACATCGTCTGCAGACCAATCTGATGATTTGACACTACTTTCTTTCCGTTACCTAGGTTCTTAATCCTATTTTTTACAAGATTTGAAGATATTCGTAGGATATCATTTTATCATACATGTTATTTGCACTTTTATGGACATGCGTATCGAGAAGGTCGGGGATAGCGCTGTGCTCAAAGTGGCGGGAAAACTCAACACTACCACGGCTCCCGAATTCAATAAATTCGTTCAGGAGAACGTCAAAGGCCCCTGCGATATGACTGTCGATTTTGCCAAACTGGAGTTTCTTTCCAGTGCCGGCATAAGGTCACTTATGGTGCTTCGCTCCATCGTGGGTGCTGACCGGATCAAGATCATCAATGCGCACGGACTTGTACGCGAAGTGTTCGAGATATCCAGGCTGACCGCCATTCTGGGGGATTGAGCCTTGGAGTTGGTCCGCGTCAGTGTCCGGGCCGAGTCGGATTCTGTATCCTTGGTTCAGGACATTATCAGATATTATGCGAGGATACACGGCATAGCCGAAGATGAGGTCGAGAGATTTCTCATTCCGGTCGAGGAAGCCATGGCTCAGGTCATCGAATATGGATTTCCGGAGAACCCGGACGCGATGTTCGACGTATCGGTCAGTATCGAAGGGCCCGATCTCAATGTCACTATCATCGACAAAGGTATTCCTTATGACTATGAGATGCTCGAGAACAATCTTGGCGCAGATCTTTCGGTCCGTCTTCTCAAAGGTTTTGCCGATGGTCTTTCACTGACCAGTCTGGGCTCCGGCGGAAGAAAACAGGTGCTTATGAAGCACCTGGCCGCTCTGCCCGAGTATACTCGGTGCAAAGAGGAGATGCTGAAGGTCGATCCCACCCCTGTTTCACCGGACTCACCCCTGGATTTCCATATGCTCAGGCGTGAGGAGGCCATCGAAGTGGCCCAATGCATATACGACGAATTCGGGTACACATATCTGCACGATACGGTCTATTATCCTGAGGAATTCTACAAATCGGTTCAGAGAGGCGAGTGTGTCTCCATGGTCGTCACCGATACGAGCGGAGAGGTCGTGGGTCATCTTGCTTTAACAGGGACTTCCGTGTTCCGCGGCACCATGGAACTGTGTATGGGTGTGGTCAAGAAGAAGTACCGCAACTGCAGGATCATAAGCCGCCTTACCGATAAGCTCATGGATCATGCGCGTACACTGGGACTCACCTCGGTGAATGCCATGCCTGTGATCTATCATGTGTACACGCAGAAGGCCGCCCTCAGGCAGGGGATGCACCCCAGCGGTTTTATGTTCAATATAATCAATGATGATCTGACCACATCATTTGACCAGGCGATGAGGGCCAGCGGAGCTCTGGCCGTATTATTATTCAACGATGTCCACAGAGAGGTCTTCGTCAGACCTTCGGTCGAGGCGATCGCCAGGTATGTTGTGACCGAGGCCAATGCGGACAGGGACCTCATGATCATAACTGAGGATTTCGATGCGAACGGAGAATCCGTCATTACCGCGGAAGCGGATCCCAGAGGCGAATCCGGACGGATCATGGTGAACAGCACTGGTTCGGATATTGCTGTCCGCCTGAAGGCCGCGGACAATTACCTCCGTGCCCAGAACTGCAAGGTCGTGATGCTGTACATCTCCACTTCGGAGAAAAGTTCAGTGCTCGCCTACGATGTGGCTGCCGGATTGGGATATTACTGTACTGGACTGTACACAGCCTGTTCTGATACGGATTATCTGATGATGGAGAATATCATGTTCTCGAATGTTGATTACGGTAAGATACAGACCATCGAACCGTTCACAGGTCTGTTGGAACTTGTGAAAGAGGGCGATCCCCATGCCTGATCCCGATTACCATATTCGCAGGCTCGGTTCCGAAGATCCTGCGCTTCCGCCTGAGCTTTCGGCGATCCAGGAACTGTGGGCCTGCGAGAATCCGTACGATCTCGACGGTACCGAAGACATTTTCGTGGATGCCATGAGGCAGGTCGTGAAGTGGCATGCATCCCGTTGCAGGTATTACGCGGACTGGCTTTCTCGGAACGCCTTCGATCCCGACAGTATCCGTTCGATGGATGATCTGCTGAGGATACCGTTCCTCCACGCCAATTTCTATAAGACCCATGTGATCAAATCACGTCCGGATGATGAGTATGTCCTGACCTTGACCTCGTCCGGCACTTCGGGACAGAAGACCCAGATGTTTTTCGACGAATGGACCCTGAACGCATCCGACAAGTCTGCTGATATGCAGTTCGATTGGTACGGACGTATTTCCGAAGTCCCGAACGATTACATGCTGTATTCATACGAGCCCGCCCCGGGTGTCAATACCGGGACCCTGCGTACCAGGCAGATGATGCGTCGTTATGCTCCGGAACATGATCTGGAGTACGGTCTGAAGTTCACCGGGGCCGGTCATGAGTTCGATCTTTTCGGGAGTATCGATGCACTGAAGAGGTTCGAGGCGGACGGATGCCCGGTGAGGATCCTCGGATTCCCGGCATTTTTGTATTTCACTCTGGAGAAGATGAAAGGGATGGGCATGCCCCCGCTGAAGCTGAATCCCGATTCCTTGGTCATGATGGGCGGCGGATGGAAAGGATTTGTGGACAAGCAGCTGTCCCCCAAGGAGTTCCGCGATTATGTAGAGGAAAGGCTGGGTCTTCCTCACACCTGTTGTCACGAATCCTACGGTGCCGTGGAGCACGGGGTGGCCTACTTCGACTGCGACAACCATCATCTCCACGTTCCGATCTACAGCCGCGTGGTCATACGCGATCCGGTGACACTGGAGCCCGTGAAGGACGGGGAACCAGGATTCATGAATGTGATCTCGCCGATCAACACCGGTGTCCCAGTTCCCAGTTTGCTCCTCGGAGACCTGGCGATAAAACATCCGGCAGGTTCGTGCGGTTGCGGAAATCCCGCCCCCTGGTTCGAGATCCTCGGAAGGGCAGGTACCAGTAAGAACAAGAGCTGCGCCATCGCAGCATCCGAACTGCTCAGGAGGCGCTGATTTGTCTCACATTTGGAGAGGAAGAAAGGTTGAATCCCTCGACGGGCTTCTTGAAGGCCTCGACAGGGAGATCGAGGAGACCTTGGCGAAGCCGTTGAAAATATCGGACGTCGTCGATGCTTGTGCTTCTCTTTCGGAGAAGATAAGGTCCGGTGACGCAGGTAGTATGAGGGACGCACTCATCCGCGACGGATCCAATGACCCAGACTCCGTACTGAATGCATTGGCAGATATGACGTCCCGTGAATCCGTCACCGACAAGCTGATAGCCGAACTCGGAACAGACGATCCCTTCGAGATCTCGAGGACCGATCTCAGGAGGCAGCATTATGAAGGATGGAGTCCGATGGGTGTCCTCCTGCACATCACCGCAGGCAATTCGCCCATCGTTGCACCGGCCGCGGCGATGGAAGGGCTGCTCACAGGAAACATCAACATTCTCAAGGTCGCCCGCAATCTAGGTGATTTCGCCACCGAGGTCCTGCTTTATCTATGCGGATTCCCGGGTATCGGCGACCGCATCTATCTGCTGAGGGTGCCGTCCTCCGACAAAGAGACCATGCGGTTCATGATGGACCGTGCGGACTGCATCAGCGCCTGGGGCGGGGAGGAGGCCATAGCGGCCATCCGTGCCGAGGCACCCCGTGGGACCCCCGTGGTGGAATGGGGCCACAAGATAAGCTTCGCTTATGTCACACCTGCGTGTATCAATATCGACACTGCCCGCAAGATAGCGAAGAGCGTATGCAGGAACGAGCAGCAGTCATGTTCCAGTCCGCAGTGTGTGCTGGTGGATACCTGCAGCAGGGAAGATGTCGATAAATTGGCCTCTTTATTGGCCCGGGCATTGGACGAGGTCCGTGAGACCCTGCCCCGCATATTGCCGGACCTTGCCGAATCTGCAGAGATAACCACTGTCCGCGAACTGCACCGCAGCGATCTGTACTATCATGACGGGGATGTTCTCGAGGATCCGCAGCACACCTACCGGATCCTGGTCAGCTATTCGACGAAGTTCATGCCATCACCCCTGTTCAGGACCGTATGGCTGTCCCCTCTGGGACATGATGGTCTGGTCGGCGGGCTGAGGAGTATGCGCAGATATCTTCAGACATGCGGACTCGCATGTACGATAGATGAGCTTGAGGGCATATCCGCATCTCTTTACCGTGCGGGCGTTCAGAGGATCACTCCTGTCGACTCCATGAGTGCCAGTTATCCGGGTGAGCCTCATGACGGAGGCTTCGCCCTTCCGAAGTTCATGAGGCGTGTATCCATGCGTCTCGACATGCCCATGAACGGCATGATCAGCATGAAAGAGCTGAGGGAACCCGGGCCGTTCGTAGGAAAAGGGCCGATCCAGGGAAAGAAGGACTATCCTCCGGTGCCTGAGGATGGAACCCGTATCCTGACCAAGAGCGGAGGGACCACAGGGGCCCCCGTGTTCTGCAGTTACACCGACAACGATTACAGGAGATACATAGTCGAGCCCGCGGTGAAGGGAATGATGGCTCTGGGTCTTGATCCGGACAAGGATGTTGTAGCCGATCTGCTCAAGGCCGGAAGTCTCTACGGCGGGATGAATTTCTTCATCTCCATATTCGATGCGATGCATGTCAAAAATCTGAACATCAGCGGCCTTGACGATACATCGGATGTCGCCAGGTTCATGGTGACCGGTAAGGCCACCGCTGTCCTCGGTGCCCCGAGCTATATCATCAAGGTGTTCCAGGACAATCATGATGTTCTGAAGAGCTACGGCAGGATCAGGAAGATCTTCTACGGCGGAGAGATGTTCTCGAAGGGACAGGTCGCCTGGCTCTGCGGGGAGTTCGGCATCGAGGAGATACAGTCCATGCTCTATGGGGCCAATGAAACGGGGACCATGGGATACTGTTGCAGATGGTGCGACAGGAACGAGTTCCATCTGAATTCCGAGATCCAGAAGCTGGAGATCCTGAAGACCGACAGTGACGAGCCTGTAGGTCCGGGAGAGTCAGGAAGGCTGATCTTCACCGGATATCTGAGGGAGAACGGCCGTACTGAGAGGTATGAGATCGGGGACCTCGGTGAGTGGATCGAGGGTCCGTGCCAGTGCGGCAGGAAGGAACCCAGGTTCAGGCTGCTCGGAAGATATGGTGATGTCATGCGCATCGGGGGGACCTTCTTCAATTTCAGAAGGATCTCAAAGCTGTTCGACGACAATCTGGGATATCGTGGCAACATGCAGATACTGTTGGACCACGACGGTCTTAGGGACAGGATGGTCATCTGTATCGACGACGATTCCGTGACCACGGATTCCGCAGCGAAGATGCTCGTTGCTGAATATGATTCATTCGCCAAGACCCTGCCCACGGGGATCATAGCGTTCGAGGTCCGCAACGTGGGCCGTGACGGATTCGTCGTCAACAGAACAAGTCTGAAAGTGACGCCGGTGGTGGACCGCAGATGAGCCGTTCTCCGTATCTGGTGAACAAGGCATTCAAGACATTCGCCGCATCGACGATATTGGCCGTCATGGCCACGACCCTCGGATCGGTCGTCAACGGGATAATCGTAGGAAACATGATGGGGCACGAGGAACTTTCGGCAGTGAACCTCGTTTTCCCGCTGATCCAGCTGTACAATGCTGTCACTGCCCTGGTATGTGTGGGCGGTGCGGTGCTGTGTGCAGTATTGGTCGGCAAAGGGGAGACCGGTCGTACCGGCGGAATCTTCCTTTCGGCCATGGCCCTTCTGGGTCTGTTGAGTGTGGTCTTTGCGGCGATTGGTCTGTTAT
This sequence comes from Candidatus Methanomethylophilaceae archaeon, assembly GCA_963591575.1. Lineage (GTDB taxonomy): Archaea > Thermoplasmatota > Thermoplasmata > Methanomassiliicoccales > Methanomethylophilaceae > Methanomethylophilus. Next base: position 7,331 of record CAVATL010000010.1, read on the forward strand.
GGACGGACAACGTCGCAAGGGTGTTCTGTTCCAGTGATGTGCTTCTTCCCCTGGTGAAGGACTATCTCAGGGTGGCGCTGATCGGGGGTGCGGCATATCTCTTCCTTCCCGGCATGGCGATGTTCGTCAGAGTGGATGGATCTCCTGGGACTGCGACCGTTGCGCTTCTCACCGCGAACATCTCCGCTGCCCTGCTCTGCATGCTGTTCGTGGGTATGGGTGGGGGTATCGCCGGGGCCTCTGCGGCCATGGTGATCGGATTCGCCCTCGGTGCTGTGGTCGTGGCCTCGCATTTCGTCAGGAATCGCGATACCACCCTGTTCCGTCCGCAGATGGGTGGAGCCAGGTCCGTTCCTCAGATGATGCTTATCGGTGCGCCGGTGGCATTGGCCTCCATGATGATGGTGGCGAAGGTCTTCTGTATGAACAGTCTGACCCTCGATCATCTGGGGGAATCCGGAATGGCGACGATGTCTGTGGCCATGAACGTGATGATGCTGGCGACCATGGTGATCGGCGGAACCTGTCAGACCGTCCAGCCTGTGGGCGGAACACTGTACGGTTCGGGGGATGTCGACGGTATATCCTACCTTACAAGGACGATCGCGAAGGTCCTGCTGGCGGCCCTTGGAACTCTGGTCCTTGCAGTGATCATCGCCCCCGGTGCGTTCTGCACACTGTTCGGTGTGACAGACCCCTCATTGGTCGACGCTTCCGTCACTGCACTGAGGCTTTTTGCTCCGAGTGTGCTCCTGTATGGTGTCAACTACGCGATCATTGTGCTCTTCCAGGTCCTCGGGAACAGGAAGCTCGCCATCATTGTGTCTGTACTACAGCCTCTGATGGTGATGATCATCGCTGTGTCCACCGCGGGCATCAACTCGAACATGATCTGGGCCTCATTCTGTCTCGGAGAACTGGCGATGCTCGCCATCACCACTGTGGTCTCACTGTACCTGCGTCACAGGAACCCTGCACTGCACGGTTTCCTTCTGGGACGTATGCCGTCGGTGCCTACTATGGTCATGTCCGTGAGAGGTGATGCAAGCGATATCCAGGATGCCCTCGATTCGATGGCCTCCTTCCTGGAATCGAACGGAATATCCAAAGACAGGTCGGACCGTGCGGTACTGTGCTGTGAGGAACTTTCACTGAACTCGTGCGAGCACGCACTGAACAAGGATCCCAGCAAATTCGTGGATATCGTCGTCCGGGCGGGCGATGAGGCATCCGTGATGGTGCGTGACGACGGTGCCCTGTTCAATCCCATGACCTTCGACAACGACGGAAAAGGGCTGATGATAGTGAAGGGCATGTGCAATTCCATAAGCTATTCCCGCGCACTGGGTCAGAACAACGTTCGTTTCACGTTCTGAAAACACTCATTCCCGAAGCAGACCGAACTTCAGAATAAGGTGCCCGGAGATATCTCCTGCGGTCGGTTTCGGGATTTCCGTTCAATTTATTACAGTGCAGACCAATCCTCCACTATGGCCGTCAAAGATCAGGTTCTTGATGCTATGAAACAGGCCGGCAAGCCCCTCTCCGCAGGGGATGTCGCCAAGATCACCGGAATCGACAGGAAAGAGATCGACAAGGCTTTCAAGGAATTGAAAGCAGAGAACGCGATCGTTTCGCCTGTCCGTTGCAAGTGGGAACCCGCCTGAACACTTCTTTTTAAAACCCTTTTCACTTCTTTTGACATTCTGGATAATATTTTATACACTCTGGATATGTCACAACAAATGGCTAGCAATTGGTTTGACTGCATTTCATCTGATTTGGCTCAGGTGGAAGAGGTAATGGCGGAAATCACCGCTCGTGCCGACAATCCCCTCCTCAAGGAGATGTGTGATTATGTGCTATCAAACCACGGAAAGAGGGTGAGACCTTCGATCTGCCTCCTTTCTTACTACGCTCTCGGAGGCAAAGACCCCAAGCGTGCCATCGACATCGGTGCGGCCATCGAGATCATCCACAATGCCACCCTCATTCACGACGACATCAACGACGAGGGAGAGCTCAGGAGAGGAGCCAAGGCTCTTTATAAGCAGTATTCCCTCGGAAGGTCCATCGTCGCAGGAGATTTCCTTTTCGCCCTCGGATTCCAGCTGATGGGTGCCACTTCGAATGAAGTTGTCAATTTTGTCATCGATGCGGCCACCGCAATGGGTTCAGGAGAGTTCGACCAGAAGAAGTACGAACACAACAGAGCCGTCACCGAAGAGGAATATATCAACATCATTTCCGGAAAGACCGCACGTCTCATCGAGTGCGCTTCCAAGTGCGGAGCATATATCGCCTGTCCAGACGATATCGACAAGGTGAACCTGCTCGGCAACTATTCTTACAATCTGGGCCTTGCATTCCAGATCGTCGACGATCTTCTCGACGTGATCGGAGACACCAACAACACCGGCAAACGCGTCGGTAACGACCTCGTCGAAGGCAAACCGACCCTGCCCACCATCTACGGAATGGAGGATCCCGTTCACGGCGCCCGCATCAGGGAGATCTTCGAGAACGAGAACACAGATTACGATCTCGCCTATGAGGCGATCGGACACATCAAACAGACCGATTCCATCGAGCGCTGTTTCGCCCTTGCGAATCACTATGCCGATCTGGCACTCGAATATCTGGACTCTCTTGAGGATTCCAGGTACAAGCAGGCCCTCGTCGAGTTCACCAAGTACATCGTTTCCAGGGACAGGTGATCCCCATGGCAGAGAAGATCCAGACTGACGTTCTTGTTGTCGGTGCCGGACCTGCGGGAAGCGTGGCGGCACGCTATGCCGCTGAAAAAGGTCTTACTGTCACTATGATCGAATGCCGTCCGGAGGTCGGTGTCCCGGTCCGTTGCGGAGAGCTCATGCCTTCCCAGCAGGAGATCGTCGATATGTTCCCGACCCTTGAAGACCCAGACGATCTTTTCGACCTTCCCGAATCACTCAAGGTCGGTTCCGTGGAAGCGATAAGGCTCTATGATCCGAAGGCCAAGGTTTATGAGTTCCCGTTCACCGGTTACACCACTGACAGGGACCGTTTCGACCAGTATCTTGCCAAACAGGCCGTGGATTCCGGTGCCAATCTCATCAAGTCCTGCAGGTTCCACAAGCATGAAGGAAAGGTCGCACACACCAACCAGGGCGACATCGAGTTCAAGGTGATCATCGGTGCTGACGGCCCCTCCTCGCGCGTGGCGAAGAGTCTGGGACTTCCTGCGAATCAGAATTCCTACCCTGCTGTATCCGCTCAGGCGGAGGGTGATTTCGATCCTGTGGTGCAGATGTTCTTCGGAGATATCGCCCCCGGAGCATACGGGTGGATCATGCCCAAGAAGGGTCAGGCCAACGTCGGTATCGGATTCTCACCCAAGTTCTCCAACGGTTCCCTGAGCGGTTACTTCAAGACATTCTCCGAGAAACGCGGGCTCAACGTGAAGACCCAGATACACGGAAAGTTCGTTCCCAGCGAGGGCCCCGTCGCCAAGACCTATGTGGACGGTACCGGAATGGTCATCGGAGATGCGGCAGGTGTCGTCATGCCGGTCAACGGCGGAGGTATCCCACAGGCCATGATCACCGGCCGTATCGCAGGTGAAGTGGCGGCGGAGAACATCCTTCACGGAGGTTCGCTGGCACAGTACGAAGAGTCTTGGAGATCGGTGCTTTACAAGCCCCTCAAGATTGCCGCAGGTAACAAGAAGCTCGCCGACACTTTTGCTTTCAAGACCGAGTTTAGAACCTCTCTCTGCATGAGTATGCTCGGAACCCGCAGGATGGGCAAGCTCATCCGCTGCAAGCGTCTGTTCCCGTGATCAGTGTTTCCTGTAGGAACGCATGGACGAACCGCAGATCGGGCATTCCTCGGATTTTTCCTTGAACCATTTGCCGCATCCGTTGCAGCGGTAGTTCCATTTCTCCACTTTTTTGATCCCGGTCTGCCCCACGGCGCGGTAGGGGATGCCCATGATCTTCGCCGTGTTCTGGATGGAATAATCATCTGTGAGGACGGTCCCGTTCATGTCAAGGGCAAGTGCCAGCACAGTGATATCGACAGGAGATAATCTTCCGAGGTCGCCGCTCTTGCGTGCCGCCTCCTCCACTTTTTTCACTGAAACGGAGGTGCATTCCGAAACTCTCAGTAGATCCCCCCAAAGATCCAGGCGGTGGTCCTTGTATTTGGTCAGTTCATCGATGACCCCGGGAGGGCATACGGATTCCTCTTCGGGAAGCTGATCCATTGAGAACAGGGCTGAACTGTCCAATACCAACATAGCCTTCCGTATACGGTCGGGATTATTACTGTTGCGCGGGCGTAAGGATTATAGAACTTCTCCGTATGTTCGATTCATGGACGCCTTAGGTGTCATTGCTATCATGTTTACAGGTCTCTGGCTGTTCCTTCCCGCGATGCTGCCCAATTCGGCGGCTGTCGTCTTCGGCGGCAAGACCAAGATCGATTTCGGACGTTCGTGGCACGGAAAGAGGATCTTCGGGGACGGAAAGTCCTGGAGGGGATTCTTCGGAGGTGCCTTCTCGGGCATACTTCTGGGACTTATCCTCATCGGGATCTCCGCACTTTTCGGTTCGGAGGATTACTGGGGGTACGGAGGCTTCTGGGGCAACGTCGGGATCCTGGCATGTCTGTCCTTCGGAGCCGTTCTCGGGGACCTGACCGCGGCATTCATAAAACGCCGTCTGGGTCTTGCGAGGGGGGCCAAGGCACCCATCCTCGATCAATATGATTTCGTCATCGGAGCACTGCTCGTCACGGCACTGTTCTATCCAGATTGGATCTATGCGACCTATATCGAAGGATGGCATATCTGTGCGTTGATCTTCCTGCTCCTGATCATGTTCGGCATCCACCGCGCGATGAACATCATCGGCTACAAGGCGGGACTCAAGAAAGAACCCTGGTGATTCTATGGTTGATCTTAAAAAAGCATTGGAGGACTGCGGTGCACTGCAGTTCGGAGATTTCACTCTTGCTTCCGGAGCCAAGAGTAGTTATTATATCGATATCAAAAAGGCGAGCACCAAACCTGAGGTCCTGGGGGCCATCGCCCGTACCATGGCCGAGAAGATGAATGAGCTCGGTCTCAAGCCTAAACGTGTCGCAGGTGTTGTACTGGGTTCCATCCCCCTTGCCACCGCTCTGTCCCTGGAAACGGGCATTCCTCTTCTCATGGTACGTAAGGAACGCAAGGACCACGGTACCGGAAGGCTTGTGGAGGGAGACCTCGAACCTGGAGACGATGTGCTGGTCGTCGAGGACGTCATCACCACCGCCGGTTCCAGCATGAAAGCGATCAACGAACTCCGCGGAGAGGGAGCGAATGTCTGCAAGGTGTTCTCTGTCATCGACCGTGAAGGCGGAGGCAGGGAGAACCTCGCCGGCATCGGTGTGGAGCTTTTCGCACTGGTGAAAGGTTCCGAACTCCTTCGGGACGCCTCTGAATGATCGTTCCGGACCCGGACTGCAGTCTGTGCGGACTCTGCAAAGGGCGCATGAAGATCGTTCTTCCATCGGGGGACCTTCAGTCCCCCGTGGTCCTCGTCGGAGAGGCACCTGGGGAGAACGAGGACCTTTCTGGAATGCCCTTCGTCGGGCGGGCGGGGAAGATACTCGATCAGGCTATGGAAGACGTCGGTCTCGATCGGTCTAAGGTCATGATCACCAACACGGTCAAATGCCGTCCCGAGAACAACCGCGATCCGGAACCGGAGGAGATGGAGGCCTGCAGCAGGTTCCTCCACAGCGAGCTTGCGGGACGCAAGGCTGTCATAGGGTTGGGAAGGTCTGCGATAAAGGACCTTCTGGGTTATACGGGTCCGATGGCCGCCATAGTGAATACGAAACAGTACATCAGGGTCGGAGACGAGGACGTCCTTTTCATCCCCTCCTACCACCCTATGGCCTGCGTCTACCGCAAGGCCGCCAGAGAAGAACTGAGAGCGACGCTGCGCATGGTCAAGGAGGAATTCGGGTTATGATCGGTTTTGCATTGGACATGGACGGTACCGTATATCTGGGGGAGCGCCCCATTCCCGGTGCCAAGGAATTCATAGGCTCCCTGCGCAAGGCGGGGATTCCGTTCAGGTTCATCACCAATAATTCATCACATCCCCGCGGATTCTACGCGGACCGTCTGGTCCGTATGGGTTTCGACGTGAAACCCGAACAGGTCCTGACCTCCGCTGTGGCCACTGCCGCCTTCCTGAAAGACCGCAGGAAAGGGAAACGTGTTTACATCATTGCGACCCCCGAGGTTTCCCGGGAATTCGCAGATCAGGGTGTGGAACTTGTAGGTCCTGATGAAGACCCAGACATCGTTCTACTGACCTTCGACACCACTATAGATTATAAGAAACTGAACAGTGGATATCATTGTCTCAGGGCCGGTGCCGAACTCATCGCCACCCACCCTGACGACGTCTGTCCCACCGAGGCCGGATACGATGTGGACATCGGGCCGTTCATACGCTTGTATGAATCGCTGACCGGGAACAAGGCGACCGTCATCGGAAAGCCGAACCGTCTGATGTTGGACATGGCCGCCCTGGACATGGGTGTTTCTTCCGAATCGGTCATAATGATCGGAGATCGGTTATCGACCGACATCCGTATGGCCATGGATGCAGGGATACGTTCCATCCTCGTTCTTTCGGGGGAGACGGACCTTGCTCTGCTTGAGCGTTCCGACGTGAAACCGACACATGTCAAAGATTCCGTGGCCGACATCCACATTTCAGACTACGTCTGAAACATATCATTTCGATAGGTTATTATTGCCTTGACGAATATCTGGCTATGTGAAATCTTTAAAAGAGTCGATCGCCGGGATGTCCAAGAAGCGTATCATCACCATCGTCGCGATTCTTGTGATCATCATCGCCGCGTTATGTGTATTCTATAATGTAAACGGTCATTCCCTCAGCGTGAGCGACAGGGAGGCCCGTGTCGTGGTCACCGGCTCGATGGACGGCGAACCTCAGCCTTATGAGATATCCACCATTCCCGTGAACTCACTGGTTGTTGTCGAGCATCTCAGCGGGGACGAACTCAAGAACGTGAAGGTCGGAGATGTCCTTGCGTTCACTTATGAAAATCGTTTCACGACCCACCGCGTAGCAGAGATCTATGAAGACGGCGGAAAGGTGACAGGATTCAAGACCATTGGAGATATCTATCTCGATACCCCGACCACCGGCCATTATGAGACCCCGTCTGCGGACGATGTCATCGGAGTGGTTGTAGGGGTCTCTCCCACACTGGGGAAGATCGTTCACTTCGCGCAGACGAGCACAGTTTACCTGATCATGATCATTGTGATCATAGCAGTGATGATCTCGGTCGTCCGTGACATAATCCGTGTAAGAATGTCGCACGACTGAAACCTTCTCAAAACCCTTTAATTTTCATCAAAATTTTGAAAATTTTGTCTATTTTTTGTCTTTTTGCTTCGATATTATATCATATTCTTTACTTTTGAAATGAAATATCCCTCTGCCGATGTATGTATTTTGTCGGCAAATCCTTTAAATCGACCAATAAGATAGTTCAATTTACTACAGCAAAAGGAACGCACGAGTTCCGAGTACTGTAGAGAATGAGGAACGAACATGGAAGCGACAAAGGCTCTCAAAAACAAGGTCACGGTCATCGGGGTCATCTCGGTGCTGCTGATGGTGTCACTTATTGGCACCGCCTATGCGTATTCCACCTCCGTCACCTCGAGCGGAGATATCTCTGGATCCTACCTTTCCGTTGATATTCTGAAGAACGACTCCGCTATGGACAAGCAGGTCACCACTCTGCTTGACGCCAACGGAGAATACACCTACAGCACCGGTGACAAGTACTACGTGCACGTAGAGAGCAACAAGTCCTCCGTTGCATGGCTATATGGATACTTCGTTGTCGACAACTCCACCTCGAAGTTCAGCGGAGTTCTCATCGATACCATTACTGTGACCCTGGTTCTGGACGGTACCGAGGTCGACATGACCCTGTACCGCGATGCTTACAAGGATTCGTTCCATTCCGGAACAGAATTCGATTCAAGCATCACCCTTACAGAGAACGCGAACGGTATCTACAGCAAGGACCTGCAGATCACCAAGATCAAGGTGAACTACATCACCGATTTCGACAGCATGTCCTCTGTGAACGTCACCAAGTCCGACGGAACCTCTGGGTCTGTGACAATCGCAGACGGCAAGACCCTTTCCAACCTTTCCTTCATCTTCCACGCTTCCCCTCAGGCGCTTCTTCACACCTCCGCCTGAAGGGCGGCCGTGATGTTTCCGCCTGCGGAGATATGATTTCTCACCCGTCCGTGTGAATGACCCAGACGTATCCAATTCTCACAAAAAATGTGAATAATTTAGCGGACTTTATATAGTTCCCATTCATATACTAAAATGCTTATTCGCGCGCGAAAGTTGGCTCTCCGACCCAGAGTGAATCCAGTGCACGATGGGTAATGGGATGCACAACGGGTTATGCCCGTATCTGTCTCGAAAGGGGAATCGGGATGTATCTAAGACAGATCGAGCTTGAGAATTTCAAATCGTTCGGCGGGAAGGTCACAGTACCGCTGATGGAAGGGTATATGGCAATCACCGGTCCGAACGGATCGGGAAAATCGAACATCGGCGACGCCATCATGTTCGTACTGGGACCTAAGAGTCCCAAGGCGGTAAGGGCCGGAAGGATAACCGACCTCATCTTCAGTGGGGGCGCATCCAAGTCGCGCGCCAAGTCGATGACCGTATCGCTGGTCTTCGACAACAGCGACCGCATCCTTCCGTGGGACGACGACACAGTGCGTCTTACCCGTTACGTCAAATTATCCGAGAACGGAGAGGACTACACCTCTTACTTTTTCATCAATGACCAGAAATCGACCCTCGGCGAGTTCGATTCTCTCCTCACCAAGGCGAGGATCAGCGCCGACGGTTATAACATCGTTCAGCAGGGAGACGTCACTCACATCGTTCAGATGAGCAACATGGAGAGGAGGCGCATCCTCGACGGAATCTCCGGAATCTCGAGCTTCGATGCGGACATCGCAAAGGCCCAGGGAGAGAAGAAGGAGGCCACCGACAACCTCAATCTCATCGACGTCCTCAGGGAGGACAAGGAGAAGCAGCTCAAGGCCCTCGAGAAGGACCGTGAGCAGGCGAGGATCTATCTTGCGACCAAGAACCAGCTCGATGTTTCAAAGGCCCAGCTGACCGTCAGGCAGAGGGACAGGGAGGTCGCCACCCGTGCGAACCTCGCGGAACACGTGACGAAGCTCGAGGGAGAGCTCGAGACGACCCGCAAGGAGAAGACCGACCTCCGCGCTCAGCACGATCTCAACGAACAGGCCATTGTCGCCAAGGAGAAAGAGATCGAGGACCAGGCCGGACCCGAGTACCGTAAGATCAAGGCGGATATCGAGCAGACCAAGATCAATCTTGCAACGGAGAAGGACCGTGTCGCCGCCGCAGAGGAGGAGATCCAGAATCAGACCGAGACCAAATCCGGATTCTTGGAGTCCATCGAGCAGAACCGCAACACTTACCGTACCATATCCGAGGGTCTGAACGATCTTAACATTCAATATGAATCCGCGACCGCGGATTTCGATGCCGCGAAGCAGGAGGAGGCCCGCATAAGCGAGGAGACCTCCAAACACGGAGGAGAGCTCACCGAGCTTCAGAAGAAACTGGAATCCCTCGTGAAGCAGATTGACGAGGCCAGCGACAAAGAGCAGAACGCAAAGGTCGCGGAGGCATCCGCAAAAGCGGTGCTGGAACACGCCAAACTGACCAGGGCCGATGCGGAAGAGTCGGTCCAGACCGCCAGGTTCGACGTCAAGGACGCGGAATCCAATTTCAAGGAGGTCGAGAAAGAGGTCGGACCTTCGAAAGGAACTGATCTTTCCAAGAAGCTTCTCGAACTCAAGGGCGAGGAAGGCCGTCTTGAACTGAAAGAGGCGGACCTCAAGAAGGCATGGGAGTCCCGTACCGCCGAATTCAACAAACTCTCTGCGGAGAAGAGGGTCTCTGATTCATACAACAGTGCAGGCGAGGCAGTCAGTCGCATTATGAACCTGAAGAACACCGGAGAGATCCAGGGCATCAGGGGGACCGTCGCGGAACTTGCCAAAGTCGAACCCGGCTACGAGACCGCGTTAGGCGTGGCCGCCGGCGGAAAGATGCAGGCCGTGGTCGTGGAGACCGATGCCGTCGCCGCCAAGTGCATTCAGTATCTGAAGTCCAACGGGCTCAGCAGAGTGGTCTTCCTCCCGCTGAACAAGATGATGCCCGGCAAGCCCCGTGCAAAGGCCATCATGGTCCTCAAGAGGACCGAGGGTTACGCCACCGATTTCCTTGATTTCAAGCCCGAGTACGCCAACGTGTTCTGGTATGTGTTCCAGGACACCCTGGTGGTAAGGGACCTCGACACCGCCCGTGAGATCATGGGCGGCATCAGGATAGTCACCCGCGAGGGAGAACTGCTCGAGGCCTCGGGTGCCATGGCCGGAGGTACTATCAACAAACGCAACATCGCCAAATTCGGTCCTACCGCACAGGGAGCACTTGACGAGGCAGCAGAATCGGTCAGGAAGGCTGCGGATGCCTTGGAGACCGTCCGCGGACAGTTGAGGGAACTGAGGGACACTATCCGTGCCACCGACGATGAGATGAGGAAGGTCCTCAACAGCGATGCTGAGGGTAGAGGAAAACTCGCCGCCGCCCAGGCCGCCTCAGAACAGGCTAAGAAGAACCTCCGTGCCGCGGAAGACGCATTGACCAAGGCCGTGAAGGACGATGAAACCGCCGAGAAGGACCTTGCGGCAAAATCTGCAGCGGCTCGTGAGGCCGAGGCCCTGCTGACAGGTCTCCGTGACGAACGCACAAAGGCTAACGACCGTATGGCCGTCATCGCACCCGCCGGACTCCAGGAGAAGATCCAGGCCGTCCGCGACAGGGTCTATGAGTGCAATCAGATCGTGTCCGACCTGAACAACCAGATAGTCGCCGCAAAGGCGGAACTGACCGGACTTGACAAACAGAAGGAGGCCTACGACTTCCAGGTGTCCGAGGCGGACAAGAAGATCAATGCTCAGAAAGCCTCCATCACCGGCCGTGAGGAATCTATCGCAAAGTTCAGTCTGGACCTCGAGGCACTGAGGAAGATCGAGACGGAACTGGAATCCGGTCTGCAGGACCTCAAGACCCAGAAGGACGAGCTCATACAGAAGAGGTACTCGCTCGATTCCGCGATCCAGGCCACGCAGACCAAGATCGAGGCGAAAGAGGGCGTCATAGAGTCCCAGAAGGCACAGATAATAGTCTGTGACCGTAACATAGAGATGTTTGAGGCCGAGGTCGCCAAGATCACCATCGAGGTTCCCGAACCCATACCCTCGGAAGAGGCACTTAAACGTACCATTCGCGAATGCGAGGAGAAGATCGATTCCCTCGGTGCGGTCAACATGCGTTCCATCGAGGATTATGATACCCGCAAGAAAGAGTATGATCTTATGATCGAACAGATCGGTCGCCTCAACAAGCAGATCGCCGAACTCGACAAGCTCACAGAGGACCTCACCTCCAGGAAGAAAGGTCTCTTCATGGAATCCTACGACAAGGTCAACGAGAACTTCCAGAAGATCTATGCCGAACTCTCCGGTGGAGGTGAAGGTTTCATGAAGCTCGAGAACGAGGATAACCCCTTCGAAGGCGGACTCCTCATCAACGCCAAACCCAGGAACGGAAAGCTGCTGAGGCTCGACGCACTCTCCGGAGGAGAGAAGTCGCTCACTGCGCTTTCGTTCATATTCGCAATACAGGAATACCAGCCGTCCCCGTTCTATGTGCTTGACGAGGTCGACATGTTCCTCGACGCGGTCAACTCCGAGATGGTCGCCAAGAGGGTCAAGGAAAGTTCCAGGAAAGCACAGTTCATACAGGTCTCGCTGAGGAAGGTCACCCTGACCATGGCGGACCATCTCATCGGAGTCACCCGGCCTCCGAGCGGGATCAGCAGGATCATAATGCAGCCGGACCTGAACGAGGTCTCCAAATACGAAGAGGAGGCCTTGAAAAAGCAGAAGAAATCTGAGATCGAGGGATGAAAATGGATGCGAGCATACAGATGGAAATGATGGAACAGCACCTGCTCTTCCACAAGGCACTTGCCGAGGATGAGGAGTCGCTGAACAAGATAAACGGTTACCTGGCACTGCTGAGGGACGAGACTCCCGGAGAGAGGCTCTCCGACCAGACCGACGAGTCGGTCAGGGCGATCTTCAGCCTGGTCCTGGAGAAGGGCATCGACCCTTGGGAGATCAATCTCGAGGAGTTCGCCAGGATGTACGCGGAGAAGATCTCCAACAACAGGTTCGACATGCTGGTGGCCGGGAGGCTCCTGCTCATGGCCTGGAAGATCCTGAACCTGCAGTCCCAGGAGACCAGGATGTCCGCTGAGACCGTCGAGGGAATGGACATCGACGAGGCCGACTTCGGCTTCGAGGATGAGGACCAGCTCGTGATTCCGGATGTGGTAATCAGCAGGACCTATTCTCACACTGACCCCCGTTCCGTCACCATGATCGACCTGCTCGACGCATTCGAGGAGGCCCGTGCCGACATCGAGAAGTACAATGCGGCCCAGGAGACCATCGTCAAGATCAAGAACAAGGTACCCGCCCCTAAGTTCGACAACAAGGCCCACCGCGAGGACGATGAGGAGGCTGTCGAAAAGATCTATCAGATGATCTACTCCATGGGAATGGACCCCATGCCCATCACTGAGTTCTACACCAACGACAAGGAGCACAACATCTCCGTTTTCGTTGCTGTCCTGCACCTTGTGAGGGACGGAAAGCTCGAGGTGTCCCAGGAGACCCTGCCCTATTCCGAGATCCTGGTCCAGATCAGGCAGCCGGAAGGCACTCTGCCGATGGAGACGGTCGCGGCGGTGAATTGAGTTGGAAGACAAGACGATGGTGGAGGCAGCGCTGTTCGCCGCTACCGATACCCTGAGGGTAGCCGACATCGTCAGCCGCACCGGCCTCGACGAGGCCTCCGTCAGGTATGCCCTCAAAGATCTGAGGATGGAGTACGACATGAGGGACTCCGCCATTATGATCTCCGAGGCAGGCGGAGGATACCGTATGGTGCTCCGTCCCGACTGCAAGAAGTTCACCGGACTGTTCACCAAGCCCGAACTTCCTGCAGGGGTCATGCGCACCCTGTCCACGATCGCGTACAACCAGCCCGTCCTTCAGTCGAAGCTGGTGTCGGTACGCGGGCCCAGGGCATACGAGGATGTTCATACTTTGGTCGATCTGGGTCTTGTGTCCGCGAAGCAGTCCGGACAGAGCAAGGAGCTCACCACCACTCCCAAGTTCTCGGAGCAGTTCGGCATCGGGAGCACGAGGAAAGAGGACATCCGCAAGTGGCTGGAGTCTCAGGTTCAGTCCAATAAGGAATGATCCGACCGTAAAGCAATTAATCAACGGTCCGATATCTACTCCAGAGCCGGTATGCCAGATGTCTGTGCCGGCATTGAGTGATTCATCATGACAAAGATGTTCGGTACCAACGGTGTTCGCGGGGTCGTCAACCAGGATATGAACGCATCGCTTGCGTTGCAGATGGGAAAAGCCATCGGAAATGTGATGCCTGGCACTGTTGCGATCGCATGCGACACCAGAGATTCCTGCGCCATGCTGAAGTCCGCGGTATCCTCCGGACTGATGGCGGTAGGGTGCGATGTTCTCGATCTTGGGGTCGTCCCGACGCCTGCCATTCAGTATTACGTCAAGACCCACGAGGTTTCCGCGGGAGTTATGATCACCGCATCTCATAACCCCCCTGAGTTCAACGGTATCAAGGTCATCGCGGCCGACGGTACCGAGGCGTCCCATGAGCAGGAGTCCCAGATAGAGGAAACCTACGACACTGAGATCCCCGCAGCGACCTGGAACAAGGTCGGAAAATACACGGTCGTATCCGGTGCAGGGGAGGCCTATGTCGATGCCGTTATCGCAAAGCTCGATGTCGAGAGCATCAGACACGCTAACCTCACTGTTGTTTTGGACTGTACCAATGGTGCAGCATTCTACACCTCTCCCCTTCTTCTCAAGAAACTCGGCGTAAGAGCCATCACGCTCAACAGCAACCCTCAGGGAGAGTTCCCCGGTCACCTCAGCGAACCGACCGAGGATAACCTGCAGGACCTCCTGAAAATGGTCAAGGCGACCGATGCCGTATTAGGTATCGCCCATGACGGAGATGCCGACAGATGCGTCTTCGTGGACGGCGAAGGTAACTATGTGCCAGGCGACAAAACTTTGGCCATTCTCGGAAGGTCATTGGTGGCTGCCAACGGTGGCGGAACCGTCGTCACACCTGTCGCCACCTCCTCTGTTGTCGATGAGGTCGTCACCGCCGCCGGAGGTTCCGTTGTACGCACTGCCGTCGGTTCTCCTGTTGTCGCCCGTAAGATGAGCGAGATCGGAGGAATCTTCGGCGGAGAAGAGAACGGGGGGCTCATCTTTGCAGACCATCAGTACTGCAGGGACGGTGCGATGGCCATCGGAAGGATGCTCGAGAACATCATCAGGAATGGTCCCCTCAAGGAACAGGTCGCCTCGCTCCCTGTTTATTATACTGTGAAGAAGAAAATGGCCTGCCCCAATGACATGAAAGAGAAGGTCCTTCAGTATCTTGATGTGGAGACCGTCGACATTGCAAAGGACCGTTCTGATGGCCTGAAGCTTCTGATCGGTAACGACTGGGTATTGGCAAGGGCGTCCGGTACGGAACCTATCTTCAGGGTATATGCTGAATCCAAGAACAAGGCCGTTGCAGAGGAACTCGCTTCCAAATATCTGAAACTCGCCCAGGATTACGTAAACGAATCCAGGGTCTGAAACTATTCACTGTCTGAGGTTCTTGCCATAAACGGCAAGGGCCTCATTTATCAGTCTTGCACCGAGGATGGATGTGATCCCGGAGTGGTCCGCCGGGGGGCAGATCTCCATCACGTCGAATCCCGCAAGACGGTCGCCGATCATATTGATGGCTTTTTTCACCTGTATCGGAGTGAGTCCGAAGGGTTCGGGGGTTCCAGTACCGGGTGCGTATGCTGGGTCTATGCCGTCGATGTCCACGGACAGGTACACTTTATCCGCTTTGAGGGAATCGAGTGCCTTCTTGACGGCCCATTCGATGCCGTTGTCGAAGATGTCGAACGCGGTCGCGTGAGGGACGACATCGTCCCTTTCGAGTTCCTCTCTGCCGATGGCACGCACACCGACCGCGAACACGTTGTCCAATCCGTGAACCTCTGCGGCCCTTCTGGTGACGCATGCGTGGCTGTTCGGGGTTCCCATGTATTCCTCCCTGGAATCGAGGTGCGCATCGATGGTCATCAATGCGATCTTCTTTTTCTCGAAGGATTGAATGATTGGTACGGTACCTGTGTGTTCTCCGCCGATGGCGACGGTGAACTTGCCGTCACGTATCGCGGGGGCAACAGCGAATTTCACCTCCTCGATCATATCTTCGGGGAGAATGAAATCATCGCAATTGCCGTAATCACAGACGCTGGGTCTGTACTGGTCGAGTCCGTGTTCGAAGTGGAACTCTTCAAAATTGTATGATGCCTGCCTGACCGCCGTCGGGGCCTCGCGGGCCCCGGCTTTGAAGCTGGCAGTGTGGTCGTACGGAATGCCGAAAATCACTGCGTCTGCATCGCTGTATTCAGCGTCTGCGTCAGCATAGGTCACTCCGTACGCCATTAAACGATCCTCACATCAGTTTCATTCTGTCCATCGCGACGATGTACATTACCTCAGCGCCGTCCGTTAGGACGCTTTCATGATCGTCGTTGATAGGCATGGTAAAGGTTTCGAAGGTCTCAAGGTCCATGATCTGGACTTCGTTGTTGGCCTCGTCGATGGAGATGACCTGTCCCTTCCTCTTGTCGATGATGGGGACCTGGACCTTTGCGCTGACAGGTGCGTTGAGAGATTTCTTTGCACCGGTGAAAATGTCGGTCGCTTCGATGGATGCCTTTGCGGATCCGTGCTTTCCGGGTTTAGAGGTAGTGATCGAAATGATCTTACAAGGTGAATCGTCGATGTTCACGTACCTTCCGATTTTGAGCTCCCTGAGCTCTTTCATCTCCCACTCTGCCATAATCTTACCTTCTTTTATAATTTTGAGAGGCTGCGCTCACACTATCCGCTTGTTCTTCTCCAGGTTGTACTGGGCGTCGATTGAGATAATATCTGCGTAACGCATCCTAATCATACTCTGGATTGGGACAACGGATATATAATTATCTTCAAAAGACAGATCAGTGTCTTTTCGGACCTCTTCCTTTGCGGCCCTTGTTTTTCATGCCCGGTGCCTTCTCCTTTTTTTTCGGGGGGTCTGGGTATTTGCGCTTGACGTCCTTTATGCGGGCTTTGAGCTCCTCGTTGAGGCGATCTCCGCAGAAGTCTCCTTTGTATTGGTCCACCTTGGCTGCGATGAGTACCTTTCCGGCCAGTGCCCTGGCGATGTTTCCTCTTTGCCAGTAAGGCGCATTTCTGAGATCTGGGTATTGGTAGATCACACCGTGTTTGGGCGGGTTCTTTCCGGAACGGAGATGCCTGAACATTGCTTTTTCGGCACCGAGAAGCTGCAGTGTCGAGGAGGGGAGGGAGGCAAGTCTCTCAAGCCCTCCGGAGAGGGAGATCAGCCTTGCGGACAGGGGTCCGCCGAGGATGGCGCACATGTTGGGGCAGAGTGCCTCCACCAGGGAGGTGATGTACTCCTCGGTGTTGGTCCTGTCGTCATAGATCCTGCAGAGGGTGTCCGCAAGGTCCTGTACCGCTCTCATGTCATCGGGATCGAAGTCGGCTCCGACGGATTGGATGTCGAGATCGAGTTCATCGATGATGCCTTCCCTGTCACCATGACGGGCGATGAGGAGAGCGTACTTTTCATCATGTGCCAGATCGGCCAATTCGGGGAAATGCATGCCGTACCATTCGTGCAGTCTCTCGCTGAGGAGGTTGGAGATCTCGATGAGGTTGTCGAGGTGGCGGATGGCCTGCACGAGGCTCTTGTCACGGGAGATCGGTTCCGTGGTCCTCAGCTGTCCCAGACGCACCATCGTGTCGTGCATGAACGAATCGTCGTATCCGAAATCAGCTGCTTTGATGAATGATGAATCATACATCTCAGGCCTTCCGAGCTCGGCCTGTCTTCTGTCGGAAACCGCGAGTCTGGGTCTGTTGTTCGCAAGCTCCTTTTCCTCAGGGAGGATTCCTCCTCTCTGGATCTCCGCAAGTTTCTGTGCGGTCTCGGTGGGGTCCTTGGGCATCAGGCGTTTGTCCATGATGCGGTTGGACTTGTCATCTACGAGGAACACGCCGAACCATTTCGTTACAAGTATCGCCATTCATCTCATCTCGCGAAGCTTCTGTATCTCGTCTTCCGGAAGGCCTTCCGCGTTCCCTGCCAATAATTGGAGGTGTGCCTGGAACTCCAGTTCCTCCATGCGGTTGAACGCCTCTTCCAGGGTCCTTCCCTGGGTGATGGCGCCGTGGCGGTCCATCAGCATTGCAGGAGCATCGGCGTATTCAAGAACGGCGTCCACCAGGTCCTGGGAGCCGGGGGTCGCATAACGGCATACTGGCACCTCATCGAGGAGCAGGACACCTTCGGGGGTGAGCGTGCTTCTGAGGCCCTCTCCTTTGGTCATGATGGCAAGGCAGTACAGCGGGTGGCAGTGGATGACCGCCTCGGTGCCGGGATTGGCCTTGTAGATTCCGATGTGGAACTTGTGTTCGATGGAAGGCTTTCCTTCAGAGAGGACGTTTCCGTCGAGATCCATCTTGACCAGGTCGTCCTCGGAGATGAGGCCTTTGTTCACTCCGCTGGGGGTGATTAGCATGAGATCGTCTCCGATGCGGACGCTCATGTTACCTCCTGCAGATACTGTCAGATTCCTTTCGTAAAGGAGGTGGCAGCATTCGACGAGACGTTTTCTGGCGTAGTTCTCGTTGATCATTCTTTCATCCCGGAGATCTCGGACGGTTTGAATATTCCCTTCTCCGTGATGAATCCGGTGACCATCTCCGCCGGGGTGACGTCAAAGGCGGGGTTGAGGGCTTTCGATCCGATGGGTGCGATACGGATGTTCTTCACCATGGTGACCTCCTCCTCGGAACGCTGTTCGATGACGATGTCCTTTCCGGTCTTGGTGGAGAAGTCGAAGGTGGATACGGGGGCGGCGACGTAGAAGGGGATGCCGAAGTGCTTGGCGGCGATGGCCTTGTCGAAGGTTCCGATCTTGTTGGCGAAGTCTCCGTTGGCGGCGATCCTGTCCGCTCCCACGATGATCATATCGACGCCCTGGGACATGTAATATGCGGAGGCTCCGTCGGGAATGATGGCGTGGTCGATGCCCTCCTGGTTGAGCTCCCATGCGGTGAGCTGCATACCTTGGAGACGGGGGCGGGTCTCGGAGGCGTAGACGAAGAACTTCTTTCCTGCGTCATGGGCGTTCCTCATGGGTGCCAGGGCGGTACCGATGTCGACGGTGGCGAGGGCTCCGGCGTTGCAGTGGGTCATCAGTTTCATTCCGTCCCTGATGAGGGCTCCGCCGTATTCTCCGATAGCACGGCATTTGCCGACGGTGAGTTCAGAGTATTCATCGGCGGCGACCACCGGATCTTTACCCTCCTTGAGCTTGGCGTACATCCAGTCGGTGGCGTAGAAGAGGTCGTAAGCGGTGGGTCTTGCTGCCTTTATGAACTTCGCAGCTTCGTCGAGGTCTTCATGTTTCAGGCCTGCCAGGCACATCGCGTATGCAGCGCTGGCGCCGATGCAGGGCGCCCCTCTGGTGGTCATGTTTCTGATGGCCTCGGCGACATCCCTGTAATCCTCGAAATCGACGATCTTCAGCTCGAGAGGGAGTTCCCTCTGGTCGATCATTCTGACCTTGCCGTTCTCGAACCATACTGCTTTGATGTCTTCTGTGTTGCCGTTTTTCATTTTGGCTTTCATAATACATCCCCTTTATTGAGTGCGGATTGGATTCGTTCGATAAAATCCCTATGTTCGTCCGAGGGAAGAATCAGTAGGTGGGAGTGAATGTCAGAAGGACGCCGTTGCCCATGACCTCTGCCGAATCGAGGTTGAGATTCACGCCGCCCGGAATGACCCAGCCGTCGCCGTCAGCGGGGGTGGGTGCGTTGCGTCCGCCGATGACAGTGCCTCCGACAAAGACGGAATACTTGTCCACGAGTTTGGATCTGAAAAATGAGGCAATGGTCTCTCCGCCGCCTTCTACGATCATGTTCTCGATGCCGAGGTCATGTGCCAGGATGTGAAGTACATCTGGGAGGTCGATGTGGTCTTCTCCTCCGCGGATGACTATGACACCGGGGCCCCAGTTCTTTTCACATTCATTATCGGTCACGATGACAGTGGGTGCGAGATTGTCGAGGACGCGTGCCGTGGCAGGGATGCGTCCGTGGGGGTCGAGGACGATCCTGACGGGATTCTCCTCATAGGTGGCGTTCTTGATGGTCAAATGAGGATCGTCAGCGATGACAGTGCCGACACCGACCAGGATGGCATCGTACTTTCTGCGGAGGTTCTTGACCCTTGTGATGTCCTCATCCGATGAGATACGAATCTGTTGCCTCTCCTCTCCGGCGAGCTTCCCGTCGGCGGACATAGCGCAGTTGACAAGGACGAAAGGTTTCATTCGTATCCGCTCGGAGTTACGGTGAAATGGTATCCGTCGGGCTTCCTCTCGACACCGAATTTGACATTGAGGAATGATTCCAAAGTGTCCATCTGAGACAGTAGGTGTTTGCTGATCTTGGAGACTGTGAAAGTGCTCTTTCCCTCGGCCATCGCCATATATGGAAGGATCTGGTCCGCGGTGTGGATGTCGATGGTGGCACCGGACGACATCTCCTGTATGAGATCGCTCGCCACATCGAATCCCGACTGCTGGGGACTGTGTCCCTTGCTGGTGAGGACATTGCTGGAAAGAAGACCGTTCTCATATTCAGCCACCAGGACGATGCCTGCACCGCGAGACGTACCCTCGGTCTTCTCAACATCCATCTGGAGATTGTATTTCGATCCGAAGACCTTCTTGCAGGAGGCCATCATATCTTCGGCGACCTTGTCGGAAAGGTGCTGCGAGAAGCACAGTCCGCGGATCTCCTTAAGTTCACCCAGGCTGCTGAGGTCCAGGGGCCTGAGCTTGCCCATGGGCTGCAACCTCAGGTCCACCTCTCCGCCCCCGATGGGGTAGAATCCCCTCTTCATGACATCGAGTTCGGCCTGGACACCCATTCTCTTCATGAGGGGGAAGAGGACCAGGGGGTAGGTGTCGATGGGAGGTGCCCACATGACGTTGGTGCCGCCTTTGAGGTTGAGATGGAACGGTTCGGTATAGTTCCTGGCCGCCAGAAGCGTGGCCTGGACCACGAGACTGATGCTGCCAGCGGTGCCGATGTCCATGCTGATATCGTTGATCTGCTTGTTTCCCGGCTCTACAAGAAGTTCGGACGATCCGATGTAGTTTCCGGTCACCTGAGACTCGGTCATCTGGGCGACGACCTTGACAGCGGTGGTGTGCTGCTTCGACAGACCGTTGGTGGGACGGTTCTCCCTGATGCGGGTGAGGCGCGTGGTGGTGCCAGTGAGCGTGGCCAATGCCACGGAGGTGCGGACCATCTGTCCACCACCTTCTCCTCTAGAACTGTCGATTTCCAGCACCATATCTCACACAATACGCTCGATTTATTTTATAGGTTCGCAATTGTCGATTCGATCCGAAAGACCTGCGGACCGTTCTGTCAAAATTTGAGATGGTGCGACTGCCGGGATTCGAACCCGAGTCAATGGCTTGGGAAGCCACCGTCCTAACCACTGGACTACAGTCGCGTTGGGTATCCACATATTTTTCTGCCATATAATCGTAGTGTCGCGACACCCGTCAAAGGCTGACTTTTATATATTCTACGCTCTTGAGGGTAGTTAAGGACTTGTGGTCTAGTGGTTATGACGTCGCCCTTACAAGGCGAAGGTCGCCGGTTCGATCCCGGCCAGGTCCACTCATTTTCACGTCCATTCTTTTTCTTTCTGGGTATATGTGTCCTTGTCCTTGACGGAGGCCTCGGGACCGTTGATCCTCAGGTCGTTCCCGCGTGCAATGCGCGGAGTGCTGGTGAGTACATCCATCACATAACTGAACGGAACGTTGAGCTTCAGGGCGATGACGGCAGGCTGCATCCCCGATTCGCGGAAGAGCATGATCTTGGATGTGGTCTCATCCACCCTGTGGAGGGCAGATACGGTCTCGACGCGTTCTTGAGGTATTGCGGGAGTGTCCCGGATCCTCTTGACGGCCTGTTCGTAGACCGGCTGGAACGATTCGTCGCTGGCGGATTCAGGATTGAAATGTAGTCCCTGGGACGTGAACAGCATATCGAGATCGATATCGCCGACGATCTTACCGCCGTCGTAAAGATATGCTTTTCCTTGACCGTTGTTGAGGTAGTTCAGGGTCAGTCCCTTGCCGTCGCCCCACAGGTGGACCAGGTTGCTGATCCCGGAGTATTCCTCCTTGTGGGCGCGGGGCCTGCGGTTGGTGTAATTGTCGCAGGTGGGGCATCTGCCGCTACGGCTGTTGGAACGAAGGGTGCGGGTGACACCGCATTTGGGACAGGTGTATGTTTTTTTCTTTGCATCCCACATCGAGGAGTGGCACATCGGACAGTATTTCGGAGCTTCGAGTCCCCTCTGGATCCATTCGGCCTTGCAGCGTTGGCATTTGTCGATTATGACCTTCTTATCCCATCTGGTGGATTTGCAGTGGGGGCATCTCGCAGGGTAATCGGACCTTGCAACCCAGGTATAATCGCATCTGAGGCAGTTGTACATCATGGTTAAACCTCTGCCAACACTTCTCAAGTTGAATGTTGGATATATGCTCCGATATGGATTATGCAATATTAATTATTTGGGATGATTACACCATTTAACTGTGGTCCGAAACACGGAAATCAGGCTGGAAGAGCTGTCGCTCGACCATGTCCATTAAGTGAAATCTGATCCGCAACGGTTTCTGCAGGGGTGGTTTGTGCCTGCAGAGATAACAGAGATTTCGTTTGTCCCAGTGATACAATTTCGATTCCGGCGCGTAGACACGGTCTTAAAACCAGGGATCAACAACTCGTTTTTGCTTTTAATCCAGACTGAAGAGGAATAGAAATGTACTTAATGAGTCCTTCTTCTGGAAAACTTTCTCTCTGACGAGGAAGTGTTGACAAGTTCAGGAAGGAAAACAATGGGGTCTTGAGGTCAGCATAGATTTTGGAGGGTTCGATTACGGCAAGATTTCGAACGGTGGCTGTATCCGTCAGTTCGCGAAGGATTTCGTCGATGAGGTCAAGATGAAACGGTACGGGGAACCGAAGGCGGTATGGTTCGGTGCCGACCCCATGGTCTGCGTATACTCACTGACCCAGTCTATCAAAACATCACCGATCTCAGGTCATTTTGCAGAGGATACAGACAGAGCGTTCATCAATGTATTCTTCTAGACAGGGCTCCGCCCAAGAATGCCTCGAATATGTTCGGGGGTACTTCGGGGCGAAGAAGCAGTATTCGATCGCATTCAGGGATATCTGAAACTTCACTCAATCCGATGGGTTGCACTATCGGTTTTTTAAACGTGGGTCTGGGCCTTTATTATGGAAATGTGCCAGACATGAGAATTCTGTGTGAGCGGCGGCATTTTACATTGATCTGCTTTCCAGTGGTTGAATCTTTTTCACGTAATTGACTCCTATATCGGTCCAAAACAGGTAATGGAGAGGTCGTGGAGAAGGTATGCAGAAAGGCAAATTTGAAAGACCCAGTCACACCGTTGAAGACCTTGACTCCGGAAGAGTTCTCCACCATTCTGCTGGTGGCAGATACGCTTCGGGGATGGAAGGGGGCGGTGACCAAAGGCCTGATCTACATAGCCTTCGACACTGGGTGCAGGCCGGGAGAGATCCCTCATGCACTGAAGGACGATCTCGATATCGACAATCACAGGTTCTTCGTCCGTTACCCCAAAGGAAAAGGTAGATATCAGGGCCCTCACAGCAAGAAACTCCTGTTCCCATTCATGGACGACAGGCTGCGTGATTTCCTGGAGGAGCGGAAGAAGTACTTGAAGAGGCACGCTGCGGAGTCGGACATGCTGTTTCCCAATATCTACTCCGAGGACGGGACCTATTCGGACAAGACCCGTGGGGAATACATCCGCAAATTCTCGGAGAAGTGCGGCATCCCGTTCAGTCTTCGGACGTTCAGGACCTCAGTGGTCGCACTGATCGTGGACCAAGACCCAGACAAGCTGAAACCATACATGTCATCCCAGATCGGCCATCAGAAGGAATCCACGATGGACCTGCTCTACTGGAGGATCAAGATGGATGCCATCGACTCCAAGCTTACCGATGCAGGGAAGGCAGTGGTCTTGCCGGACATGCACAGCAAGGCAGAGGAGATCGCTGGACGGAAGAAAGGTCGTCAGAAAAAGAATTGAGTCTTGACCTCCTCTGTCAGGGGGAGGTCTCTTCGGACAAACGCCTTAGTTCTTTTCGTTCATTTGCGGTATACTGCCTTGTTTTTGTAAAGCCGAAGTGCGGCACCTCCGGACGTTTCGGTCCGGTATACTGAGTTTCATTTCGGCAGGAGAAGGGGTTTCGTACTCTAAGCTGATTTTTGATAGTATACAATCAGTACGTCTGGTATCAGACATAAACGAATCAATTTGTCGAATCCTCAGAGAAAATCATCAAAAATCAAGGTTTTGTATATGGTGGACCCAGCCGGATTTGAACCGGCGACCTCCGCCGTGTGAAGGCGACGTCATAACCCCTAGACCATGAGTCCGTAGGAGGAGCAAAGGTCTTTCCATATAATGATTTTACTATTGACCGTATTTTGGAAGCAAATTGATTTCGGATCAGGCATTCTTTAATCCCAACAACTATCAGATCTGAAAAGTCGGGCAACATATGGCAGATTCCATTATGGAAGAAAATATTGTAATAATTGGTAATTAATACATTTAAATTATATTTTTAAATTATTCGATTACAATATTTCTTCGAAATTAAATGATAGAATTGGATTTTTTTGCATTTCAAAGTATCTGTTTATTCATATATATGAATATTTTCGATATTTTACAAATAGTCTGCATTTCGTTCTACATTATGACCTGATGTGCAAGAGATTGTGCAATTTGGCAGGATTCGATACGATACCTGTTGAGAATGCTTGGAATCATCTAACTTAAATGGTCAGAAGGAATGGTACTATATACAATAAATTGAGAGCAGGAGCCCATTTGAAGATCGGAACGGTGCTGACAATAATCGCTGTCGTCGCTTCTGCGATGACCGTTCTGTCCGTTCTTCATGCTGAGGCTGACAGCTCTTCTGCTGAAATAACTGAAAACGGCTGTTGCGGACAGAATGCACAGTGCTACATCTGTTCGGACAGCAGATTTATACAGTCCACGGTAGAAAATCTGTGTGAGCAGTCAGTGTCCGAGAACCTGTCTGCAGAACATTCAGCCCCAATGAACAATCCTGTCTTTGAAAAAGACGACTTCTACGATCACATCGGACTGTGCCCGGAAGTTCATTCGATCGGCACCGATTCCAGATATCTATGAGGACCGGATGACCCCATCCGAGGGGACCTATTTCGGAAGGCCCCTCGGAACCCGGAAAGGGGTAGATCCCTGTGCAGAAACCAGCGCGGCACAGTTCGCTGAAGTCGAGGACGTTCTGGCGATAAGGTAGTTCGTCCTTCATGCTGAGGCTGACAGCATCATTCTACAGACACATATCCACGAAAACACGGGGCGGATGGGCCGATGACACAAGCCCGGATAGCCCGAAAACCTTCATATTTTTGAAACAGGGTCATATTATGGCCCGGATAATGTAATAGTGGGTGCTCGCCAGGGGGCCCATGATACGGTCATGTAAAATCTGGAACTCCGGTCAGTATCTGGAGTTTGCATAACCTTATGTCCTTTACCGCGTTTTACGTATCCATGTCAGGCGAACCCATCGTAGATGATGCAAAGTTCGAGAGTGCCTTCCAGCTTGTTCTGGACAGGGAGAAACATGACCTTTCCTCAATGATCGGAGATATGAACATAGCCTCCGGTACGGACATGCCTCTCGAGAGCCCCATCGACCGCTCCATCATATTCGGAACTCTTCAGGAGCCGGAGAAGGGGACCGCCAAATATGCCGCAGAGACTGCTTCCAAGGCATTTGAGACCTGGTCCAAGGCCCCCGCCGAGGAACGCGCCCGCATCCTCAATTTCGTTCTGAACTCGCTCGGGACCAGGAGATACGCTCTTGCCGCGGAGATCGTGCTCAGCACCGGATTCACCCGCAGGGAGGCGCTTGCCGAGGTCGACCGTTTCGAGGAGATCCTCAGGAAGGCCGCGGAAGACACTGTCACCATTAAAGGCAAGCCCAAGGGGGTCTGGGGCGTCATCGCGCTCACCTGTTCGCCCCTGGCGGCACCCATGGGTTATGCTGCGGCCGCCATCGCGGGAGGAAACACCGTCGTGGTCATGCCCAGCGGAGTATGTCCGCTCCCTGTATTTTCCATTTACAACCTCTTCGTGAAGGCGGGTCTGCCCTCCGGAGTGCTCAACATAGTCACCGACCGTCTCGACAGGTACGTCACCGAACTTTCAGATGATCTTCATGTCTCCGGGGTCGTAGCATCCGGGTGCGGAAAAGGTATCGACGACCTGATGTTCCTGATGGTCGACGACGGACTCGATTTCATCAACGAGGTCAAGGGAATGAACCCCATCGTGGTCGCCCACCCCGCCAATATGAAAAAGGCAGTGTCCGACGTCCTGGAATCCGCATTCAAATATACCGGACAGGGATTGTATTCCACTTCCAAGGTAATCGTCATGGCCGATGATGAGAGGGAGTTCATCCGCAACCTGATCGAACAGGCGAAGGACCTCAACATCGACGATCCATACTCCCCCGAGACTTTCTGCGGACCTCTGATGTCTGAGGATACTGAGAGACGCTTCCTCAATCTGGTCCGCGATGAGGAACTGTATGTGCTCTGGGGAGGAAAGAGGGTCAAGAAGGAGTTTACTGAGAACGGACGTTATTACACTCCGCTCATCCTCGGAAACGTCCCTCCCGAAGATGATGTCCGGTACGTGGACCAGGCCCTTCCGATACTGGTCATCCACAGCGTGGCCACAGAGGAACAGCTTGCTGAGGAACTCAGCGAGACCGATATCGGACTGTCCGTAGGCATCATGTCCGCCGACAATTCCGTCATAAACCTTGTCAAAGAGACCGTTGACGATGAGGTTCAGGTCTTCGTGAACAGGAGCAACGCTCTGTTCAAGGTTGCACTCAAGGCGGAAATGAAGAATTTCCTGAAGTGAACAGAAATTCTACAAACAATTTCCCCCGTCAGGACCTTCCCGGCGGGGGTAAAATGAATTTTGATGTTTTGCACTCAGAGGGTGGCGATGTTCTTCAGTTCGAAGACACCGTTCTGCTTTGCAAGGTGCTCGGGAAGTTTCTTCTTAAGCTCTTCCACGGAGATCTTACTGTCCTTGAGGTCAGCGACCACTTCGATGTCCATGGTCTGATAGGATATCATGACCTTGGTGAACACGGAGATGAGGTTGATCCCTTCGTTCGCCAGGAGCGATAACGCAGAATCGATGGACCCCATACAGTCGGGGATGTTCATATCAATCTTCACCAGGTTGGTGTCTGGTTTGAAGAGTACGATGGAGACCAGCCAGGATCCCGGGTCGAGGGTGATCATCGCTTCCTGGCCGTCGACGTCGTTCAGGATGTCGCCGTATTCGGCCCCGAGGTCGAAGTATCCGTCGGAGTAGGTGATGGGTGCTCCCTTTCTGAGTTCGGTCTTGAGGTTGCCCATGTTGTTCTTCTCGCGGAAGATCATTCCGATGTTGGCGGGCTTGATGCTGATGTGACGGATCTTGTCCACAGAGGGGTCGTTGAGTTCCTTGAGCTCCTCGAACCTTTCCCTGATGAGCTCTCCCTCTCCGGCGAAGTTGAGGTCCGCGAGGATGTTCCAGATGATGGTGGTGTCGGAGATCCCGGTGAGGGACACGGAGTTGAGGATCCTGATCTTCTGGTTGGTCAGGAATTCCGCGGACTGCACGGTGGAACCGGGGACATCGTCGGCAAAGACGGTGACGTGGGCGAGTGTACGGAAGTTCTCCTGGGGATACATCGAGAGGATGAGTTCGTATCTCTTTGGTCCGGCCTCGGGGTACTTGAAAAGGGTGCTGTAGATGCATCCGCCGTTGACAAGCCCCATGGTGTCCGAAAGCCAGTTGTCGATCTTGATCTTGTTCCCTTCGATTTTGGTAAACTCCCAACTCTTCAATGTATGATCTCCTGCGAGTGTATCGGATGTGTATCCGTGTGAATGTCAAATACCTTTCCTATCGGGGTATTTAGGTGTCGAAAGAGGTTTGGTCCATAACGGGTCCTGCTTCTCATCGAGGTCGGCGATCAGATTGGGGATGCTGCCGGCCATTTCTTTGGAGGAGACGATCTCATCGATCCTATCTCTGGCAGGTTTCTGCCTTGTGGGGATGTCGGAACCGTCCAGTGCCTCGCCTATGAGCTTCGAGGCCTGTTTCAGCAGGGAACGTGCCTTCTTGAGCTTCCTGATGCGTTCCTCCTTGTCCGAAACCTCTTTCACGTGGCAGCGGACGAAGGTGTATCTGGCCGGGACAAGGACCTGAGTGCCGGTGGAATATGAGCAGACGGAACAGTTCCTTTTGAGCTCCGCGACCTGACTCTCGAGGGTGCGGTTGCGGACGGACACCATCGCGCTTCCGCAGACGGGGCAGATCTCCGGCAGGGCGGGACGTTCGGATTCCCTGTAAAGGATCTCCAGTCTCACAGACCCAGACAGTACGGCCGCTTTCCTTATGCGGACGGGGCTGGCACGTGCGCCGGGCGAGACGGAGTCCAATTTGGAC
This sequence comes from Candidatus Methanomethylophilaceae archaeon, assembly GCA_963591575.1. GTDB lineage: Archaea > Thermoplasmatota > Thermoplasmata > Methanomassiliicoccales > Methanomethylophilaceae > Methanomethylophilus. Next base: position 35,468 of record CAVATL010000010.1, read on the forward strand.
AATACCGCATTGACGAATCCGCGCTGGCTGTCGATACGCGGACGGGTCTTCATGACCTCGCGGACGGCCATCACGATCGAGTTATCATCGGCGATGTTCTTCTGCACATTTTCGGAATCGGATTGCTGGATATATACATGTCCCGACGGCGGTGTCGAAAACGGACGTAACCTTATTAGGGAACGATGGAATACGGAGGTCTGCGCGGGGATAGTCAAGCAGGCCAACGACGAGGGACTTAAGATCCCTTCCGTAGAGGTTCAAGGGTTCGAATCCCTTTCCCCGCACCACTCACACACTTTTTCTCACTGTTTCGATGGAGACGTCGTGCTCTTCCGCGGCCTTGCGGAGATCCTCGAATTCGGGTTTGATCCTGGTATGGCCCAGACCTTCGGAGATCTTCATCCTGATGTCGCCGTAGGGGGTGTGACGTGTCTCGAATCTTGACCTCATGGCGTATCCGAGGCATTTGTGGACCCTTACTCCGATGGTGGTCGTGTTGGATAAAATGAGGTCGATCATCCTGTCGAGGTCACAGTGCCAGCAGAGGCATGTCAGCTCGAGACCGATGCGTCCTTTCTTCATCAGACAGGTCTTGAGTATAGCATCCTTCGCTCCGTTTTTGAGAAGAATACTGATGATCGGTGCCACATCTTCAGGTGTGATGTCATCGAGGTTGCAGGTGATCTCGTCATACTCGGACGGGGGATCATCGGAGTCTCCGAGAGTGGCACGGAGGACGTTAGCTATCGGGAATTCCTTGTCACCGAGGCCGGTTCCGATACGTTCGGAGACCATGATGGGCATGCGTTCGAATTTCGATACGAAGTGTTTCAGGATGGCTGCGCCGGTGGGAGTGGTGAACTCGCCTTCGATGTCGCCTGCATAAGCGGGAATGCCTCTGAGAAGAAGGGCGGTGGCGGGTGCGGGCACAGGGATGCACCCGTGTGCACATTGAGTGTGTCCGAATCCGGTGCGTACAGGTGATGATATGATTGTGCCAGGAGACAGTTTTTCGATAAGGAGACAGGCACCTACGACGTCTGCGACGGCGTCCAATGCACCGACCTCATGGAAGTGTATAAGGTCTACAGGTTTCCCGTGGACCTCCGCTTCAGATTCCGCGATGAGCCCGTAGATCTCGCAGGCATGCTTCTTTGCTTCGTCGGAGATGTGAAGTCTGTCGATCATCCCGACGACATCTGAAAGGTGGCGTCCGTGATGGTGTCCGCAGGGGTGTCCCTCTTCGTCGCCGTCAATGGAGACATGGACCTTGTATCCATGAATTTCAGACCTCTGGGTCTTTTCGATCGTGACCTTCGTTCCGGGGATCCCGGCGGCCGAGATCATGGATTCGAACTCGTACGGATCGTCCAGAAGTCCGACCAGTGAACCGACGATCATATCGCCGGAGGCTCCAGCGTTGCATTCGAAATAGATGGTTTTCATAGCGGTGCGCTCCTTCTGTCGATCATACCTGCGATGTATCCTCCGCCGAATCCGTTGTCGATGTTGACCACGCTGACATCGGATGCACAGGAATTCATCATGGAAAGCAATGCTGTGATCCCTTCGAACGAGGAACCGTATCCTACCGAGGTGGGTACGGCGATGACCGGCACGCTCACAAGTCCTCCCACCACACTGGGAAGGGCACCTTCCATGCCTGCCACCACCACGATGGCACGGGCCTTGTTGATCTTGGGCATCTGGGACAGTAATCTGTGAAGTCCTGAGACACCGACGTCGTAGATCCTTTCCACCCTGCTTCCGAGGCTTTCTGCGGTGATCGCGGCCTCTTCTGCCACCGGTATGTCGCTGGTGCCTGCGGTGATAATACATACATAGCTGTTGGGGGAAGGTTCCGGAGGGTTTCCGATGACGCACATGCGGGATGTCGCGTCATATCTGCATTTCTCAAAGGAATTCTTTGCCAGGTCCGCTGTGGTTTCAGCACAGCGGGTGATGAGTACACATTCCGCACTGTTCTCCATCAGGGTCTCGGCTATTCCGAGGCATTGTTCGGGGGTTTTTCCTGCACCGAAGATGACCTCTACGGAGCCTTGTCTGATCTTCCTGTGGGTGTCCGCCTTCGCATAACCAAGATCGACGAAGGGACTGATCTTGAGGAAGTCCAATGCCTCCTCGGGGGACATGGTCCCGTCCTTGACCTTGTTCAGGATATCGATGGTGTTCATGGCCTGGCGTTCCTCCTACCGAATTCTATTTCAGAGTAATGTGCCAGAAGTATATTTTGAACTTCTTTTTTACGGTCGTTCAGGAGGTTCTGTTCCTCCTCTGTGACCTCGAGTCTTACCATATTTCCGACGGAACGGGCCCTGATCTCCCTGAAACCTAGTTCGCGGATCCTGTCTTCGGTCTCTTCGACGGCGTATAATCTCTCTTTGGTGAGCTCCGTGTCCGCAGGGATGCGCGTGGCAAGGCAGGAATTGGAAGGTAGGTCCCAGGTCCACAGGCCGGCCTCTTTGGAAAGGCGTCTGATATCGGGTTTGGTGATGCCGCAGAGGCGCAGAGGGGACACAATTCCTAATTCATCAAGCGCCCTCATGCCGGGGCGGTCCGAAGGATCGTCGGAGGAATTGGTGGCATCCATCACCATGTCCTTTCCGTCTGATCTCGCATGTGCCAGGATGTTGCTGAAGATATGTTTCTTGCAGTGATAGCAGCGGTCTGCCGGGTTGGATCTGATGGCAGGGTCCTCGAGAGCGTCCACCTGGATGACCTCGATGTTCTGTCCTAGCCATTCCGCCGTTCTGACCGCATTGCGCAGTTCGAACAGGGGCTGGAACTGGGTCTTTACAAAATATGCTGTGACATCTGCTCCGCAGGCCACAGCAGCATAGAACAGGTATGATGAATCGGCACCGCCGGAGAACGCCAATGCGGGCGAGGGATTCTCTTCGAAGAATTTCCTGAGTTCTGAAGGAATGGATCCGAACTGCCTCATGATATCATCCGTTGTGTTTTTTGAGGCTCTTTCCGAAGTTGTGATTTGCATAGTACAGAAGGTCCATTCCGTGGAGGTCGATGGTGGACGGACCGGAGCGGACGAAGAACGTGTCCACTTTTCCTTCTCTGAGGAACACCGGACGGTCGCTTTCAATGCAAATCACACGCATGATCGGTTTGTGGTCGATGTCCACGAATGCATAGCTGATGAACGGAAGGAACTCGCTTCCGATCTGGGACGTGATAAGGTGATTCAAATGCAGTCCGAACTTGTCCCTGCTGTTCTCAAAGGAATCAAGGTCCACACCTAGTATGGAACCGTCGTCGCCCACTCCGATGAGCAATGTACCTCCTTTGCTGTTGAGGAAGGCCACGATCGTCTTCAGGACCGCCTTCTCCATACGTGGGTCCTTCTCCCCGGTGTTGAGGTTGGTCCTGAGGGTGGATTTGAATTCGAGTTTGGAACTCTCTCCAGCACTGATCTGTTCCAGGACGAGGTTGCGCACCCTTTCCTCGATACCGAAGTTGTCCGCATTTTTGGAAAGGAACTTGTTCACGGTGTGCACGAAAAGGCCGTTGTGGCGGTTGAGATAATACAGTCCTGTGGTGAACATCGAACCGAGGATACTGAACATCAGTCCCACGATGAGCGATTCCGAATCCGCATTCATCGAGCCATAGAATGTGTTGACCAGGAAGGTGATGATCGAGAGTATCAGGGTCAGCGCTATTCCGATACAGAAAGCGCTGAACGAGATGAAGAACGGAAGCCTGCCTTCGATCTCGGGCGAGGACATGATCATGGTCAGGATTATCAGAAGTCCCAGAACACCTGTGAACGAACCTAGGATGAAGTTCGCAATGGATGCGACGATCATATCGTCACCCTGAATGGTCTTGGCGACCTGGAGCAGGGTCATCGATACTGCAAGCAGGGCGATGAACAGTGGGGGCACATAGATCCTGTTCTTGCGGTGGAATGCAATAAGGGTCAGGAACAGCGTGGGGGCCGCCAGGATGAGGTTCTCCTTGTCTCCGGTGTACAGCGAAACACCAATGAATATTATCGACAAGATAAGAAGAATGAACAGATTGAGCTTGTTGCTCTCGTACTGAAGCAGTGTTTCCTGAGCCCCTGACATGACCCTGGGATTCGTCTGTTCGTATATAGAATTGGGGAAAAACCGACAAGAGTTTTTATGCTTGATATTGTTTGCATCTCTCGGAGTAGTTCTTTTGGTAGAAAACACTGACAAACCGCGCAAGCCTGCCAGCAAAGAGGCCGTTAGTAAATCAGCCGTCAGCAGGAGCAATGCGCCGTCTGCGGGACACCGTGACAATTCGGGTGCCGTTTCACATTCACATTCCGATTCCAGGTCTCACAGCCATACAGGCACCGGGCGTCCTTCCGAGCACAAGGCCGGAGGCAGTTCCTACGGCAGCCGTTCCGGACAATCCGGAGCACCCCGTTCAGGAACCGGCACCGGAGGTTACCGCGGAGGTCAGTCCGCCGGATCCCGTCCGGGAGCATCCACCGGGGGAAAACCGCAGTACCGTCAGGGACAGACCGGACAGTCCTCCCGCCCTGCTGGCACATATTCTTCCCAGAGGCCTTCGTCCGACGCGCCCCGTACACCTTACGTGAAGCGCACTCCTGCCGAGACTCCCGCTGAGAAGCCTCAGGATACCGGAGATATCGGACTCACCGATGATGAATCCTCTACCGGCGTGAAGGTGCACCTTCCGAAAAAGAATGATGCCAACTATACCATGTCATACCGCGGTTCTTCTCAGAAGACCGCAGGCAGATCTTCCCCTAACAGGCAGAACAAGAAGAACAACTCCGGAAAGCCTGCCAAAGAGGCGTTCAAGAAGCAGCCTATGCTGAACACTCACAAGATCCAGCCGTTCAAGTATGATATGAACGAGATCCTTTCCCAGTCCTCAATGGACCCCAACATGGCATCCGGTTTCCTGGCATCCATCATTGCCAAGGCATCCCGTATTTCCACGAAAGAGGCGAAGGATTACGCCAGGACCTTCCTCGAGGAAGGCAACCTTTCCAAAGAGGAGTACGATAAGATCTGCCGCCTCATGGACAGGTACAGCAAGTATAGATGAGCAGATGAAGTCCGTTCAGATGACCAAGGGACGTGTCTTCGTCCTTACTCTGGATTCCGGCGAGAACATCAAATCGGTGATCGAGGGATTCTGCAGAGAGTAGAACATCATTTCTGCGAAGATCACCATCCTCGGCGGGGTCGAGGCAGGTTCCACTTTTGTCTGCGGACCCAAGCTTGTTGACGGTCACTCGACCGAACCTATTGTTCCTACCACTTACACTACCGATGCTCCGACCGAAATGGCGGCCGTGGGCACAGTGTTCCCCGATGAGAAAGGGAATCCCGTGATGCATCTGCATGGTTCGTTGGGACGCAACGGCTCCTCATTCACCGGATGCTTCCGCGAACAGATGGTCGCATGGCTTACTCTGGAAGTAATCCTCGAAGAATTGACAGGTGCCGGTCCCGTAAGAAAACACGATTCCGTGACCGGCGTTTCACCTTTGTTTATAGGGTGAAACTCACCTGTGATTATACCGGTCGGCCCATCTGTTGAAGACCTCGTCGGTGTAATCGTTTATGATCCTCTCGTCCTCCCTGCTGTTGTTGGGTGTGACGAATCCTGCGATAGGATATTCCTTGTCGCAGTAAGGGCATCTTACGTTGGGGCATCTCTGAGCCGCTTTCGGACAGTATTTGCATGCGACGGCCCTGGACTGGAAGAGACTGAACTCCCTTCCGCAGTTGGGGCAGAGATACCTGCGGGCTGCGACCTTGAGGTTGGGATTGATCCCGGCGGCCTTCTCCTCCGGGGTCAGGAACATGGGTGCCTGAGGGGAGAGAGGCGTATTGGTGTTGGTCGACTCGTCGTAGTGGCTCATGATCCGCCTCAGATCCCTTTGGCCGCTTTGACGACGGCTGTAAGGAGGTTTTCGTCAGAGCATTGTTCGACGAATGTGCCAGTGACGATGATATCTGCGCCTGCTTCTCTGGCGGCCGCGGCTGCCTCGGGGGTCCTGATACCTCCGCCGATGATGAGCGGGATGTCGAGGTATTTCTTGACCGCGGCGATCATCTCGGGAGGAATGGGCTTGTCCGCACCACTTCCTGCTTCGAGATAGACGACCTGCATACCCATCATTTCCGCAGCGACGGAGAATCCGACCGCACGGTCGATCTCATCACGTTTGATGAGGGCAGCCTTTGCCACACGTCCCACAGTCATTCCAGGCTCGACGATGATGTATGCCATGGGGATGGTGGGGATCCTGAGTTTCTTGATGAAGGGCGCTGCTTTGGCGTGGAAGTGGGTAATGAATGCAGGGTCGGTACTGTTGAGGATGCTCATGAAGAACATCGCATCGACCTTGTCGGAGATGGCGTGGACGTCGGAGGGGAAATAGATCGCCGGAAGTCCGGTTGCCTCTTTGACGGCGGTGGCGATGGCACTGAGGTTCTCGGTGGTGACTCCGGTGGAACCTCCGATCATGAATGCGTCGGTGCCGGCCTCCTGAAGTCTCTTGGCGATGGCCTTTGCGCCCTCGACATCGAGCTTGGCGGGGTCGGGGTCAAGGAGGGTTATGTGCATAGTGCCAGTCTTGATTTTTTCGTCGATATATTTCTTAACGTCGGTCATATTGCTACACCCAAAATAAATGAAATCAACGCGATGAACATCGCGATCTTGGCCAGTTTTTCAGACCTGTGAGCGTCCGTGAATACAAGGTACGCACAGTAGATGAAGATGATATCTGCGATCACAACGACCGCGTACAGTTTGCCCATGGTCCCGTTGAAAAACGGAATTCCGCTCAGGACAGGGCCGATTATGAAGAATGCTGCGGAGACGATCGCCGCCTTCCTGTTTCCGATTATCATCGGAAGAGTCGTACGGCTTTCCTTGTCAGATTCTTCGTCTTCAATATCTTTTGCGATCTCACGTCCCACGGACACCAGTGCCGCGAGAAGTGCCAGGATCCATACCTGGGACAGATCTCCGACCATCGCACCGGCGAGAAGGAAGACGCATCCCGTGAGGACGGCGATGCAGACGTTTCCTACGAATCCTCTCTGTTTGAGGGTTGTCTCGTATCCGAACATCATCAGTGCGCAGACAAGGACGATGACAGTGGCGAGGTAATGGCCGTCGATGAGGAAAAGCAGTGAAAGGATACAGGAAAGGATAAGTCCTCCGTATCCGCATTTCTTTGCCGCTTCCGGAGTGATCTCTCCGGACGGAACAGGTCTGTTCGGATGGGCGGTCTTGTCGATGTCCACATCGATGTAGTCATTGAGGGCGTTTCCTCCGGCCACGAATGCGAGGACGATCAGACAGCCGATCACGATGCTTGCACAGTGATCAAGCATGTGGTAGTCCGCCGCGATGAAAAGGGCCACGAGAATACCGATGATTCCAAGAATGCCGTTTTCCAATCTGAACAGACGGAGATATTTGTTCACGGGTTCCTTAACCCCATTCCCTTATTAATAATATAACTGAGAGAGGTGAATCTTTCTGGTTCAGGGACGCCTGCTGAATATGTGGTAGTAACGGGAAAGGGTGCCGTGCACATACTGTGTGTATACGGTATCAAGGGCCATGGAATCGGTCTCGAACACATGCGGCATGACGACGCCTGCTTTTCCTTCGGATGTCAAAACCCTCGGGAATGCAGCGAGGGCACGGGCATAAATCCTGTCGATTTGTTCCCCTCCGGTCTTGGTAGACCTTCCGTAGGGCGGATCGCAGGCGATCGCGTCCACGTCATGGAATCTTTCGGGAATGTCGCTGATATCCAAGGTCTCGAAGTCATGCAGAGGCAGTTTGTAGAACTCCATATTCTCCCTAGTGCCAGCGACCATTTCCGGATCGAAGTCCGAGGCCATGGCGCGCATGCCCATGGACGCCGCTTCGATGACGATTCCTCCGGTCCCGCAGAAGGGATCGAGGACGGTTCCTCCGCGTTTCACACCTGTGAGATTGATCAGGGCACGGGCGTATTTGGGGTGGAGGGAGATAGGTGAGAAGAACGGTCTCTCGCTGACCTTCCTTACCTTGAGAAGGTCCTCGTTGAACTCCCTTTTCTGGATGTAGAGATGGATCCTATCGCTCATGAACATCCTGACGATAATGTCAGGATGTTTCAGGTTTACATCGTTCTTCCTGCTGAGGACGTCGCCGATCCTGCGGATCAGTTTCTGCGAATCGACATCCGCAAGCATCCCTTCGAACCTTCTGTAACGGATGGCGAAAGAGCCCTCGGGAAGCTCGATGTTTTCGAGTCCCTCGAGGACCTCGGGGTCGAAGGACCCCAGGTATTCGCCCATCATATGCGTAAGTGCCAGACGGTCGTTTATGTCGCCCACGTGTTCTTCCGGAAGTTCGATCACGACATACCCGGGGCCGTCCGTCACCACACGGATGTCCCCGTCGCACTCGGTCCTGCAGGTGGAGATCGCCTCGTCGCGAGGCATGTCCTTCAGTTCGCCGAGCAGTTCGAAGAGATAGGTTTTGTTCACGTCGGGTTGACACCTCAATCCTTAATACCGTCTTCGGTCACGGTGAAGACGGCCTCGCCCTCGGGCATGTTGGGCGAGTCGATCAGCCTGGCGATCCTCTTCCCGGCCTTTCCTTTTCTGAGGTAGACACGGAATGTCGCGGTGTGGCCGACCACATGTCCTCCGATAGGCCTGGTGGGGTCTCCGAAGAACGCATCGGGCTTAGCGGCGACCTGGTTGGTGACCACTATAGCTGCATTGTTCAGAGTGGCGAAGTTCAGGAGGTCGTGCATGTGCCTGTTGAGGATCTGCTGCCTTTCTGCAAGGGATCCTCTTCCCAGGAACTCGGCCCTGAAGTGAGAGGTCAGCGAATCGACGATGAGCAGTCTCACCTTGATTTCCCTGGCGAGTTCCAGGGCCTTGTCCACCAGGAGGACCTGGTGCTGCGAGTTGAACGCTCTGGCTATGTGGATCCTTTTCAGGGTCTCCTCGGGGTCGACGCCGAGGTAGTTGCACATCTGGATGATCCTTTCCGGCCTGAAGGTGTTCTCGGTATCGATGATTATAACATCTGAGTCAAGACCTCCCTTTTCCTCTGGAAGGGTGGCGTTGACCGCGAGCTGGAAACACACCTGGGTCTTGCAGCTTCCGAACTCTCCGAACAGTTCGGTGATCGACTGGCTCTCGATCCCCCCGCCGATGAGCTGGTTGAACGCGTCGGAGCCGGTGGTGAGCTTGGTCACCGCAGCACGTCTCTGCATGATCTGGTCTCCGGTCTCGAAACCGCCGATGTCGGCGCAGAGTTTTGCGCCTTCGATGATGTCCTGTGCCTTCTTCTCTCCGATCTCACAGGTCTCCGCAAGGTCGGAGGGGGCTGCGACGGCGATGGCCATGAGTTCCGTGTATCCGGCCTCGCGGAGTTTCTCTGCGATCGCGGGGCCTACACCGGGGATGTCTTCAAGGGTCTTCTCTGCCATGATAATCACTCTGTATGGTAAGAGTCGAAGTGAGTATATAAGGTTAAGAGGGGGAGGTGACTGAAAGTGCCGAAAGTGAGAAAATCTTCACCTTTTTCTAAAATCAAGTCTTTATTCAAGTTAATATGCTAAAGAACACTTTATAAAGAACTGTGGGATGTGCCAGTTATGGCAAAGAAGAGGCGTCTTATCAAAGAAGAGCCTGAAGAAGAATACAGCTTCACACCGACCGATTTCGACGAGAGGGAGTTCCTTCTCAAAGGTATCTATTCCACCAAGGTGTTACTGCTCGCGATCGTTCTTTCCATCATCGTCGGTTTCATCGCTGCTATGATCTGGAAAGCTATGGACAACAAGACTATTGTCGCAGTGATCGACACGCTCATCGTCTTCTTCGTCTGTGCCATCATGAAGAAGCTCTTCGTAGCCATGCATGTCAGGGCCGATCTGCTCGAGACCAAGACCATGCTCGGAAACTATCTGATCTATCTGATCCTTGCATTGGGTGCCTGTATTCTTTTCGTCAACGCACCGTTCGCCTGAACCGTGTGTTCTCCTTAACACAGGCAGGCCCATATCGGCTTGTCTGTGTTCATATTACTCTAATTAGTGGTGACAGTCGTCATTGCATCTTGAGATGTTCAGATGGCCGTGGACGTTTTTCCGATTTGGTTGTTTGTATGTATCGGACAACGAAATCAAATGACCCAGGCGTCTGATTCTGGAGATAGGTTTCTCCAATATTATTCAAAATATGCGGTTTTTTATAGTCAGTGGGATAATATATAAAGTATGATTGGGGGCGGAGAAAGATTGGTGATACCAATCGGAGTCAAAGATTTCAAAGAGATCCGTGATGACGGATACTACTTTGTTGACAAATCCGAACTCATTTCCGACATTATCTATGATAAGAGCAAGGTGTTTATTTTTACAAGACCCAGACGTTTTGGAAAGTCCTTGAACCTATCTATGCTCGATGCTTTTTTCAATCTCGAGTACAAGGGGAATCACTGGTTTGATGGATTGAAGGTAAACGCCCACCCAGAATCCGATCGGTTCCGTAACAATTATCCTGTCGTGTCTTTCGGAATGAAATTTCCCGATGTTGAGGACTATGATCTGTTTCTTGCAAAGGTCCGCGGCGTGTTATCGCGGCTTTTTGTCAATTACAGCTATCTGAAAGACTCGGATAAGGTGCCGGAGAATCTCCGCGAGCTATTTTTTGGGAGGATCCCACATACTTTGACGAACAGAAGGTCCGTGACTCTATTCTGACGTTGTGTTTCATGCTTTACAAACATCATAGGGTCAAACCGATCGTTCTGATCGATGAATACGATAATGCGATCAACAATGCATACGGTAAAGGATCATACAGTAAAGTTACGAAATTCATTTCCGATTTCTATTCGACAACCCTCAAAGATAATGATTACCTGACATTTGCGGTCATGACCGGGGTCACGCAGATAGCCAAAGAGGGGATATTCTCCGGACTGAATAATCTTCACGTCAACAACATCTTCAGCGTTAAGTTCGATGAAAGATACGGTTTTACAGAATCTGAGGTCAAAGAACTCTGCACGTATTACGACCATCCTGAAAATTTCGGGGAAGCTAAGGAATGGTATGACGGATATCGTTTCGGAAAAGCCGACATCTACAATCCGTGGAGTGTTCTGTTCTATGTCAAGGAGGATTTCAATCCTGAAACCTATTGGGCAGGTACCAGCGGGAACGACATCATCGACACCCTTTTGAAAAATGCCGACGAGACCGTATTGAAAGATCTTACCATTCTCGGCAACGGTGAAACAATCGTGAGACATCTGGTTCCGTCGATCTCGATGAGCGATCTGGAGACAGAATCCGATGCCATATTCTCTGTTCTTGCTGTCGCAGGATACCTCAATGCCGTCCCCTCCGGGGACGGTCATCTTCTGTCGTTCCCCAATCGCGAGATGTATTCGGTGTTCTATGAGCACATCCGTAAATTTGTTTTCCGCAGCGGGATTGATACCTATGCAGAATTTCTGAGTGCTTTGGAAAATTGCGATCTAAAGAAAATCGAGGATAAATTGTATGGTTTTCTTTCGGATGAGATCCCATTTCCGATGCTGGACAGGGAGATGCAGTATCAATTGATAATCGCGATGATGGTCTTCGGACGTACCGGAAGGTACAAGGTGACCGTCGAACGCGAATCCGGTAACGGAAGGCACGACATCCTTATGGAACACAGATACAGCAAGTATCCGAACATTGTGCTAGAGGTCAAGAAGACAACTAAGGACAGTGATGCGGAATCTGAACGTCTGGCACATGAGGCATTGGAACAGATTCGCCGTAAGGATTACTTCAAGAAACTGAAAGGAACGACCTACCTGTACGGAATCGCATTCAACGGAAAGAAGGCCTTGGTACTTCTTGAAAAGACTGTTCTCTGATCGTCTTTCAATATTCCCAGGGAGGTCTCGGGTCAAGAAGGTATGTGAGAAGTCCCCTTCCTCCGAGTTCGAGGGTCTCGTCGTGTTCGGAGACACTCATTGAGGAGATGTCGATCTCCTTTCCGACACCCGCATGCTGGATCTCCGTAAGGACCATATCTTTGGCGGAGACATATCTGCGGGGCACCAGAGCACACCATTTTCCGTCCTGGAGGAACGGTATTATCCTGGCCTGGGACTTCCATTTGTTCAGGAAATTCTCTACTCCAGGTTCCCACACGGCGGGTCCGACGCGGAGTTCGGAATCGGGAAGTCTGTCGCGTTCGAGGAGGAACATCATCTCCATTCCGCTGGCATCGACCTTCTGAACCGCCCGTATGACCGTGAATCCGTAATGGTTCAGTTTGGCCTCCAAGGCATAACGGGTCCTCCAGAGCTGGGCGTAGAGGTTGTCGTCGACGGTGTCGGGCTTGTCGAACCTGACAGATAGTATGCGGGAATCCATGTAACTACAGATCGAGGTCAGCTGTTCCCTGCTGAGATGTTCCAGCGTCCTCGGGAAGAAGAACTTCTCCGAGGGTTCTGCAAGATATGCTTTGGCGGCGGTGATGAATTTTCCGAGCGTGTCCACATGAACGGCGGCGGCCACATTCCTCCTTCCGTCCACCGGATCGTAGAAAACGAGCGCCCCTTCGAGTTTTATGTGATCGTCTGAAAGGGACAGCTGGGTATTCTCCTTCCAGCTTTTGGATGCGGCCACCAGGACATCGCGGAAGGAACCGTATCTGAGGACGAGAAGCTCGCAGAGATAGCCGGAGAATCCGCGGGCGTTGGGTTCGGCACCATAGGTTCCGATGCCTTTCATGAACTTCTTCAGAAGGCGGATCTGGTCGTTCTGACCGGGCTTCAGGGCCTTCCTCACATACTCTGTGTGGAAGGGGGTGCGGTCCACAGCTGTGGCCAGATGTTTGGTGTCTGGCACATGTATGTTCGGTACAAGGTCCACATCCACTCCTTCGAAGACCGCGCTGGTGTAGGGGTGTTCCGCATACATGCGCACGCCGTGCAGGACATCCTCCCCGATCTTCAGTCCCACGGTGGTGAGTATGTCCCTGGATGTTCCGGGAGGGAACATCATGAACAGGTCGAGATCGGGATTGGAAAGGTAGGTGTCTTTGGAATACGACCCCACAAGTTTCAGGTCCGCGACGATGCCGTGAGCGTCCATGTACTCCCTGATGATCCTGACCAGGCGGTCGGCGACCGATCTTATACGTTCCCTGTCTTCGGCGGTGGGAACGATCTTTCTGAGAACATCTTCTTCGACGGTCAATGTTTCGCCTCCGGCATATCGGGTGCCCAATCGGGGAACCACATTTCATCGTCATAGGTCTTTGCCTTCGAGATCTCCAGAGTTTCGATGTCGAGGACGTCGAGGTCTCTGGCGGCGACGGTGCGGACGCCGGTGGCGTCCTCCACTATCTTCGCCTGTTTGTCCGGATCCTGCCTGAGCATCACTATCCCGGCATGGATGAAGATACACAGCTCAGGTTTCACCAGTTCTGCGATCTCGACGGCATCGTCGGTGCACATGTGGTAGTGTATCCGGTTCCCGTGAGGGGTGGTGACAGGCAGTATGAGCACCCTGCTCCCGAGATACTGTTCTCCAATCTCCTGGGTATATTCAGTATCGCTGAGATAGGAAACCATACCGAACGGGGTGTGGAACCTGAACCCCACGTTGTAGGGGTCGCTGTGCTTCGCCCTGCAGATGTCGACCTTCATACCTTCGATATCAAGGATATCTCCGGGCATGAATGAAGAGGAACTTATCGGAAGACCCAGATGGTATTTTGAGAGACACGGTCCGAGTCCGTCCACACCGTCCACGACGGTGGGACTTCCGTAGACATGGCCTTTCTTCTCCCATCCTCCGCGGGTCATCCCCTCGATGACCGACGGTGCATCGGAGTAATGGTCGGGGTGGGCATGGGATATTATCAGCGACTCTGTAAGTCCCAGATCGTAATGGATCCTGTTCATCTGGGTCAGTGCGCCGGGCCCTGGATCTATGTGGAGATAATGAGTGGGTTCCCCATGTTCGAACAGCATCCCGCCGGTGCAGCGCGATTGATACATCGTGGTGTGTCTCCCTCCGCCCGTACCGAGAAATGTGATGCGTTCGACCATATTATCGCACCGAGCAATAGATTCGGAGTATATCGATATGACGTTCTGCCACAGACCCCGAAAGGTCCCAGGTTCTGGGTGATGGGTAGTATAATAATCCCCCTGGTGGATTTCCCGCTCATGATAACGGTCTTCAGAGACGCTTGGATAGTCACGCAGAATGCCAAGAGAGAGATAATCAGGGGCGACGTGGTCGTCGACGGAGAGAAGATAGTCTCCGTCGGCCCTGTCTATAACGGGACCGGCGACAGGGAGTTCGACTGTTCCGGAGATGTGATCCTTCCCGGTTTCATAAACACGCATACCCACATCGCCATGACCGTGATGAAAGGTGTCGTCGACGACCTTCTGTTCCCAGACTTCCTCGATAAGACCTTCAAGATCGACGCGGACCGTACTGATGACGATCTGGCACTCGGCACCAAGATCGGATGCATGGAGATGATGCTCTCCGGAACCACCACCTTCGTCGACTTCTACTATTCGGAGGATGTCATCGCGAAGGCCACGCAGGAGGCGGGCCTCAGGGGAGTGTGCTGCTGGTGCTGTCTGGATGAGGATAAGACCACCCAGAAGGGAAAGCCCATCGACAACTGCAGGAACTTCTATCAGAAATTCAAGAATGAAAGGAAGATCATCCCCGGAGCGTCGCTGCAGGGCGTCTACTGCTGCAACGAGGACACCTGCGTGGAGGCGAAGGCGTTCTCGGACGAGGTCGGATGTCCTATCACCATTCATTTATCCGAAACGCGCGGAGAGGTCAACGCCCACAAGAGGGAATACGGCAAGAGGCCTGCCGAGTGGCTGAGCGACATAGGCGTCCTCGGACCCAGGATGATCGCGGCGCATTCCGCATGGCTGACCATGAGAGAGATCAGGCTGATGGCTGAATCCGGAATGTCCGTGTCCTCCTGTCCCGTGTCAAATATGAAGCTTGCGACCGGAGGCGTTGCGCCTGTGCCCGAGTTCAACAAGTATGGAGTGAACGTATCCCTCGGAACCGACGGAAGCACCACCAACAACACTTTGGATATGATCGCAGAGATGAGGACTCTGGGTCTTCTTCAGAAGTCAAGCCGCTGGGACCCCACTGTGACCCCTGCGCAGGAACTTTTGGATATCATCACGATAAACGGGGCCAAGGCCATCGGTATGGCGGATTCGCTTGGTTCTGTCGAGCCGGGCAAATATGCCGATCTCGTGGTCATTGACGGTAAAGCACCCAATCTGCGTCCCCTCCTCCCAGAGAACATGGTCGCTAATCTTGCATATTCCATGTGCAACGCAAACGTGAAGACCGTGATGTGCCAGGGCGACATCGTCGTTGATAATAGGATCGTTCAGACCCTTGATTGCGAGGACATCCTCAGCAGGTCGGAGGATGCATGGAGAACCTTGTGTCTGCGCTGATGTGCCAGTAAGTCAAAATCGGGTCTGACGGCAATATCCTGTCAGGCCCCTCTATTTTCTCAAAATCGCTTCATAACGGAAAATCGGTGCAAATTAGTCGACTTTGATATGATTTCGCCGATTGTGGACTATGTCCAGATTTTGTCGAGGTACTTCTTATATATTCTGTGAACGGATTGTAAGGTAGTTATCAGGGTTTCGTACGAAAATACGGTGCCCGGAGAGTGTGTACACATGTCATCATCGTCTATGAGAAGCATCGGGGGCTGGAAAACGACCGGTGCTCGTGTCAAATTGATCGCCGTGGTAGCGGTGCTGCTGATGGTGTTTTCGTCGGCCATATGTATCGTCGGTTCGGCGGAGGATGGTTCGGCAACGGTCCAGAACACCAAGGATACCGCGTACCAGACCACGATCGTTTATGAACCCGGAACTCCTGGAGAAACACCGAGCGAGAATTACAATTTTATTACTGCACCAGGCGACCGGGAGGTTACATATTCAGGAAATGTGATTTCCACTGAATACAATCCGCAGGTTTGGGATTTCGGATCTGAGACTAACGGATCTTACTGGTACAAAATCAAATCATACTCTCAAGGCAATACAATCGTTTTCATCGGATGGCAGTACCAGACAGGAGTGGATTCCACTGGGGAGAAGATCTGGACCTCTGCGACTTACGATCCAGGAGATGTGCTTGTTTATGAAAACAGCACCTGGTATGCAGACTATACCAGTACATCTAAAACCGCGTTGTATCTCACTGACGGAAAAATCCATGTAAAAGCTGCATGGGGAACTGTTAATGCTTCTAGTAATACTACTACTAATTTTTCCGGTTCTGGTGGTAGCAAATACACCAATTTCTACCTTCCTACGTCTAATGTGAGCAGTTTTTCAGGGGCGAGCAACTGTACTGTTCGTCCTGGAATCAGTAATTCGGGTACAGGCAGTGTGTATGATATCACCATAACAATGCCTACTGCGAATTTTTATGATGTTGCAATCGACAGTACGAGCATTTACATCCGGTACACTATTTACAACTGGCACGGAGACTACGGCCAGGGAATCTGGGCGAATGGAAAGACCTTGATTTTCGGTGATGGGATCAAATGTAATTTCAATTCTAATTTGGAGGGAAGTTACAGCTATCAAGTGGGTGCTGTATACGGCGGATCACAAAGTAACTCTGTGTCCGCTACCAAATTGATTTTCCATAGCGGAATTTATTCTGATATTGTAGGTGGCGGCAGTTCTGTTACGGGCGACACATACATAGTTATTAACGGGGCCACTGTCACAGATACGCTTCTGGGGGCCTGCCATTCCTCCAATAGTACTGGAGGTGATGCCTGGGTCTTCGCCACCGGCCTTAAAATGTACGGGGACTATTATACCGAACAGGCCCTGGACAGTAATTTCGAAGGTGTCAAGAGTTCTGATGGATATTCTTTGAAAGCTTACGAGTCCAGTGTTTTCACCGGAGGGTCCAACAATGGTTCTGTTCAAAATACTCATGTTTACCTTTCGGGAGACTCTTCTGTTTGGGATCTCCAGGCAGGTGGAAGACGCGGTCATTCGACTGTAACCGGAACTGCGGAGGTGGATGTTTCCGGAAAAGCACAGGTCAGACATGCGCTTTGCGGATCTATCACCGATGGTGCCGATGGTAGCAGCGGTTCTTCCGGAAATTCGCAATCTGTGAAAACCGTTAAACTGTATATCCGTGGGGATGCCAAGGTCGCCAGTGTATTCGGTGCAGGATATGACACTTCGTATGTTGCTACTTATTCCTCTATGTACGGCAGTGATTCTTCGATTCTGATAGATATCTCCGGAGGAACCGTTGGATATGTCTACGGTGGGGGGTACAGAGGTACCATTGGTTACAGGTATACCTCCGATACCTCAGGGTCTGCAGATGCTATCGACTCGATCACGATCAACATCTCGGGAGGAGAAATCCTGTATGATGTCTTCGGAGGAGGGCGTGGGGGAGTCGATAAGGTCTGTCATACAATTACAGGTGATATCAGCTGGAGTGATGCCTACAAGGATTTCACCGGCAAATCCGAAGTTTATGCGGATAACATCACTATCAATATGACTGGAGGAACCGTTGACGGAAACATCTACGGCGGCGGAGAATCCGTCCCGTGGCTTGACGGGTATACTTCTGGAAATGATGTGACCTCACGTTATAATGTGGCTTCGGTACACGCAACCGTTGCTGTTAATATCAGTGGCGGAACCGTGGCCAAATGTGTTTACGGGGGCGGAAAAGGAATTGATGCGGATGACACATCTGTGAAATATGTTCCGAAGATCCTTGCTCTTAAGAGCACAGGCGACTACTACGAAGTAAATTGGCTCTCTCAGACCACGTACAAGGACGATTATACATTGAGGTCTGATACTGCAAAGTCGGTTTATGCCACTTATGCTCGTGTTTATGGCGATATTGCCATGAATATCAGCGGTACCGAGGAAAAAATAGCCGCTGTGGGGGAGAATGTTTACGGCGGAGGTGCAATCGGACTTGTCGGTTCTTCCGGAAACGACTACTTGATCACTGTTGATATTCAGAAATACGGTTCTGTGACCGGCAGCGTCTACGGTGCCGGAAAAGGAACTTCGACTTCTGATTCCCTCGGACAGGTCAACGGAGGCGCCACAGTTACAGTGGGCGGAACTGTATCAGGAAACGTCTACGGCGGAGGTGCCTACGGTCAGGTGACCGGGGACACCAGCGTGTCTGTCTCCGGAACAGTCGGAATAATCGGTTCCGAAACGAACGGAAACATCTTCGGAGGCGGACAGGGTCTTGCTTCATCCTTGACCTTAGGAAAGGTCGGCGGAAAGACCGTTGTCGATATATCGGGAACCGCCAAAGGAAACGTCTACGGCGGAGGTGCCTACGGTCAGGTGACCGGATCCACCGATGTGACCGTGACCGGAACCGTCGGAACGGAAGGCGGTTCTTACGGAAACGTGTTCGGTGCGGGACAGGGAAGTCTCGACGGAGTGGGTGCCGACGTCGGTAAGGTAGGATCCGTGGTGGAGGTCCTCATCGACGGAAATGGACTCGTGTACGGGAACGTCTATGGTGGCGGAGCATACGGAAACATCTCCGAGGGAGACACAAAGGTCACTGTGAACAGCAATGCCGCCGTGAAAGGAAGTGTCTACGGCGGAGGACAGGGTGCCTCTGCCGGAGAGACCTGGGCCATTGATTCTTCTTCCACGGATTCTAAGAAGATCCTAACCCAGATCTATGCCGATTCTGCGGGGAAGTCCGTTACGAATACGTACGTCCTGCAGAAGGATAGCGAGCCTTCCCACAGTGGATATTCTGAGAAGAGTGTCAACGGCGTGACCGTCTACTATAAGCAGCTCGACACTGAAGGAAAGCAGTACAGTTTCGTCATGGTTTACAACGGGGCGTACATCGAAGGCAGTTCCGTCACATATTCGGATTCTGCTTCGTTTGACAAAGTTCTTCAGAAACTGTCTGACGGGATGAAGGTCAGTGGGGGGAGTATTTCCTATGCTTCCAGCGGAAGTACAAGCAGTAGTACAATTACTCAAACCTATGATTCACCGTCTGCTAGCGGAACTACAACTATCACAGTCACTTCATATTCAAATCGTAATACTGCCAACACTGCTTATTCTAATGCAGGTAGTGGGTATACAGAATATGCTACGGGAGATTATGCGGCTAAATATTCCGATGATGGCACGTTCCTCAAATTTGTGATGAAATATGTT
The DNA here is from genome assembly GCA_963591575.1 of Candidatus Methanomethylophilaceae archaeon. Classification (GTDB taxonomy): domain Archaea; phylum Thermoplasmatota; class Thermoplasmata; order Methanomassiliicoccales; family Methanomethylophilaceae; genus Methanomethylophilus. The sequence goes on from CAVATL010000010.1 coordinate 54,803, forward strand.
GTATCTGGTAACAGTAAGCCCAAATACGTGATTACTTGTACTGATTCTGGATTTTATCGTTCGAATGAATCAATTGGTGGCGTGATTGACAAGTTCGAGGCGGCAATAACAAGTGTAACCTCTTCGAATCGGGCAAACACCATTGCTAGCACGTATGTAAACTCCCCCTTGCCTGCATCTGGATCAATTCCTGGTTCATTGGATGAGATTTCAAATGCAATCGTCCCCTCATCTTCCGGAGGAAACTACGGTTATGTTCCGGGTTCCGCAAACGTGACCATCGACGGAAAGGTCGAGAAGAATGTCTACGGCGGAGGTGCCTTCGGTGCTATCGGAGGATCCACAACAGTTTCCGTCTCTGGAACCGTGGGAACCAATGGTTCTGAGGCCGACGGAAACGTCTACGGTGGAGGACAGGGTCTTGCTACCTCAGTCGATCTTGGAAAAGTGAACGGCAGCAGTGTCGTGACGATTTCCGGAACTGCTAAAGGTAACGTCTACGGCGGAGGTGCCTACGGTCAGGTGGCCGGATCCACCGATGTGACCGTCTCCGGAAACATCGGAACCAAAGACAGTGAATACGGAAACGTTTACGGTGCAGGTCAGGGTGTTGCAAGCGGCGACCCGACCATCGGTCAGGTTGCCTCTGTCACCAAAGTACTGATTAAAAACGGTGCAAATGTGTACAACAGCGTCTACGGAGGAGGAGCACACGGAAATGTGACCTCCACTTCGAAACTTCCCGTGACCGTCGAATCGGGGGCCACCGTCTACAAGAATGTGTTCGGCGGAGGATATGGTAACAGCGAGACCTACTCCGAAAATGACGGTAACATCGCCGGATCTACCGAAGTCACCATTGCTGGAACTGTGGAAGGAAACGTCTACGGGGGAGGAGGATACGGTGTCGTGAACGGAACCACTTCCGTATCCGTGAACGGAACTGTGAACGGAATCGTCTACGGAGGAGGATTCGGATTCCAAGGCAAGAAATCCAACCTGAGCGCCACCGTGACCATAACTGGCGGAAATGTCGGAGGAAACGTTTACGGCGGTGCACAAAATGGTATGTCTGAAGGCAATACCTCTGTCACTATGACCTCTGCGAAGATTGGAGGTACTGTCTACGGAGGAGGTCTCGGAGTTGCAAATGTCACTTCCGTCACCGGGACCTCGTTAGTCACTGACACTTCTTCTGAAATCACCGGATCTGTTTACGGAGCGGCCGAGAACGGTATTGTAGGCAGTGAAGGTGTTGTCGATCTGACCTCCTCCGTCACCTTGGATTCCACCAAGGTCAGTGAGAACGTGTTCGGTGGCGGAGTCGGAGCGCTCGACGTCGTGTCCGTCTACGGAAAGACCTCTGTTGTGCTCGGAGGCACCACCGAGGTAGGTGGGAATGTCTACGGTGCGGCCGAGAACGGATTTGTGACATCATCCCTGGTCACCATTACTTCCGGAACCGTCAAGGGAGACGTGTACGGTGCCGGACTCGGTGCAGCTTATGGCGGAAAGATCTATGTGTCCGTGACCGGTAATGTCACCGTCACCATGTCCGGAGGAACCGTTGAGGGTCTCTTCTACGGAGGTGCCGCATACGGTCAGGTCCAGGGTGCCATAACCGTCACCCTTTCCGGCGGAATTATTGAAAACACCGTCTATGCCGGAGGAAAAGGTACCACCAATTATGTCTCTGTGAACGGAAGCAGGAAGATCCACCTTTGCGGCACCAAGATCAACGGTTCGCTGTACGGCGGTTCCGCCCTCGGTACGGACGCCAACAAAGACAACAAAGAGGCCAGGGATTCGGATGCTTATGTTTACATCGAATCCGGATACGTCAAGGGATCCGTCTTCGGAGGAGGTTTCCAGGGACTCACCTACGGTTCCACGTACATCTCGATCGGAAAGTATGCCCAGGCCTCCAGTCTGCCCATGGCACCGTCCACCAGTTTCACCTCCGCCACAAGCGGAAACACCGAGATCACCATCGGTGAATCTATCTATCTCGGAGGAGATGTGGGTGTCGTCGAGGCCGGAAAGATCGCATACACCACCACCATGGTGTTCAACGCTTCTGACCGTCCCTGCCAGATGAGCATCGACGGAACTGCAGCCACGGGAGAGACCGTCACCATTTCTATCAGCGGAAGTATCATGGGTTCGGGTAACTCCTGCAACACCGACGGAAAGACGAACATCCACATCCTCGGGTTCAAGCCGGCGAGCGGAATCGAATCCGTCCACCGTGTGACCGACCTCACCATCGAAGATTCCATCTTCTCGATGAGCGGGCGTGCGACCGTCGATGAGCACAGTTCGAAGCACATAATGGATTCGATGTACGCTCTGTACAAGATCGGCAACCTGGTCCTCAAGAATGGAAGTACGATCACCCTCAATGCCTCGATGGAGAACGTCGGGGCCTACAGCAGTCTCAACGCCAACGGGGACGCGACACAGAAATACACTCCTCTCAACAAGATCGTCATTGGCGGCGGAAACGTTCTTGCGTTCAGGCAGATCATAACCTCAGGCACTGTCGACGAGATAACCTATTCGAAGGTCATCGGATACACCATCGTCACTGTCAGTGGTGAGGACGGTACGGACTTCGGAGGTTACATCCTCGGAAGTACCACATCCACCGGAGGATTCATGGTCTACCACGAAGGTTCGTTCAAGGCCGCGAACTACTATGATGCCATCGATGCCGGCAAGACCGACGGTACGAGGTGCTGGTATCTGGCAGGAACCATCACCCAGGAAGTGACAGTCACTGTCGGCACTGATGGTGCCGAGGCCATCGTCAGCCTTCCGAGGCTGCAGGCCGGAACCCAGTACAGGTATACCGGAGGTACATACATCACCGGAGCCCCTCTGAAAGGGTACAAGATGATCTCCGACGGAACCTATACGGAAGCCAACCAGTTCAGTGTCCTGTTCGGATATGGAAACACCTCTGTTCAGGACATCGTGTTGTTCGGAACCGTCGACAGCGGCGCATGTGAAGGAACCTATCTCGGAGATTACACCAAGGGTGTGACCCCCGTCCTCGGAACCGGAGATGCCAGGAACTCCATCATGTACGTCAAGGTCGCCGGTAACTTCACCGGCGCGGAATACGTCGGATATGTGCTCGTGTACATCAATGAGTGCAGGGCGGTCACATATTCGGAAGGTGGTGAGGAGAAGACGATGTATGTCGTCGTCAACACCGTTCAGACCAAGATCAACATCTATTCCAATGTAGGATCCACCACGGATTCGGTCGACCTCTCCATCGGTACCGTCGATGGAAACGGAACCGGACAGCTCCTGATCGAATCCGGATACCCCGGACGTGAGGTCTCTGTCGTCAGTGTCACTCCCGATTCCGGAAACGTCTCCGGAAACGTCACCAAGCTGTATCTGGAGAGTTCCAAGAACGCCGACAACACCCTCGGATGGACCGACAGTAAGGGAGAGATCCCGTATTACATCAACGGTACCGTCAAGACCGGTTCCGTCGGTACCCTTCAGGGAGGATATCAGTCCACTCTGCTGTTCAGTGTGAGGGATTTCGGAGGTACCGCCGAGGAGAAGTACGAGGTCGTACTGAGGATCTCGGACGGAACCGTTGCCGGAACCTTCGAACGTAAGATCATCGTGCACATCGAACCCGTGCCGGATGTGAACATCACCTTCAACGGGATCAAGCAGGGGGACAGCACCCTATCGCTCACCTACTCATTCCACTACGGAATCACCATCTCCGAAGAGGACTGTCCTCCGGGAGGAGACAACTTCGTCGGATGGTACACCGATAAGGATTACAACAACCCGTTCAGTTACAGCACGCCTCTGACCCAGGACCTGGAACTCTATGCGCTGTACATGTACACCGTCACCTTCGATCACATGGACGGAACAACCTCTGTCCTGTATGTGTCGATGAATGTGGGAATCATCGGATCCGTGGAGAATCCGGTCCGTGAAGGATATGATTTCATCGGATGGTTCACCTCCACCTCCTTTGCCACCAAATGGGATCTTGCCACACAGAAGGTCACCGGGGACATGACGCTGTATGCATATTGGGTAGGTAAGTCCGTGACCGTGACATTCTGGTATCCTGACACCACCTCCGCCACCGGCAAAACACAGCTTGAGACGAAAGGAACCATGACCTTCGGAGATATGTTCAACGTCAAGATCACCACCTCCGGAACTGACAAGAAATACCTTCTCACAGTTGCACAGAACGAACTCGAGGAAAAGCTGACGAACGTGAAATTCATCTACTGGGTCTATAAGATGCAGTACGACAGCAAGGATGACAAGAGCTATGCCGTGTACACCTCCAGTTACCTCAATGACTGGAAGATGGTCGAGCAGGCCACAGATGCATCAGGTAACGTCACCTACTCTGTCGCGCTGTGTGCGAACCTTTCCGACGTCGCGGTAAAGATCGTGATGGACCCGAAGATCTACGACGAGACGACCCATACCAGCATGGACCTCAACGCGGTCATCGATCCCCCGTCCGAGTTCCTGGCATTCCCATACGAAACCGGAACGGAGACCGACTACAAGACCTTCAAGATGAAAATACAGCTGAACGGTGCCACCCGTCCCGGTTACAACCTCGAGGGGTGGAGTCTTGATATGGATTCAAGCAGGTTCATTTCCGGAAACGATTACATATTCCTCACTGGAGGGGACATAACCATCACTTTGGCTGCCCTTAGCGGATACGCTGGCTACCCGTACAGTGCGACATTCACCATATTCCAGAACGGATCTGAACAGAATGTGGTGCAGGTCAAGCTCACTCAGGAAGAGTATTACCTAATCAATCCGAGTGCACGTCCTTCCACCAGTACCGCCAGCACTACCGATCCGTTCACCTTTAGTTTCAAATCCCATTGGGAGCACATCCCGTACACAGTCACCATCGCCGATATGGAGAACGGTACGATCAAGGCGTTCTATGAGGATGCTTCCGGAAACTACGTGTACTTCACCACCGGAACCTTCTACTACGGACAGAAGTTCAATCTGATCTACTCCGCGAATGACGGATACCAGTTCAGCAAATGGAAGTCCACTGGAGAAGGTGTGTTCGAAGACACCGCCTCGGCCCAGACGACGTATGTCGTTCAGAGTGACGGAGTGATCTCTGCATATGCTGTAGGTCCGCAGATCGTCAGCCTGATGATACAGTTTGAATCGACCGCAGACTGGGTCGGCGAAGACGGTAAGATCGACAGGACCAAGATCCCCAAGCTGGCACTCAGCAGTGACGGAACCACGATAGATTCCTATGTGACCGCACAGGCCGTGGAACACACCTCTGGTTCGACCACATACACGGTGACCTTCTCCGGAACCGCCAACCTCGGACTCCACCATGTGGCCCTCTGCGGAAGCGACGGAACCCTCTACGACCTTGGATTCCAGGTGGAATCGACCACCAAGACCAATGTGTACTACATCACTGCCACCGCTCCGACAGGCGTCGCGGCGGACCATGTGTACCTCGGAAAGGTCATCTACGTCGAAAATGCGATTACAGATAAGGAGAAAGGACTCAAATCTCTCACTGAATTCCTTCTCCAGTACACCTATTCGGACGGCAGGGGCCTCAAGAACGATGCCGTGATCACAATGGTCCTGAACGTCGGATATTTCATCTATAAAGACGTCGCCGGTACGACCATTGTGTCCAGTACCGACAGCGAGGCGACATATGAATGGAAAAACGTGAGTGTAGCGACGAAGCTCGAAGGAGAGATCAGTCACACCAAGCACAACCTGACCGTCAACTATGTGTACGGTTCCGAGACCCTTAAGACCGAGACCGGATCTGTCGGATACGGCGAGCTGTACTGGGACGTTCTCGGAAACCTTCCGACCGAGATCACCCGCACCGAATCCGGTGTCGAGGTCAAATATTCCGTGACCTCCTGGGTCATCGGAAACAGTTCCAGTACCGAATATATCAACAGTTCGGCCGTGTGTAACGTGAACACGTTCAATACCGGAATCACGATTACTGCCAATCTGGAAAAACAGGGTGACAATTACATTGATCTCCATGTGATGCAGCAGGACACCGACGGCAGCAGCTACACTGAGAAACTGAACGTGAGGGTATATGCCGATTCCTCGAAGAATCTCGAGTACCAGATGCTCGTCTACGACGGTTTCGACTGTACCAATGTGAAGATTGACGAGGCTGAAACAACACTTGGTTCCGCGGGACTGGTCAAACTCACCTGGACCGAGAACAAGGATGTCCATGTCTATCTTGACAGGTACACTGTAACGGTGAAGCTCTATGAATACAAGGAGGGTGAAACCGCTAAGACGACCGAACTTCGCGAGATCCGCTACGGAGGATATCTGAATCTGCCCAACATGCCCGATACCGACGAGAGGGCATACGGATCCTGGGCTGTCGGAGGAAAGCTGAGCGGAACCGTCAGGGACGGAGTATATTCCGCAACCCTCGAAGATGTGCTCGAGTACCTCAAAGCCGATGACGCCTCCAAGGAGAACGACTTCTACCTGTCCATCAGCTATACCACTCCGACGTTCAGTGTGACCTTCGTCACTCCTTACGGAAAGATCACTCAGAACAACGGAACTGCGACGCAGCAGGAGAACACCATGTTCGACGTCGAACTTGTCAAGGGTACCGAGATCACCAATGACGGCAATGTGCTGAAGTACACTGTCGGTGGAGTAACCTACTCGTATTCCGTTTCAGAAGTTACCGGATACACCTTTGGTGGCTGGGACCCTGTCACTTCCGGCACGTACGCTGTGAATTCGGACGTCATCATAACCGCAAAGTGGGAACCGCAGAAGTACACTGTGAATATCTATTACGACGGATATGAGACAAAATATACTGGAGATTCTACTGTTAAGGACATCACCGCCACTGTCGGTTCCGGAGCGGTCACGCTCGAGAACTTGTCTGAAGTTACGAAGACCTGGACCTTCGGTGAAGTGGAGTACACCTACAAACTGGGCAAACAGTTCTCCACTCAGGTCGAATACGGTTCCTGGGTGACCATTGCCGTCGAATTCGAAAGCAAGTGGTCCCTTGACACGGACAAGCTCAAGGTCACCAATTCCGGTATGACCTATGCCAAAGGATCCGACCTTCAGCACTACACTGTCAGTATGTTCGCGAACGGGGACGGCGATACTATCGAGATCTACCTCACCTCGATGTACAGCGGAGCCACCATCTTCTGGAATCTCATCTATACTGATGAAAGCGGACAGAAGAAGGATGTGAATGTTCTGAGCAACACGGACGCGCAGATCGGCGAGGCGTATTTCCAGAAGTTCTTTGAGAACGATGCCCAGGCAATCAAGGATCTGCCTGATGGATACTATTACGACGGCTGGTACTACAACGGACAGGGACTCGAGGTCAAGCAGGAATCCGGAGACTGGGGATATAATGTCAGCAGTGTACCCAACTCTAACATCTACATCTATGCGTACGCGTACAAGGTGAAGGTCAACGGTATCGATGATATCTATGACGGAACGGCTCACAGTGTCACTGTGGATATTCCCAAGAGCGACTTTGCCGGAAAAACAATATCCTCCACTGTATCGTACACATACGAGAGCGAGGCTTACACTGAGATCTCCATCACCAACGTGACCGATGTACTGAACAACAAGACCTATGACTACACGGTAACGATCACCAAGGCCCATAACAAATTGGACGGTACTGGTACATATGAGACCAAGCAGGTCCTGGAGGGAACGGTCGGTGTGTATCTGAAGCCGAATGTGGTCTATCTTGTAGTCGACAACAGTCTTGCGGCAAAGAGCACCATCCCCACCACGGATGCGGAGTACAAGGCTTGGCTTGCCGGAAAGGAAACGTACACCATCCTCGGACTGGTCGAAGGCGAGACTCTCGAGGTCACCGGCTGGTCCGGGCCTGCCGTATCGAAGATAAACGATTACGGCGTGTACGATCTGATCCCGACCTACAAGCTCACATACACTGTCGGCACTGAGACAACCGTTATCACGAATGAAACCGATAACCCGCCAATTACAGTGAAGGTTATCGGCGGATTCATCACGGTCAACAAGACCGGTTATTCCTCGATAATCGCCTGACCGGTCGGAATACAATGCGTGTTGTAGCAGCTCAAACCCTAAACCGGGCGGCAGGAGCAATGCTCCTGCTTGCCCTGGTATCAGTATTAATTGCAGTAGTCTGTTCGGACCAGTCCGATGCAGCATCGGATGATTTTTCTGTGGACGGTCTGAATTACACCGTGGTAAGTGTCAGTTCGGTGAACGTCACCGGGCCGGAATCGGATTCTATCACATAGATAACGATCCCTTCATCCGTAACATACAACGGAACAAGTTACACCGTGGTCGGAATTAAGGAAAGGGCTTTTGAAAACTGTACTTCTTTGACCTCGGTGACTGTCAGCAGTATGATCGGGACCGTAGGAAATTATGCGTTCAGCGGCTGTTCTTCACTCAGTTCCGTGAACTTCACTGCCGGCACTAAGTCCATCGGTGCAGGTGCGTTCATGAACTGTACCTCTTTGACAGGAATTTCCCTCCCGGATACTGTCATCTCTGTAGAAAATTATGCTTTCAAGGGCTGCACTTCCCTCGGATCCGTCGAACTCAGTTCGGGAATCACATCGATCAGTTTCCAGTGTTTCAGCGGCTGCACATCTCTCAAGTCATTTGTGCTCGGAGAGAATATTTCCTTCGTAACTGCGGATGCGTTCAGCGGCTGTACCTCTCTTGTACGCATCGACATCCTCAACCCTGTTTTTTCAGACAGCAATGTGGGAGATAATGCATTCGCCCTCGGAACCGCCGATAAACCGGTGACCTGTAAGGTCAACTGCGCAGCATATCCTGCCACCTATTCCGGAAAGGGTACGAACGGTTATACGAAATTCCTCTTCAACGGTGAAACCGAGTTCACTCTGACCCTGAACCTTTACGGGGACGTGACAAAGACATTCAAGGGACGTGCTGGAACATCGATCACCATTGACGGAATGGCCGCCAAGGATTATGTCCCGGAACGTGAAGGATATACGTTCAATAGCTGGAGCGAGTCCCTCCCCGATCTTATGCCAGCAAAGGATCTCACGATCAATGCGGTGTGGGACGTAAGGGCCAATACGGTCACCTTCGACCCCAACGGAGGCCTAGGAGATTCAAAGACCCAGATTGTTAAGTCCGGTGATTCGGCACTTCTCAGGGAATTCTCGGAACTGGGTTTCGACAGCGAGACCGGCGTCTTCAAATGCTGGTCCGACAAGTCCGACGGTACCGGTAACACCTATGAGGATCACACGCATTTCAGCACCCTCTGCGACGTCACTCTGTACGCCATCTGGTCCGAACTGTCGTACCAGGTGACCTTCGACAAGAACAACGACAATGCCACCGGAGAGATGCTCAAAGAACCCTTCGGCACCGATGCGAAGAAGCTCAGGGAGAACAGTTTCGTCCTGGTCGGATACAAATTCGCGGGATGGGGCAGCAGCAGGGATTCCACCGAACCTGTCTCCGATCCGTACACCGCCACGGCCTCGGTAACCCTCTATGCGATATGGATCCCAATTACCTACACTGTCGTCTTCGACCCCAACGGAGGCAAGGGAAGCATAGACGAGATCGTCATGACATACGATGTTCCGGTCAAACTGCCTGAAACGAAGATGAGCCGTATAGGATATCTGATGACCGGATGGTCCCTCAGTCCCAGCGACAACATGACCGCATACAAGCCTGGGGACACTGTGATCAATCTCACCTCCACGGACGGGCTCAGGGTGATTCTATACTCCACCTGGAGTGCGAACATCTACACCATTGTGTTCCACCCGAACAATTCCGATGCAACGGGTACGATGGATCCTCAGTTCGTCCGTTATGACAGTACCGTCAGCCTCTCGGCAAATGCATTCCAGTATAAGTTCTATAATTTCGGCGGTTGGACCACTGTCGAAGGAGGAACCGCTGTCGAATACCCTGACAAGGCCTCGATCAAGAACCTTCTCACCGAGGGACAGATCGACCTTTACGCGGTCTGGACGGTCGGACAGTATCACATCATCTATGATCCCGGAGACGGCGACGGACCCCTCATGGAGTTCCCCTGGGTCACATACTTCGAGAAATATACCATCCCCGAGTGCACATACACCTACGCCAACCATAACTTCAAAGGATGGCTGTGCGAAGTGGACCACAAGATCTACCAGCCCGGAGATGTCGTCGAGAACCTGTCGGACGGCCATTATCAGATTATCCTCACCGCCCAGTGGGAGTTCGACTATGCTCTGTGGATACCTATCATCGGATTCATTGTGGGACTTGCTGTGATATGTGTAGCATCCGCCATATTCCTGAGGAGACAACACCGGAGCTGAAGGTTGTTATCTGACAGACGGATGTCATAGCGATGAAACTGTGTGCACGCCATACCGATGTGATCGTTTCCGATGCCGTGGTCCTTATGAACCGCGACGATTCCCTGAAGCTTGGAGTCGGCCCTTCTGACCGCGTGCGCATAATCGGTGAACAGGATGTCATATGTGCCGTCACCATCTCGGACACGGTGGTACCGAAAGGTACTGTGGCCCTTCCAGTCAACGTTCTGACGAAGATCTGTGTCGCCGACGGCGACGAGGTTGATGTCCTGTATTCCCCCATGCCGGAATCCGTCCGTTCCATCAGGAAGAAGATCAACGGTTCCGTGCTGAGCAGAGAGGAGATACGTTCCGTCATCTTCGACATCATGGACGGCAGTCTTTCCGACACCGAGATAATCTCATTTGTATCTGCTTTCAACATCAACAATGCCGTTCTCGATGAGATCTCCTTCCTGGCGGAGGCCATGGCCGATACCGGCAAAAAGATACATCTGGGACATGGGAAGGTTTTCGATTTCCACAGCCTCGGCGGGATCTCGGGAAACAAGATCACACCCATTGTTGTCTCCATCGTTGCCTCCGAAGGACTGCTCATCCCCAAGATGTCCTCGCGTGCCGTCAGCAGCGCCTGCGGCACCGCCGATTTCGTCAGCACGTTCTGCGATGTGGAGATGGATTCGGACCGTCTTGTTAATGCCATTGATAAAGCGAACGGCGTCTTCGTCTGCGGGAATCAGGATTACGCACCCGTGGGAATGCGTATCATAAGGGTGGAGAAACCGATGGGCATCGATCCCCTCCCCACCATGATGGCCTCCATTATGAGCAAGAAACTGGCCATCGGGACCACCGATCTGGTATTGGATATCCCTGTGGGGAAATATGCGAAGATATCCGACCTCAGCGAAGCCGAAGGCTACGCCGAAGGATTCGCCAGACTCGGCGGGAAGATCGGGATCGATGTGCGCTGTGTCATCACCTGTGCCGACGAGCCCATCGGGCTTTCGGTGGGTCCGGTCCTCGAGGCGAAGGAATGCATCAGCATCCTGGAGAAAGGTGACGGAGACCCCTTCATCATCGACAAGGCATGCAGCGTGGCAGGTGCCATTCTGGAGATGTCCGGAGCAGAGAACGGAAAGACCCAGGCACTGGATTCTCTGCGTTCGGGAAGGGCTCATGAGACCTTCCTGAAGATCGTGCAGGTGCAGAACGGTTCTCCGGATCTGAAATCATCGGATCTGATCCCGGGCAGATATTCCAAGGACGTCCACGCTAAGAGAAGCGGATATGTGCAGTACATCGACAACCACGGCATCATCGCGATCGCCAAGGCCGCAGGTGCCCCCGGAGATGCCGGTGCGGGTGTGGAGTTCCTTCATAAAACGGGAGACAGGGTCTCCGAGGGGGACGTTCTCTTCAGGATCTATGCGGAAAGCAGTTCTAAGCTCGAACGCGCAGTGGAATCCGCCAGGTCCCGCCGTCCGATGCATGTAGATCAATGTCCCAGATCCCTCTGTTCAGTCAGGTCCGTAATCAAGAGGATATGATTATTTTTCATCATCCCGCAGCCAGTCGAGATGTTCTTGTGTTTTACTCAGGTCAGAGTTTTTAATTTCATTGAAAGTTTCTGGCATTTTTGTCAGAAACTTGTATGTGGATCAAAATTTTGTGCAAATTTGCAAGAAAATTTATTTCATCCGATCCGAGAGAAAGAGTGCAATATCCCTGCCATGACCTATGAGATTTCAATGTCCCAGACGTCCGGATCCGATGTGTTTTCAGCAGATAATGAAATGATTTCCGTCCGACCGTCCAGCATTCACCTTTTTATCTGTGCTTGATATGTTCCAGCAGTGATTGTTTGTCGTTGCTCGATTCATTGGTGACATTTTCAGAGGACATATGGTATCTTCCTCTTGTCCTGATCGTTCTGTTGGGAATTTACAGTACTCTCCGTCTTAAGGGAGTGCAGATCGCAGGTCTGAAGGAGATGTGCCACTCAACCTTCGGCAATGACCGCGGAACCGGGAAACCGAGTCCGTTCCAGGTCTTCTGTATGAGTATGGGCAACCGTATCGGTGTGGGCAACATCACCGGTCCTGTCCTGGCGATAACCGTCGGCGGACCCGGTGCGATCTTCTGGATGTGGGTCTTCGCCTTCATCGGTACCGCTACCAGTATGCTCGAGACAACGGTCGGTCAGATCTACAAGACAAAGCATGCCGACGGAAGGCTCCACGGAGGTCCGGCATACAATATCGCCAAGGGTCTGGGTCTTCGCAGAATATCCATGATCGTGGCGTTCATCATGGTGCTGATGTATCTTCTGGGATTCGTGTCGATGGAGGTCTCCAGCATGTCGAGCGCCATCAACGGGGCCTTCGGATTCGAGACCTGGGCCATTGCCATTGTACTGACCATCATAACTGCATATGTCATCTTCGGCGGGGTCACCCGTGTGGCGAAACTCTCCACCGCGATCGTCCCTATAATGGGTGTAGTCTGGCTCATCGTCTGTGCCATATGCATCCTCCTTTCGAACGGCGGCGTCATCAACGCATTCGTCATGATATTCCAGCATGCATTGAATGTTCCTTCCGCAGTGGGCGGAGGTATCGGTGCCATGCTCCTCATCGGAATGAGGCGCGGTGTTCTCTCCAATGAGGCCGGTGTGGGCACCATCACGAACATCTCCTCTATGGCGCCTGTATCCCACCCTGTCAGGCAGGGATATTCCCAGGCACTGGGGGTCATTCTCGATACTGTGGTCAGCACCCTGACCGCACTGGTAATCCTGTCCTTCGGATCCTTCAGCGAGATCTGGGCAGAGTACTCTGTACAGGGAGAATCCATCCTGTTGCTGCAGGCCGTTATGGATGCGTCCATCGGAGGTCTGGCACCTTACCTGGTCGCCATCTTCCTGTTTATCTTTGCGTTTACTTCCCTCATCGCAGATTATGTCATCGGTGAGAACAATATGGCGTTCATCACCGATTCGAAACATGCACGTCTGGCGGTCTGCGTGTTCCTGCTCGTGGTGGTGTTCCTGTCGAGCATGTTCGCGTCCGATGCCCTCTTCGCCATCGTGGACATCCTTCTGGCGGTGTGCGGAGTGATCAACTGTCTCGTGATGTTCAAGCTCGGCAGCAGAGCGGTGGAAGCGTTCAGGGATTACCGCAGACAGAGAGAATCCGGTACATCCGTTCCCGAGTTCAAAAAGGACTGTCTTTCGGACCAGACCGGTGTGACCGAGTGGGACTGACATTTTCAAAGAGAGGCCCTCAGGCCTCTCTAAATCCGAGATCTTCGGAATACATTTAACAATCATTTCCTGAATTGACGTACTTTTTGTAAACATCTCATTTTCCCTTGCTGGCACATTGATGTGCCAAATCAGATCACTGCTTTTTCACTAGATCCGGAACATGAGGATTGCTCTGCTTTGGAT